>JABWBP010000109.1 GCA_013360445.1 Calditrichaceae bacterium | reverse complement strand
TTTAGAGCCTTATATCCCTGTATTTGTGATTTGATTAGGAATTTTTTTATGTCTCTGTGCTCTCTGTGGCCTCTGTGGCAAAACGCCTGAATAGTTACGGATATAAACGCTAAAACCTTTGTGAAACTCCCTGTCTTGGTGTCTTGGTGGCAAACTTTCTTCAATGTCATCCCCAACTGGTAATTGGCATTATTAAAAAAAGAATAACGAACCGGGAATATGGAACTTAAACCTGAACCAAAACCAAAGGACCTCCATCGCCCATGAGAAAAAAAAGCTTGGGATTCTATGTAATCATCATAATATTGGGAAGTGTGGTTGGGAGCGTCCTGGGAGACATCGTCGGCTTGCTGCTGCCGGAAGGGGTGGTCAAGCAGTTTTTTATGCAATCGGCCGGTTTTGGCGTGGGGCCGGCGCTTTTCGATCTCAAGGTAATTACGTTTACCCTGGGATTCTCCCTGAACATCAACATCATCGGGGTATTAGGCATTTTTATGGTGGCCTACTTTCTCCGCTGGCTGGATTGACGGAATTCAGGTTGTTGAAAGACGCCCGGAATGCCGGGGTGCAATTTGCCATGCAACCTTTTCCGAGTCTTTTCCAAAGAGGCTGAACAATTTCTTTGAATGCAAATCAACCGAAGGAGGCCGGCAATGTTTAACATGGGGCCCACGGAAATTTTAGTTATTTTCCTGATCATTATCATCCTGTTCGGCGCCAAACGGCTGCCGGAACTGGCCCGCTCCCTGGGCAAGTCCATCCGGGAGTTTAAAAGCGCCACCCAGGGACTCAAGGATGAGTTCGACATCAATAAAATCGATGAAAAGCCGCGCCAGAGCGTCCCGCCGAAAAGCGCCGACGAAGCCGGGGAAAAAACCGAACCGGCGCAGAAGAACGGGTAAGAAAGCAGCGGCAAACCCGCTAAAAACGCATCCCGGCAGGGCGCACAGGCGTAAACCTCAGGTATTTTTTACCGCAAAGACGCAAGAAAACAGTGTTGATTTTTGTGAAGATCAGGAGGAATTTCAGGCGAGAACTCTCTAAAACCTCTGCGTCTTAGCGCCTTTGCGGTGATTTTTTTACTTAGGTTAACGCGCATGCGGCAGACCGGGATAGCACCTTTACCCAGGCGGCAATTGAGAAGCGGCAAACGGCGCGGCAAAGCGGGAAACTGCGCGGCGTGGTCATCGCGGTCGAAGATAATATCTACCTGAAAAATCGCCGGGTAACCTGCGCTTCCCGGATGCTGGATCATTTTATCTCTCCATGATAGCGCCACGGCCATCGCAAAAATCCTCGCCGAAGACGGCCTGATCATCGGCAAAACCAACCTCGACGAATTTGCCATAGGCTCTTCTACATAACTGATGTTACGCATTTTGCCACAGAGGCCACAGAGAACTCAGAGGTTTCATTTTTCCGAGGGCTGATGTAGGGTTTTCATTTCCCACTGTGCTGCCAGGTCAATAAACATTCGATTTTCTCTGTGCACTCTGTGGTCTCTGAGGCAAAATTTTTCTGGCCTGCGTAACATCAAGTACATAAATTCAAAAGGACGAGCATGAAGAAAAAAAACGAGCCGGTAAGTTACGCCGGATATTTGCAGTTGGAACGGGTTCTCTCCAGCCAGTCGCCCATCAGCCGGGAGCGCGGCGTTTCCGCCCACGACGAGATGCTCTTTATCGTTATTCACCAGACTTACGAATTATGGTTCAAACAAATCCTGCACGAGCTGGATTCGGTACTCGAGATGTTCCGGGAGCAATATATCGACGAGCGCAACATCGGCGTGGCGGTATCCCGCCTGCAGCGGATCATCGAAATCCAGAAAATCATGATCGACCAGGTTCGCATCCTGGAAACCATGACGCCCCTGGATTTTCTGGATTTCCGGCACTTTTTAACCCCCGCTTCCGGATTCCAGAGCTTCCAGTTCCGGGCGCTGGAAATCAAATTAGGGCTGTCCCCCGCCCGGCGGATCAAATACAGCCAGCAAGCCTACCACACCCTTTTTTCCGAAGAAGAACAAACCCGGCTCCTGGAGATGGAGAAAGCGCCTTCTTTTTTCGATCTGCTGGAAAACTGGCTGGAGCGCACCCCCTTTCTGGTGTTAACGGGGTTCGATTTCCTGAAAACCTACCGGGAAGCGGTGGAAAAAATGTTAGCCGATGAGCGGGAAACGGTGCAGCACAATCCCCTGCTGCCCGATGAAGAGAAACAGAGCCGTTTGCAGATGATGCAGGCGAACGAAAAGCACTTCCAGACCATCTTTTCCGAAGCGGCGCACAACCAGTTGATCGGCGAAGAACGGAGGCGGCTATCTTACCGCGCCACCCTGGCGGCGCTGTTCATTCACCTCTACCGCGACCAGCCCATTTTGCACCTGCCCTACCGGCTGCTCTCCGCCGTTGTGGACATCGACGAGCTTCTCTCCACCTGGCGCTACCGCCACGCCCTGATGGTGCTGCGCATGATCGGGCGCAAAACCGGCACCGGCGGCTCGGCCGGCTACAGCTACCTGAAACAGACCGCGGAGAGCCACCGGGTATTCGCGGATTTGTTCAACCTCTCCACGTTCCTGATTCCCCGCTCGCAATTGCCGGCCCTGCCGCCGGAGATCGAAGAAAATTTGGGATTTTATTTTAGCCGGAGTAAAAAGTAAATTGTCGTCATGGAAATAAGCTTAGACCAAAAAAACGCCTTCGTCTGCGGCAGCACCCGGGGCATCGGCCATGCAGCGGCGGTGCAGTTGGCGCAATTGGGCGCCCGGGTAATCCTGCTGGCGCGCGATGAAGCGGCGCTGCGCCGGGTGCGCGAAGAACTCCCCGCCGGCCGCGGCCAGCGCCACGACTACATTTGCGCGGATTTCAACGATCCCGAGGCGCTCCGGGAAAAAGCGGAGCGCTTCATGGCTCAAAATCCCCCGGTTCACGTTCTGGTGAACAACACCGGCGGCCCTCCTCCCGGTTACGCTAGCCGGGCTGAACCGCAGGCGTTCCTGAAAGCATTCTCCATGCACCTGCTCTGCAACCAGGTTCTGGCGCAGGCGCTGGTCCCGGGGATGAAAGCGGAGGGATATGGCCGGATCGTCAACGTCATCTCCACCTCGGTAAAGCAGCCGATCCTGGACCTGGGAGTTTCCAACACCATCCGCGGGGCGGTGGCGAGCTGGTCCAAAACCCTTTCCCGGGAATTGGGATCTTTTGGGATCACGGTGAATAACGTGCTGCCGGGAACCACCAAAACCGGGCGGCTGCAGGCGATCATCGAAGACCGGGCGCGGAAATCCGGAAAAACCGCCCCGGAGATCGAAGCGGAATTGCTGGCGGAAATTCCCGCCGGGCGCTTCGGCAACCCGGAAGAAATCGCCGCCGCAATCGCATTTTTAGCCTCCCCGGCGGCCTCCTACATCAACGGGGTAAGCCTGGCGGTGGACGGTGGGAAGATTGCCTGCTTGTAGCCGGCGAACAAGGCGCGGGAGATACGAAATACGGAATACGTATTGCGTATTGCGTAACGGTAAGTATGCGCTTAATCGTGGTTGAGATGAAAGCGCAAAACTCAGCAACCAACTCGTTCCAAATCTCCTGTTTTGGAACGCAATAATCGTGGAAACTCTGTTTCCGGCCACGTTTAAGCGCACACTTACCTGCGTAACAGGGAATACGGAAAAATAAGCATATATGGAAGAGGAAAAATCTTTGAATAGAAATTACCCCGAAGAAGTTCGGATACTCGAAAAAGAGGGGCGGGAATTTATTTTAGTGGGAACCGCTCACGTATCCCGGCAATCCGCGGAGTTGGTGCGGGAAGTCATCACCAATGAACGCCCCGATTGCGTGTGCGTGGAATTGGACGCCCAGCGCCACAAAAGCCTTTCCGAACAGAACCGCTGGGAGTCGCTGGACCTGCGCGCGATCATACGCCAGAAGCAGCTCAGCACCTTGATCATTAACCTGCTGTTAGCCTCGTATCAGAAAAAATTAGGCGACCAGTTAGGCGTAATGCCCGGGGTGGAATTGTTAGAAGCCACCAAAGTGGCCGCAGAGCAGAATATCCCCATCGCCCTGTGCGACCGCGACATTCGCGTTACCCTGCGGCGGGCCTGGCACCTGCTCTCCTTCTGGAAGAAGATGGAGCTGCTGGCCATCGGCCTGGCGGGAATATTCGAAAAGCAGGAAATTTCCGAAGAAAAATTGAGCGAGCTGCGCCGCAAGGATATGCTCTCGGAGCTGATCGCCGAGTTGGGCAAAGCCATGCCGGTATTGAAAACCGTGCTGATCGACGAGCGGGATGCTTACCTGGCGCAGAAAATCAAAGCGGCGGAGGGCGAAAAAATCGTCGCCGTGGTAGGGGCGGGGCATTTAGAAGGCATCAGCAAAGCGCTCGCTGAAAACCAGCACCGGGATTTGCGGGAAATCGAGCAGATTCCCCCGGCCTCCCCGGCCTGGAAATGGATCGGGTGGAGCATTCCGGCGCTGGTGTTGGGATCGATTTTTTACATCGGCTGGACCCGGGGAATCGACACCGCCGGCCATAGTATCTTTTTCTGGATACTCGCCACCGGGCTTCCCAGCGCGCTGGGGACGCTGCTGGCCTGGGGGCACCCGGTTACGGTTCTCTCCGCACTGTTAGGAGCGCCGATCACCACCCTCAGCCCGGCCATCGGGGTGGGGTACGTGGCGGCGCTGGTGCAGGCCTACCTGCGGCCGCCGATGGTAAAAGAATTTCAAACCGTGCGCGAGGACGTGGGAAAGTTCAAGAAATGGTGGCAGAACAAACTCCTGAGAGTGTTGCTGGTCTTTATTTTCTCCAGCCTGGGGGGCGCCATCGGGATGTATTTCGGAAGCTATAAAATTGTCTCCGCGCTTTTTCAATAGGGTTCAGACCTCAAAGGTTTCCAAAACCTTTGAGGTCTCCCGGTCGCTTCAAACTTCCCACTTCTCAACTCGCCAGAACCGTATCTTGTGCAAGCGTTTTCATACTGCACCACCAGTAGCGCAGCACTTCCTGCGCCTGGGGGGCGGTCAGCTCCGGGAAACATTTCAGCAGCAGGGGAACGGCGCTAAAAAGATTCCCGAGCAGAGTTTCCTCCTGAGCGGCCAAAACCCCCAGGTGCTCGTCGGTAATGAAATCAGGACGTTGCATCGTTTTTCTCCCGTAAAAAGTTTCATCCATTGTCACTATTCAGGCGTTTTGCCACAGAGGCCACAGAGAGCACAGAGACATAAAAAAAATCTACAGGGATATAAGGCTCTAAATGCTCTCCACGAAGTGGTGGATACCCCCAAATCTTCCTCTGTGACCTCTGTGGTCTCTGTGGCTGAATAGTAACCATCCATTAAAAATTGAATAGCTGGAAATTTCGGATGAATTCCTTCGGGCTTTAGGTGCTCGAATTTCCCGGGAGGGTTTTCGTGAGAGGGATCAACCCCTGGCCAATGCAGGAATGCTGATTGGCGAATGTATGGCAATTCTGCCGATATTGAGTTTGCGGCGCAGCCGGAAAAAAGTTTTTGGGAATTCCTGAAAATACTTTTGCAGTTTTCATGCCCCGGAGACTATATTCAGCATTTCCAGGGTATCTCCGAAGGAGTCTATGACCATCCCTGGCGGAGAAGAGATTAAAGCGACAGAAAGACCGGTATTTCAAGCGAGATGCGATTTCCCCATCTAATTCCATAACCTTACCAAACCCATTACGGAGGATCTATTCATGAAAAGGTTACTGATGGTTCTGTTGATTCTGGCGGGTATGAGTCTGTATCAATCCGTGTATGCGCTGCCGGGGCTGAAATTTGGCGTGGAAGGGAACCTGGCCATGCCCCAGGGCGATTTCGGCGATGTCGCCGGCACCGGTTACGGCTTAACCGCGTTTGCCATGTTCACCCTCATGCCGGCAATCAACCTGTCTGCCCACGCGGGATATATGATCTTTGGCGGAAAGGATTTTCAAACACCCGCGGGAAACGTTGAATATGATTACAGCGCCATTCCCATTCTTGCCGGGGTGCGATTTTATGTATTGCCGATGCCCAAGCTCTATCTCGCGGGGCAGTTGGGGTTTCATAATTTTAAGGTAACAACCAAATCGCCCGGGGGAGGGGAAAGTGATGACTCCTCGACCGAATTCAGCTTTGCCCCCACGGTGGGGGTGGAATTCGGCCCGCTGGATGCTTCGGCGTTCTATATGATCATTTCCGACGCGAATTATATCGGTCTGCGGTTAGGATACGGGTTTTAATCTGCTTTGAGCTGGTCAATTACTTGAACACAGCGATACCGCGAATACAATCGCTCCAAAAGTGCAAAGGGCTGCCGACATGAGTGAATTACTCGTTATCTGCAGCCCTTTGTATTTTCAGGATCGGTAATACTTTATTCAAAAACTACGGAAAGTAAATTGCCAATGTTAATACTCCCGCAGAATTTATTCCTAACGAACTTCCTGAGCCTTGTTTTATGGTGATTGTTGTACTGGCTGAAGTTACTTCCAGATCCTTAAATGAACGTTTCCCATATCCCAGTTGGTATTCTGCCGCAAGACTGATCATCTTTTTGTAGAGGAAGAATTCCGCACCCACCAGGCCGGCAAATCCTATTTCAGTATATCCATCTTCATTCTTTATAGTTGTTTGCGGAGTGGGGTCTGTTACCTTGGTTTTCCTCTCCGTTGATCGAGTTCTATATAGAATCCCTACCCCCACATAGGGACTTACCCGTTTAGCTCCCATGTGTATCTCGACGGCAGCATTAATTCCAAGAGTTGTGGCTGTTTCTTCGCCATCTTTGCCAGTTTCGGTAGTATTTGGAGTAGGGTTGAATGGATCAGTTTCTTTGTCACTTGCGAATTGTAAACCAGCTCGCACGGCCATGGTAGGCGACATATAAAACTTACCCCCTATGCCGCCCAAATATTCATCGGCGTTTAGAGAGCTAAAACCGCTGAATTGGAACAACAAAGCCTTCGAACCTACATCGAAATTGTCGTCATTATCCTGGCTATATCCCAAATTAAACAAAAATAATACGGCCAGAACACATACCATCGTCACGGGCTTTTTCATTTCTGTCTCCTTTGAAGTTTGGACATTCAGACATTAGTCACTTTTTACGCCCAAATTATAGCTATAGCGCAGCGCTCATCTTCTGGTTGTGGCTTCAAAATCTCCCACCATCAAGGATTAAGAAGCAAAAGGCACAACCAATGGTTGTGCCTTTTGTTTCGGAAGAAATTGCGTCTCTCTCGATTCGAGAAGAGAACGGATTGGCTTACTGGCCGCCGAGCGGGAACATGATCCCGGCTTTGATCTGGATGCCGGTGTTTTTGTCCGAAGTATCGATGTCGTCAGCACCGGTAACTTCAATCGGTTTGGTGATATCGGCAAGGCCTAAAGCATACTGCGCTTCGATGAAGAAATTGTTGGTTCCCATGGGGATGCTTACCCCGGCGCCGAAGTTGAGGCCGTAATCGAGGCTTTCGGCGTCATCCTTCACATCTTCGTCTTCTAATTTAGCGCTCATCAGGAAACCGATATTCCCGCCGACCAACGCGTAGGGTTTAACATTGGACTGCCCGAAAGCGATCTTCAGCAGCACGGGGATATCAATATAAGCGAGTTTAAGCTTGGCATCCCCAAAGCCTTCGATCTCAATATTCGACCCTTTTTGCATATAGGTCGGCTCGAGTTGCAGACTCATCATTTCACTCAGGCCGAACGAGGCAACCCCGCCGAAGGCAAAACCGGTGAGCATCCCGTAATCCACGCCTTCTTCGTCTTCTTCAACGCTCACATTGGCCAGGTTTACGCCGACGACCGGGCCAAGCCAGGTTTGCGCCATCGTCGGCAGGGCAAACGCAACCACCAGAATCACAAACAGAACCATCAACTTTTTCATTTCAATCTCCTCTTGATTGATTATATGGGCCTTACAAAAATTACTTTAAACAACTACTTCAACCATTTAAAGCGCCTTCCTCAGCCATTGGCCTCCCATCCAAACAAATTCCTTATCTTTCCATTATCACTCTGCTATATCAATCCATCACCTCCTTTGGGTTTTTAGTCGCTCATTCATTGGCATTCAAACGTATCCTGCTTCCACTAAATTGTATGAAGAAAGGGTAATCTACAATTATCCGCTTAAACCCTGTTGACTGAAATCATAATATTTTTTATTAGAAAGCATTTGGGAGAGTGTTTTCCAGAACAGCCTTAATGGCGCCCTTTGGGGCGCGGTGCGGGGGATATGATAGCATTTTCATATTCTCAGAACGACATTCGCAAAGAATATCAATCCAACCTTGAAAAAGACCAACCACCAGCCTCTGTCCCATTATCCTTTCCTCCGCATTGTTGATGCTACGAGAAAGCGGCATAAATATATCTTACTATGATTTAATTATCAACAGGTTATTTAATTTTCTTGCCAGATTGGGGGAGGGGTAGCAAATTTTGCACTGCCAGCATAATTACCAAGCTGAATAAACTCCGGCAGTAAAACATGCTCATCCTCCTCTGATCTTATTTGATCGGGCCGCATTGATGTCAACTTACTGCATTTTTTTAAAGAATCAATATTCCCGGCATAGCAGGCAGCGGTTATTTTTTGTATCTTTAGCGGTGCTCAAAAAGAATTGGCATCGAACGGAAAGGTGATTGGCATGAATCGTCGCGTTCTAATTCTCTTGATCTGGTTTCCCCTTATCCTCCTGCTGGTTGAGGCGCTCTTCAGTTACCCCATCGACGGCTACAACGTTACCGGCATCCGCCGCCTGGAACGGTTGAGCCTGGTGATGGAAGACCAATTGCGGGGAACCAAACCGCCCTACGGCGGGCAGCGCTCCATTTCCGATATCAAACTCAACCTGCAAAATGCCCGGGGCGACAGCCTGGCGGTTCTGCCCCCGGCGGATCCGGAGTTCCAAAAGCAGGTGGAGGCGCTGTTCCCAAATCGCCATGAAAGTTACTCCCTGGCGGCGCTGGCGATTACCCCCGGCCAAAAGCTGCGTTTTGCCGGGCGGCAGGCGGAGCGGCAGTTTTCCCCCGGCAGCGTGGGCAAGTTAGCCATTGCCGCGGGGTTGTTCGCGGAATTACAGCGGCTCTTCCCGGAATTTACCGAGCAGCGCCGCCTGCTGCTGCGCACCCGCACGGTTACGGCAGATCGCTGGGTGATCCCCAACCACCACCAGGTGCCGGTGTATAACCGGGAGAATCAAGCCTTCGTCTCCCGGGCGGTAAAAGTAGGCGACACGTTTACCCTCTACGAATGGGTGGACCACATGCTCTCCGCCAGTTCCAACGCCGCGGCCAGCGTGGTGTGGAAAGAGGCGATGCTGCTGCGCAAATTCGGGGGAAATTATCCCCCCAGCGCGGAGCAGGAGCAGCAATTTTTCGATAAAACGCCCAAAGATTCCCTGCGAATGTTAGCGGTTGCAGTGGTGAACGATCCCCTGCGGGCGGCCGGCATCGGGGAAAACGAATTCAAATTAGGGAGTTTTTTTACCGCCACCGGAAAAAAGATCGTGCCCGGGGAGCGCAGCACCGCCACCCCGTTAGGGTTCCTGAAGTATTTGATCGCCCTGGAGCGGGGAAAATTGGTGGATGAGTGGTCGAGCTTGGAGATCAAGCGGCTGCTGTACATGACCGCCCGGCGCATTCGCTACGCCGCCGCCCCGGCGCTGGACAGCGCCGCGGTGTATTACAAATCCGGCAGCCTCTACCGCTGCAAACCGGAAGAGGGCTACGAGTGCGGGCAGTACCGCGGCAACGCGGAAAACGTGATGAACTCCGTGGCCATTGTGGAGCATCCCTCCGGGCGCACCTACCTGGTGGGGCTGATGTCCAACGTGCTGAAAAAGAACTCCGCGGTGGAGCACCAGACCATCGCCACCTACCTGGACCGCATCATTCGCAAGTTAGAGAAGAAAGAAGAGATCAAGATGGAAGAGATCAAAAAAGTAACCCCGGCGGCGGAGGACAGCACGGAGACCGAAGAGTAATTGGCGATCAGCGAGTTACGTATTACGAGTTACGAGTTAAGTGCGAATATCGAATCGTTTCAAAAGGTCCGCGGGGGCGGCTTCCCGGATAACGGTTTCCAGGATGGGAATGACCATGCGCTTTAGCCCCGGCTCTAACAGGTTGTCGAGAAATTCCAAAGCGCTGGCCTGCACGTCCGGCGCACCGGTTTTTTGAATCCCCAAATAGGCGCTGTAAATGTCATCGGTGGGATAGAGCAGGATGAGCAGGCGGAAAATCCGCTCCAAATTCCGGTCCAACCGCTTGCCGAGGGTCTCTTCCAACTGTTGGCGGGATTCCGCGCCCTCCCGCGGATCGCGCGATTGCTGCGCCGGGGATTCGGGAGCGGCGAGGGCCTGCAGCCTGGCCAGGTTCTGCAAATAATTCTCGCACTCCGCATCGATCTGCCTGCCCACCCGCGCTTCGTCGAACTTCAAATGGGGGAATTTTACCCGCAGCCGGCTCAATCCTTTCAACACCGCGTCACGAATATCCGCATCCGGCTGGTCCAGGTGGCGCAGCAGCACCCCCACGGACTTCTGAACCCCCATGGAGGCCAGCACCCGGGGAATATTCCGGCGGATGGCCGGTTCCGTCTCCGGGTTCTCCAGGTAAGAGGCCAGCATATCGATGATGTTCAGCCCGAAGCTGGAGAGGGCCTGGCGGGCGTAGTGCCAGACCGCGGGATTGCCCAAGCAGCGAATCAGCGCCGGGATGAATTCCCGCTGCCCGGTTTGCGCCGCCCCCACGATCGCCGCTTTCAATACCGCCGGGGAAGCGGCGCCGAGAAAGGCGTGCAAATGGGGATACAGGGCCGGCTCATTCACCGCGCCGATAGCCCGGGCGCAGTTGATTTTGGTGAATTCCGCCTGCGCCTGGTCCTGCGCCCGGGGAATCTCCCTGATGCTCGCTTCGATCAATTCCCGGATGCGAAAGATTTCCTTTAGCGCCTGGTTTTTACGGCTTTCCCGGGCAATGGCCAACAGCGCCGCCCCGCGCACCCGGTAATCTTCATCTGCTAAGTAATGTTTTGCCAGCGCGATGGGGTCCGCCGGGGAATGGCGGAAGAGGTACTCAATCGCCCGGGTTTTGATCTCCTGATCGGGATCATTCACCAGCCCCCGCACTTCCGCGAGGAATTCGCCGTTCTTGTAAAAATAGATGTTTTCCAGCACCTCCAAACGCACCGCCCGGGAGGGATGGGCGATGAGTTTTTTGAAACTGGGGATCAAAGCGGGATTCTGAATTTCTTTCACCATCTTGAGCGCCGGTAAAACCTGCGTCTCTTCCCCTTTCTCCAGCGCCCGGATCAACCCGCCCAACTCCGATTCGCCGGCGAGGCGCGGTTCCGGCTGCGCGGGAAGCTCCTTTTCGCGCTCGATCTTCCGGCGGAAGGAGCGAATGTATTCCCGGCGAATTTGCACCGCCAGGAAGAGCCAGGCGGCCACCAGCGCGATGATGATCAAACCGACCTGGCGCACCGAAAAACTCAACCCCACCGCGAAAATGCTCAGTAAAATCCCCCCCACCCCGGTGGCGAAGCTGTCGATGAATACGTCGATGAAGGTCTTGGCCTGGTTTTTAACTTCCGCGGGAACCGGCAGGGCTAACAGTTCCATGCCGGAACGGTTGATGGACTGCTTCAAACTGCCGTCGCTGACCTTTAAGAGCACCGCCGCCCAGAGCGCCGGGAACGCCAGGATAGCGAAAGCCCCCAGCAGAATTCCCACCGGCAGGAAGAACAGGGAGGCGCCCACCCCGAATACCCCTACCACCCGGCGGGTGATAAACAACTGGATCAACAGGGAAACGATATTCAAATTGGAGAGCCAGAACCCGAAGAAGGCGGCCAGTTCGTCCTGATCTGCAATGCTGGCCGCGGCCACGGCGCTGAATTCGTAATCCACCACTTTGGCGGCCAGCACGCTGATGCCCACCAGCCCGGCCAGCAGGGTCAATAATTGCGATTTGCGGAGCAGTTTGAAGGGGTAGATGAGCGGATGGGCGCTCAACTCCTGCGCCGGGGGTTGGAAATCGTCGCTGCCCTCCACGCTGCGCCGCCAGACCGTGCGGGTAATGGGAATGCAGAGGTAGAGCAAGAAGATGCAGACGAAGAGCAGGTTTTCGGTGCCGATCAACGGCGCTAAAAAGTTGGTCAAATACCCCCCGAAAATTCCCCCCGCGATTCCCCCCGAACCGATAAAACCGAAGAGGCGCTTGGCCTCCCGGGCGTTGAACACCAGGTTGGCGAGCACCCAGAACTGCGAGGTAGCAATCAATGCAAAAATCGCCACCCAGATGTAAAACAGGTACAGGGCGAGGCTTTCCAGGGAGCGAATATAGAACAGCAACCGGAAAACCGCCAGGCAGATGATGAAGGTATAGAGGGAACGGATGACCAGAGTATTGAGGGGAAGTTTCCGCGCCAGGCGGGAATAGAGGATGGTCACCAGCGCGGCAAAAATCGCTACTAAAATGAACGCGGCGGGAAGCTGCGCCACCCCGAATTGGGAGAGGAACAGGGCGTTGCTCACCGGTTTGATGATCAGCAGGGAGGAGATCACCAGGAAGATGTAAGCGAGCATCAGCAGGGCGCGGAGTTCTTCTCCCTGGTGGATGCCGAAAGTTTTACGAAAAAGCTGGCCCATGCGCAAATGCTTTCCTGACCGGAAATTCGAGGGGCAAATTTAATGAGAAAACCCGCGGTTGGTAAGAAATTTTATATAAGGACGGGAATGGAAAAGATTTCGGATTGCGGATTGAGGAATTCCGGTTTATATTCACCTTACCCCTGGCCAGCCGCCGGGAAAAAGTTGAAGCGTTATTCGGCTTAATTAACCATGAGTGATGGCAAACAACCCTGGAATGTCGAAAGTTGAAGTGAAACGCTTATGTCCGCCGGGTATTCAGGCGCTCCTTTGGTGAAAAAATTGGGCATCAAAGCGGGCTTCCGGGCGGCGATCATCAACCCGCCGGAAGATTATGAGGAGACCTTAGGCCCGCTGCCGCCCGGGGTAACCCGGCTGCGCCACCTGGAAGCGGGGCTGGATTTCATCCAGTTTTTTACCAGCCAGCAGGCGGAATTAGAAGCGCATTTCGATGAGCTGAAGGGGGCGCTGGCGCAAAACGGGATGCTGTGGATTTCCTGGCCGAAGAAATCGTCCCCCATTCCCTCGGATCTCAACGAAAATATCATCCGGGAGATCGGCCTCTGGCACGGCATGGTGGACGTGAAAGTCTGCGCGGTGGATGAAAACTGGTCGGGATTGAAGTTTGTGTATCGATTAAGAGACCGGCGGTAGGTTGGGTGGTTAAATTGTTAAATGGTTGGATGGTTGAATGGTTGACTAACCATTTAGCCATTTAACCATTCAGCCATTTAACTTCCAACCATCCATCGATCAACTGCTTTACCTGACGAATTCTTTGGAGGAGGACGTTCGGTAATGGATGAAGAATATCTGGAGACGATTCTCAAACGCGCATTCAACGCCAAACAGTTGACCAATTCCCGGCGCGAGGAATTGGACCAGTTGATACGCTACTGCGGGGGCGATCCCCGCTTGCTGGGGCACATCCGCGATCTGGCCTTCAAAATTGCCGTCAGCAAGATGATGGAATCGCCCTCGCTGGAAATTTTGGAGCGGGTGGAAGAGATCAGCCGGATCATCGACCAGACGCTGGCGGGAAGTTACTCCACCCTGGCCCAGGTGCATTTTAACCCCGGCGAGGAGTGCTTGCAGGGAATTTTAAGGTTGTTCAGGCACGTTAAAAGCTCTGTGGATATTTGCGTTTTCACCATTACCGATGACCGCATCACCGAGGCCATTTACCAAGTGTATAAACGCGGGCAGAGCATCCGCATCATCACCGATGATGAAAAAATCAAGGCCCGCGGTTCCGACATCGTGAAGATCGCCCACGCCGGCATCCCGGTCAAAATCGACCACGCCAGCGAGCACATGCACCATAAATTTGCGATCTTCGATTGCCGGATTCTGCTCACCGGCAGTTTCAACTGGACCCGCAGCGCCTCCACGGGGAACCATGAAAACCTGCTGGTCACCGACGATCCCCGGCTGGTGAAACCTTTTTGCGGGGAGTTCGAGCGGCTGTGGAAGAAGTTTCCCCCGTTTCGGCTGGAGTAGCAACGGCAATCAAAATTCATCTAAAATTGAAATAAACGCTTCATTACGGATCATTCCATGCCCACACGCGCCCAAAAACTTCGCCTGAGTATCTTTATCGCGGTCAGCTTGATCGCCCTGTTGGGATTGATCGGGGTGATTACCCGCCAGCAGTTGTTGAAAGAGAGCGATATTTATTACATCGCTTATGAAGACCTCTCCGTGGGCGGCCTGGAAGTGGGCAGCCCGGTAAAATACCTGGGAATCAAGGTGGGGGTGGTGGATGACGTGCGCATCGATCCCAAAAACGTCACCCGGGTGATCATTACCGTAGAGCTTACCCATGGCACCCCCATCAAAACCGATTCCCAGGCGGACATCAACGCCATCGGGATTACCGGGCTGAAGACCATCGAGATTCGCGGGGGCAGCAACGAAGCGGAGCGCCTGAAACCGGGCGGCTACATTCAACCGGGCACTTCTTTATCGGAAGAAATTACCGACCGGGCGGATGTAATGACCCGCAAGTTAGATCAAATCCTCAACAACCTGCAAGCGTTTACCCGCCCGGACAATCTCAACAAGTTTACCCGCCTGGCGGAGCAGGCCGGCTCGGCGTTCGAGAAAATGAACGGGATCTTAGACGAGAATCGCCGCAACATGCGCCTCACCCTGGAAACCAGCCAGCAGATCGCCGCCCGGCTGGACAGCGCCGCAGTGCTGCTGCAGGCAACCCTGCAGGACGTGCACCGCATCGCCCGCAGCGATACCCTGGAGCAAATCCTGGCCAACACCCAGGCCATTTCCGCCAAGTTGAAGGAAGCCAACTTAGTGGCGCTGATCGGGGAATTGCGCACCGTGGCGGAACGCACCAATCAAATGCTCTCGCTGATGGATCGCGGGCTGGAGCGGGGCGGGCAGGATTTCATCGTCAGCATGGAGCGCCTGAAACTGACCTCGGAATACCTCGAAGAGGTCTCCCGGATGTTGCAATCCGACCCCTCGCTGCTGCTGCGCGGCGCTAAAACCAAAAATATCCCCGATAAACGCCTGGAACGATGAGCATGAAGCGAATAACCTTTATCCTGCCTTTCCTGGGCCTGGCGCTGCTGGGGTTCTCCTGCGGAAGCCGGACGGTAACGCGGCAGTATTACGTGATCGAATTTCCCGTGGCCCGCGACTCCGCAGCCCTGGCCAGAACCCCGCTCAGCAGCGGTTATTGCGAGATAGCCCCCCTGGAAATCGCCCCCGCTTACGCCCAGAAGCGCATTGCGGTGCGCATCGGCACCCACGAATTGAATTATTACCAGGAGCACGAATGGGCGGTGCGCCCGGATGAGGCCATCGCCGCCCAGGTGGAGGATTACCTGCAATCCCGGCGCTTGTTTGCCATGGTTTCCTCCCGGCTGGGTCGCGAAACTCCCCAATACGAGCTTTATACCCGGATTCACCAATTAGAAGCGATAGATCAGAAAAACCGCCTCCTCGCCCACCTGCGCCTGGACTGGGAATTGTACGACCGGGTCTCCGGGGAGCGGGCGGTGCTCCACTCCTTCAACGAATCGCAAATCCTTCAGAAACGGAATATCAATCTCCTGGCCGCCGCAGTCAGCGGTATTTTGAAAGAGGAACTGGCCCACCTGGGCGATAAAATAGAAGCCTATTTAAAGGAAAACCAGGCAGCCGCGCCAGCTTCGCCGGGCCAGGAGTGAGAGCCGCTCCCATGCGATTCAGATCCCGCAAATTCAAAACCACCCCTCCCGCATTCAGCTACGATCTCCGGGGAGAGATCCTCTACCTGAAGCAGCAGTTCACCCTGCCGGCGGTGGAGCGGTTTCTGCCCCAACTGCTGCGCCTGCTGGAGCGATACCCGCGCTCCCATCTGAAAATCGACCTGGGGCAGTTGGAGCAGCTCGACAGCGCCGGGGTAACCGCCCTGCGCTACCTGGAGCGCCATGCCGCCCAAAAAGGCCTGGCCGTGGAGCTGGGCGGCGCTCCCGCGCAGCTTCAGGCCACCATCGAGACCTTTTCCGGCGGCGACGCGCCAGAGCCTCCCGCGCCGAAAGCAGAGGGATTTTGGGAACGCATGGGGGGAAAGATTTACTATTTCCTGTTCACCGGCATCCCGGAGTTTTTCTACTTAGTGGCGGACATAACCTACTGGGGGGTGCGGGATATTTCCGGCTCCCGCGCCCATCGCAAGGGAGAATTCGTCAACCAGGCGGTGCTGATCGGGGTAAACGCGCTGCCGATTGTGGCGCTGATTGCCTTTATGATCGGGCTGGTGCTGGCGCTGCAATCCGCCCAGCAGTTGCGCCAGTTCGGAGCGAATATTTTCATTACCGATTTAGTGGTGATCGCCATGACCCGGGAGATGGGCCCCCTGCTCACCGCGATCATGATTGCCGGGCGGAGCGGGTCGGCCATCACCTCCGAGATCGCCACCATGGTGGTCACGGAAGAGATCGACGCCCTCAAAACCATGGCCCTCAACCCGGTGCGCTACGTGGTGATTCCCAAATTGCACGCCAGCGTGTTCACCCTGCCCCTGCTCACCATCATCGCGGACCTGTGCGGCATCTTTGGCGGGTTGGTGATCGCCCATTTTTACCTGGACCTCTCCCCGACGATCTTTTACAATCGCATGGTCGAAGTGCTCTATTTTCAAGACATAGTAACCGGGATTGTCAAGAGCCTGGTGTTTTCCGGGATCATCGTAATTACGGGGAGTTTTTTCGGTTTCCGGGTGCGCGGGGGCGCGGAAGGGGTGGGGCGTTACACCACCCGGGCGGTGGTCAGCGCCATTTTCCTGGTGATCCTGGCGGATAGCGTGTTGGGGTTGATTTTTTATTGAAAGGTTTCCGGCCCGGCGGCGGAGGGACGCGCGGTTGTCGATCATTTTAGCGGTTGTGGTTGGCGCGATATGGGTGTATTTTAGCGGCTGAACGGCAGCATAATCCTTAATAATGCCAATTACCAGTTGGGGATGACATTGAAGAAAGTTTGCCACCAAGAAACCAAGACAGGAAGTTTCACAAAGGTTTTAGCGTTTATATCCTTAAATTTCTGTAACTATTCAGGCATTTTGCTCCACGAAGTGGTGGATACCCAAAATTCTTCCTCTGTGGCCTCTGTGAACTTCGCATGGTGAGTTTATCGAACCATGTGGCTGAATAGTAACAAATTTCTTCTATTTCTTTGTGCTTCCTTAACGTCCTGGTGTCTTCGTGGCCATAATTTTTCAACTGGTAATTCGCATTAATAATCTAAAATAGGAAGCGACCATGAAAGAGTCCCTTAAAAATCTCGTTTTAATCCTGATCGCAGCGGCGATTGCCATCTTTATCTATGTGCAGTTCTTCGACGAGGATAAAGAAGCGCTGCGCAAGGCCCGGGAGGAGATCAAAGAAACCCTGGCAAAATCCGATTCGCTGGCAAAGGAGAATGAAAAAATTTACGCCCGCATCGATTCGCTCATGGCCGAACGGCTTTCTCTTATCCAAAAAATCGATTCCCTGCGAGTCGAGTCAAGGCGAAAGACCACGGAACTCAAAAACGCATTGAGAGGCATCTATGAATACCATGGCACGCTGGATAGTCTGTCTCGCGAGCTTAATGAGCTTGCTAAGTCCCCTCCCATTAATGAGCCAGAGTAAGATTCAACCGGATACCGTCATCACCCTCAGAGACGCCAATAATAATGTCGGTTTTGTATTTCCCTATCGCATGGCCGTGGAATACCGGAACCTGCGGATGGAGGTGCTTCCGCGTTACCAGGGGTTGATCGCCACCCTCGAACAAGAAAACGCCTTCAAGGATTCGACGATAACCAACCTGGCGCAGGAAAATGCCGAGTTCAAGAACATTATCAAGAATAACCAGGTGGATATCGAAGAATTGCGAACAACCTTGAAGAATACCGACGCTACCCTCCAGGAGCAAATTCGCAAGGTGAACCGGTTCAAATTCCTGACCTATACCCTGGGGCTTACTACCTTGATATTAGGAGGGGTCGTCATCGGGAGCGCGGCGCTCTGAAAAGCGCATTGGAGCGCCCCAACGGCGTCTATTCCAACTCCACTACTGCCAGCCCGTACACATTCACCGCGCCCGCTGTGAAGGCAATCTTCTCCCGGGAGCCCCGCTTCTCGGAAGTGAATTCCAGCGGCTTCATCTCCGATAAAACCCCGCTGTAAGCCGCACTCTTCGCGCGTTTTCCCTGCGGCAGCAGCACTTCTACCGCCGCATTTTGCGCCGGGGCGACGTCGCCCGCCACGGTTACGTCGTAATTTACCAGGTGCACCAGCAAAACATTTTTCTCTTTATTCCACATGGCAGTCATCTCCACATAGGGAGAGTTGGCGTTTACCCGGGTCATGTTTCCGGAGAGCATTTCCGTAAGTTTATCCGCCGCCTGTTCCAGGTAACCTCGCAAGTGCGGATCGATGCGGTTACGAGTGTAGCCTTCCGGGATGTCCGGGAAAACCTCCGCCATCGCAGGGCCAAAGGTGGTCACATCGCCCTTCGATTCCACCGGAACCAAAAATTTCGCGGGAGGGATGGCCAGGGGCATGAAGGTTACAACGCCGTTGCCGGTTGCTTTTTCGGTTACTTGAGCGGGATACACTCCGCCGTCAAACATAGCGGCCAGAACAATCTCCGAATGTGGCAGGTTGAATTCGCTCTTGAAGCCGCTTTCGCCTAAAATCAGCAGTTTCCCGCCATTTTGAGCATATTTTACCAGCGCTTGCTGTTTTTCCCGGCTGAGCAGCGGCAGGTAGGGAAGATAGATCAGATCGAAACGGTTCAGGTCGCCGGAGAGCAAATCGTCTTCCACAATCATCACGTGCGAAACGCCCCGGTCGGCCAGCACCCGCGAAGCGCTGAAGGCGAAGCTTATCTCGTCCGCCAGGTATTGATTGAGCGAGGCGAGCACTGCTACATTGCTGTAAAGCTGCGCGCCCACCATATTTTCACGATTTTGCGCCAGGAAAGCATAAATTTCCGTCGCGCCCGGCGGGGTTTCCCGTTTTTCGCGGAAAATCGCGTGATTGGCCGCCGCCTCGGCGATATTAATCTGCGCCATGGCGCTCAAACATTTTTCCGTGGGATCGGGGAAGATCGGCGGGGTGATCTCCGTGGCGTAAATAATCGTTGGCTTGCCGTGCGAGGCCGAGGCCAGAAACTTCAGCGCCGGGCTGTTGGTGACTTTGACGCCGTCTTCGCGCTTGCGCGGGGCGGAATCCAGGTATTCCTGCATTTCGGAGTAGATGAAATCGTCCACTTTGCCGAGCATTTCCATGTTCCCGGCGGCGTCATAGGCAATCGGGCCGTAGCCGAATCCGCCGAAGACGTTCCCGGAAATCATAAAATCGGGATTGTATTTCCGGGCAACCGTGCGCAGGCGCTGGTGGAATTCCGCCACCGCCTGCCCGCGATAGGTAATCCACTCCATCCAGAATTTATCCCCGCGTTTTTGCGGCAGTTCGATGCCCTCGTAATCGCTGCGGCCGTATTTGGCCTGCCCCACTTCCGGCGGTAAATACTTTTTCAAATATTGAATAAAATTCTGCCGGGTATAATCGCAATAACATGTACCGCCGGCGACGTGGGTCCAATCCACGTAGGAGCCGTCGATGCCGGTCTCGGCCTGGGCGCGCACTTTGCCTTCCATGTAGCGCAGGTAGTCGGGATTATCCGGGCAGCCCCAGGCTTCAAAACCCTCATCGGTTTCCTGGCCGTAAGGCGCGTAGCGGTAGTATGGAAAACTGCCGTCGGGATGCACCATCATCCAGAAGGTGGGATCCGCCGCCGGTTTCGGTCCCAGGTAATCTTCGAAATTCTGCCAATGCTCATTGTAAAATTTCAGCAGGTGGATTTGATTTTTTTGTGGTTCGGAGGTGCGCGTTTCGGAATCGCCGTTCAGCGAAGTGGACAAATAGCGCAACACGATGTACCCTTGCTCGTGGTAGCGTTGATTGAACACTTTGGCGGCATTCATCAGGCTGTCGAATTGGGCGCGGGTAACGGTCTCGAAGTTGGGCGCACCGCTCCCGAATGTTACCGTCATGTGGTTTTTTTCCAAAAATTCCGGGTTACTGCGATGGCCTAAAATCCAGTGCCCCCAGTCGGCCAGAGGTTTCCAGGCCGGCGCTTCCCCCGGTTTGGAGCACGCCCAAAGAAGTGAAACGGCTGCACCAAGTGTCAGCGTAAAAAGGATTTTTTGCTTGATTGGCATATTTCCTCCTGAATTTTTTTCTAGAGTGCCAAACTTCAGTTTGGCCGGGGTATTATCCTCGTTCAACGTTCTGCTTTGAACGACGCTGGTTGCGGGCGCAGCACAAATTGCACAAATGGTCTATGTCAGCCCTGAAAGGGCATCAAGGGCTTTAAACATTTTTTGATTCCCGCCCCCAGGGCGTTGCCCTGGGCTATGGTATTTTTCCCCTTCGGGGAAATGAAGTGCAATTTGTGCTGCGCCCCTGATTGCGAAGTTTCGCTTACAATGGCATGCCGAAGTACAACTTCGGAACGAGCCAAACTTCAGCTTGCCTACCACGGCCAAACTAAAGTTTGGCACTCCGTCGAAAATCAAAACATAATCTGTAAATCTGCCTTTTCTGCAAACTCCGGCAGGGTAAGCCGGAAAGAACCGGCGGGCTTTTCAAAGGGGATTTCCCCGGAATTCAGCAGCGCTTTTTTGGGCGCTTTGGCGCTGCTGAACCAGAGCGACCTCTCCCCTGTTTCTGCATTCTGCAAGGTTAGTGAGACGGTATTTTCGCTTTGCGAAAACTCAACGATTGGCAAAGTGGCGCGGGTAATGCGGAAATCGCCGCCCGCAAGTTTACGCAACACAATTTTGCGGTCGGAGGTTACGTAACCGTTTAGCGCATGGTCGCCGGTACGATTCCACTCCTGCCAGTCGGCATGGAGCAATACGAAGGGATCCTCCACATAAAAAGAAAAACGGGCTTTGCTTTTGGCAAGTAGTTCCGCTTCCAGGTCGGTTCCGTTGCTTTGCAGGGCGGGCAGTCGCTTGGAAACGTAGGTTAAATGCGGCTCCCGGTACGGATTGGGGCCGAGTGTTACTTGAATTTCATTGATCCCTTTTTTCAAATTCGGCAGGATCACCGTCTGCTTGTTGAATCCGTAATGCGCAGCGCCGTTGATGCTCACATTTTGGATATAATCTGCGGTATTCTCAATCCTTAACCCCATCCCGCCGGTAAAATAGGCGATGGTATCCAGGCGCACCTTTGCCAGATCAATCCGGAATTTCACTGCATTATCATTCGATTCCCAGGAATATTCCCACTGCGCCATGGCCCGCAGCTTGTGGCCCAGGTCTTCCGGCTCCGGGCAATAAATCGGGTAGTTAGCGAACTTTGCGCTGATGGCGTCGTACATGGCGATGTTTTTCTGGTTCATGATCCGGGACTTGCCGTACTGCGGCTGGGAGGTGATAGAGTAATCGTGCCACATCTGGTTGAAGATTACCCCGCGCCCGATATTCTGGAAAATGTGGTCGAAGATCGCTTCCTGGTAAGCGGTGATTTGCTGGGTGGTGTAACTCCATTCCGGGTCATAAAACCACTGGTAATCCGGGGAAGGGGTGTTTTCCAACACCACCATGTTTGGGTGAGGGCCGGTGTACCAGGTGAGATTTCCCCAGCCCAGGGGCATGTCCTGCTCGAACCCGTGGGTCATGTAGAACGAAAAACGCCGCGCTACCTGCTCGTAATCATCCATGTAAATCGTATTTCCGGGATTGATGAACCACTCCACCTTGCCGATGGGATATTCATAATCGCCCATGTTGTATTCGATCTCATGGATGGCGTCATCCAATTCTTCTTTCCAGCGCTGCTCGGTCATTCCCCGGTCGATCTTGTGGAAGCGGCTGTGAGTGCCGATCTCCCCGCCAACATCCTCCAGTTTTTTGCCGAGCGGCGCTAAATCCTGCCAACCAGCTTTGGTCGCGCCACTGGAGACCCAGGCATACACCGGCACCACCCCGGTTTCCTTGGCCAGGTTTATCAGGTAGTTGAGGGTTTTCACCTGCGCGTCCAAATTGGCGCTGGCGTCCGCGTCCAAACGCACGATGGCGGTTAGATTGGCGTTGGAGAGCTGGGGAACCGGGAAGGGGTTTTGCAAATCCCCGTAAACCGCCCAGTGGATCGCCCGGATCATCACGTTGAATAGCTGGTTGGGGTAAAAAACCTGCGGCTGCACGTTGCGGAAGAAAGAGGCCGCCCCGGACCAGGTGCTGAAATCGCTGACCAGCGCCAGGCGGTTTTTTCCGTTCTCCCGGCAGGCCAGGAAGGGATAACTTTCTTCTTCATCGGTGGTGATCAGCAGCGATACTCCATTTTCTTTGAAATCAAGAATATTTAACCCGCTGACCAGATGCTGAGTGAGGAATTGCCGCGCCTCAAAGGGTCGGGTGATGTAGTGGCTGTTCTTATTGATTTTGATGCGAAATTCCGAATTGCCGTGGAAACCGCCATATTTGATCCCCAGGATTTCATCCAGTTTTTCGTGGTTTCGCTCCCGCGCTTTGGCGTCATTGATCGCCAGCGGGCCGTCGATCAAGATATTTCCGCCGGCGGAAAGATATGGGGTGAGGGCGGGAATTAATTTTTTGTAGAGATCGTCCTCTGCATAACCGCATTGCCCGAAAATCAACAGATTGTAATCCGCCAGATTTTTAAGGTCGGGCAAATCCTCTAAAAAGAGACAGTCGTAAGGGATTCCGGCCAAATTAACCGCCGCCGCCCAGCCGTGCGCCGCCATCTGGGTTACTCCCCAGTGCTGCTGAAAACTGGTTTTGCTGATGACGATACCAACGCGGGGATTCTGAAAAGACGCTGGAATCAAAGCCTGGCTGAATACGAAAATAGAAATCAGGATAAAAAGTACCTGTTTTTTCATGGTTGAACTCTCGATCTGTTTGTTTTTTGTGTTCTTGTGTTCTTGTGTTCTTGCAATCTTGTAATCTTGTAACATGAACACTATAACACTTTCGCACTTACACACTAAGTTACCCCGAATACTCCGCCTTCCACTTCTCAATAACGCCGTTCTCCATGGCCCGCAGCGCCATATCCACGCAAATGGAGACATCGCGCCCGTTGTTCACGTTGGATTGGGGCATTTTTCCGTTGCGCACGCAGTCGATGAAATCCAGGAACATGGCGCGGGTGGTCTCAAAATCATCTTTGGTGTGATTTTCCACCGTGATGGGAATGGCTTTGCTGCCCGCCCAGGCGCGGCGGGTGGCGCTGGTGATCGCTTCCACGGATTCGCTCTCTTCCGCCATGATTTTTTCTACCTGTTTCGGCTCGGCGTAAAAATGGGCCTCCTGGCCTTCTTCTTTGCGCAGGGTGATGGCGCCCTCCGTGCCCATAAAAATCATGGAAACGTTTTCGAAGGCATTGGTGGTAATAGCCTGAAAGGTGGCTTTCACGCCGCCGGGATATTCAAAGATGGTGGTAACGTTGTCGTAGGTTTCCCGCCCGTCTTTCCAGTAGTCGATGCCGCCGAACCCGGTAACTTTTAGCGGCAGCGCGCTTAAAAACCAGTTTACTACGTTGATGTGGTGGGAACACAGCTCCGCCATCAGCCCCCCGGAATACTCGCGGTACATGCGCCAGTTGAGCAGGTGCTCGTACTTCGGATCATCCACCGGGGTGCGCCAGTTGGTATTGCGATTATAATTGCAGCGAATATGGGTGATCTGGCCACAGTCGCCGGAGCGGATCATCTCCCCCACTTTCTGGAACAACGGATTGCTTTGCCATTGGTAAGCCACCTGGAAAACGCTTTGGGACTGCTTCACCGCTTTGGAGAGCGCCAACGCCTCGGTGGTATTCAAGGTCATGGTTTTCTGGCAGATGATGTGTTTGCCGGTTGCCAGGGTATCCAGCGCCATTTGATAATGCAAATGCTGCGGGGTGCAAATCAAAATGCCGTCGAGGTCTCTATTCTGCAGCATTTTGCGATAATCCTCATAGGCTTTGGCATTTTTCTCCGCGTATTGCAAACCGTTGGCAAGGTGCGGGGGATAAATATCGCAGCAGGCCACCACTTTCATTCCCGGGGTGTGCTGCATAATTTCCACTTCCCAGGCGCCGCGGTCGCCGGTGCCGATGACGCCCATCAGGATGGTGTCGCTTGCCGCAACCTTCCTCTGCGGCTTCGCAAACGCCCCCACTCCCAGGGAAATCCCCGCCGCCGCGGCCGCGGATGTTCGGATGAATTTTCTTCGCGACATTTTTTTTGGCATAAGACTCCTCCTGCATTTTTCTACAAGCAAGGATGCTTGTTTTACAGTTCCTACTGCCTACTTGCCTACCGCCTACTTTCCCCCTCCCGGAAGCACCCGCACTTCCAGCGGCCGGCGCAGCCGTTTCGCCCAGTATTCGATGGTCTCAAAACGATCCGTTTCCGTTTTCCCAATCCTGAAAACCAGGTAAGCATTCTCCTCCGCGTAGCGGCTGCCTTCCGGAACAAATGTGAGATGGTCATGGATTAACCGCCGGTTCCAGTATCTTCTATCCAGCCAGGCGCCGATTTGGGTATGCGGTAAATAGGTGGGGGATAATTCTCCAACGCGGTTGCGATTATTATAGCGCAGTCGAATTGTACCGTAAGCAAACCCATGATCGGCATTGAAAAAACACACCCAGGGAGCATCATCTTCAATCGGATGTTGATCCAGAATTTTCTGCCGCTCTTCTATTCCCACTTCCACAATTTCCCCGCCGGGGCGCTGAAAGGCCAGGTGGGTAAACATGCTGTCCATGGTCATTTCGTCATTGCGCAGCAGTTCCAGGGGGAGATCTTGAATAAATTCCATCTCGGAATAAAATTTGAAGTAGGGCGCGCCGGAGTAAAATTTATAGACCGCGGTCAGCATTATTTCCGGGTGATCCGGCGCTAAATCCTGCCGGATGGTGCGGATGAGGTAATTGCCGGTTTTGAGGGTGTAGTGCCGGGGATTGTCCCAGTGGGCGATGGTGGTGTAATATTCCAATTCCTCGCGCTTGAAATTGGGCGCCCAGTGGATACGGTCTTCCGCGTTGGTCAGCAGTTGGTTAAAACCCATTTTGATCAGCAGTTCCTGAAGCTGCCCGGAGGCATGGATTTTGGGTTCCGGTTCGGGGCGCTTGGTTAAATCGGCGCGGTAAAACTCGTTTTCGATTTTTAATTCCAGCCCCTCTCCTTCCATTCGCAGATCGGTTTTTCGCTGCGGGCTACTCTTTTCTTCCTTCAGACTGAACGTTTTGCTGGCGTGGGCGGAAAGGGAAACCGGAAACACCAGGCGGATGAACGAAAAGCGTTTATCCGGTGAATCCTGTTCCCGGATGACCTGGCAGAATATTTTTTCGCCGCTTTTTTCGTCGATTGCAAAAACTGTCGCCTCCGGTGTTTCGGGAACCGTGGGGATTAGTTGCAGGGGGATTTCGATATACTCTCTTTCCCGCGCCAGCCCGGCGGTTTCAGTAATCACAATTTTCGCCGGGATAGTTTCCTGCCCTGCCAACAGGGAGCTCAGGAAATGGACGAAAATCGCTGTCAACAGGGTGATATAGGCTCGTTTCATTGTTACACCATTTTAACCAAGGGGGATAAGCGGAGTGCCATCCCGCATAAGCCGGGATGGGCCCGGCGCTTGGAGCAAAGGGGAGGCGCGATTCATTTCGCCCTCGCTTCAATCCCGAAACGCCGGGGTGGAGGTCAAACTGAAGTTTGACACTCCTGGTTTATTCGCACCACACCACCATCCCGCGGCGGATTTCCGGGATTACACAGGTGAGTTTGCCGTCTTTCCAGCTTCCCTTGATCTTTTTCACCGCACCCATAAACTCCAGCGTGTAAACCTGGCCGATTTTTTCCGCCGGGAAGGTGATTTTCAGGTTTTTCTCCGGGAGCTGACTGGCGTTTTCTTTGGCTTTCAGCCCTTTAAAATTGGCGATGAAGACGTGGGGGTTGCCGTTCACCGCGGCCACCTGGGTGGAGACGAACGGGGAGGCAATTACTTCCACCGCGGGTTGAAATTGCAGATCAGCGGTAATCTCCCGCACAAAATCATTCTTGAGCTGATCAAATGACGCGCCCTCGTATTTCCCGCTCCGCGCCCATTCATTAAAATCTTTGTTCACCGCTTCGTAGTAAATTTTCCCGATGCAGAAAGGGTGATACAGGAATTTTTTTCCGGAGACGGAGATAGCTTTTTCGCGGGTATCCTGAATGCCCAGCAGTTGGTGGAGCGGATTCTCCGCCCGGCGCTGCCGCCGGTAGTCATACGCCCCGCTCTCCCCGGTGATCACCAGGCTTTTACCGGATTCGACAAAGGTTTCGAACTGCGCCAGTTCTTCTTCGCTGAGGCATTTCACATCCGGCAGAATCAGTATTTCACCGCCAAAATTTGCCAGCGTGCGCGGCGTTACGACCTGGAATTCCAGGTGCGATTGCAGCAGCAAATACATAATGCCGCGGTAGGAAGGGATAAATTCATCCGCAAAATAGTTGCGGGTTTTCTGGGAAAAATACACCCCGACCGGCTTGATGGGCTGGCGCGGGAGGTAGAAGGTTTTTTCGTGCTCGCTGATCCATTTGAAAATCCGTGCGCGCGCCTCGTAGTCGTTGGAGCCGGACATTACGTGATTGGCGGCGTCCCAGCAGTTGGCCCCGGCCATTAGCTGCGACATCATCAGGTTTTCCATGGCCTCCGCAGGTTTGATTTTCTCATGGTTTTCCCAGGAATAGGTGAGCATCCAGGAGGCTTTGCCTTCCGCAAAAGCGCGAAAGGAATACATGCCAGCCATAAATGCGAACCAGTCCGCCGGCTGGCGCTCCGCGGATTTGTAGCCGCCGACGCTGTATTCATGGGCAATCACGTCCACCACCTGGTACATTTCATAAACGTCCGCGCCCACCCGCAGCGCGGATTCCTCGATGCCAGGATAAATTTCCGCAATGGTGATGAAACCGGGGTTGACCGAGCGGCCGTTTTCCGCTACTTCTTTCATAAATTCCGTGAGGGTGCGGATGCGGAAATCGATCCATTTGATAAAGTTGGGATCGTTGAAATCGCCTAACTTAATATCGGTTTTGGCGTTCAGCCCGCTCACCGCTTTAAAAGCCGCCAGGGTGTAATTGTCGAAGCTGGCCCAGGTGTCTTCCCAGCCTTCAAAGTGCGTCATCCAGTAGGGAATATCCACAAACACCCCGTCCATGCCGGTGGCGGCAATCTGGCGGATGCGCTCCATGAAGATTTCCCGCCATTCCATCGCGTAGGGAGTGATCCAGACGTCCTCGTCGCCTTCATCGATCCAGAAAGCGTCGCCGCCGCCGAATACCGCCGGGCGCCCGCTAATGTCGCGCTGCACCCAGTCGGGATGATCTTTGAAAAAGGTGCGCTCCTTCCGGTCGGCATCGGCGGTAATGGTCTCCAACCCCTCGGTGTAGATGAACACTTTGTTGCCCGCGGCGTGGGCTTTTTCCGCCATCGCCTTCATTGCCTGGAGTTTTTCAGCAGGATCGAGGAAACTTTCATAGTAACCGGTCAGGCTGTTATCGGTTTCGATGCCGAAAACGTGGGTTTCCGCAGCGCGGCTGATAATCTGATCCACATTGTTGATATTCAGCCCGTGCCCGGCGATGCGCACGTAGTGGGTCCAGTTTTGCCCCTGCGCCGCGGCTTCCGGGGGTTGGGCAAGGCAGATTTGGGAAATCGAAATAATGAACGAAAAGGTTATCAAGATTTTGATCAGATCAAATTTGGAATGTGGCATATTTTGCTCTTGTAGGATGTTTATAGATCAACACTAAGGGGATTTCCAGTTTTATTCCCCGCCTTAACAAGGAGGGGACAGAGTTTCGAAGCGTCCAGCGAGAAAATCAGGGGTGGTTCTCCCGGTTGGGCAGTGTCAACCACCCCTGCGACGTTCGCTGGACGCTTCACGTCGCGTCCCCTCCTTATCAAGGAGGGGAATTCCCACCTAACAAGCTTCATCTCCTGCTTACCGTCCCAGGTTTGCTTTCAGCGTTAACGATCCGTCGGCATTGACTGGCTGGCGGCAGGCCCAGTTGACCGGGTAGCGTGCGCCTTTCACTTCCAGTTCCGCTTTCACTTTTAATCCCTGCCAGTCCGTGCCTTTGGGCAACAGGAACATGGCCTGACGCACCCCGCGCGGATGGGGATACCCGGCGTCCAGACAGCCGCTGGCGTTGACGCTGTCATCATCGCTGAACACCGTTACCCGCAGCACGCCGGGAACCGCGGCGATGCCGTCGTTCACAAAACCCATCACCAGGCCGGGGTAGCCTTCTTTCTCGAAATGCCAGATCCAGGAGGGGCGCACCCGATAACCGATGCGGCGGGCAATTTCATCAATCGGCCCCGGGTATTTTTCATAATAGCCGAGGATGTTTTTAGCGGAGATGTTGTGCCAGTTCCACAGCGACCAGTAGTTCGCCCCCACATCCATCACGTGGGCGATGAGATTCTCATTATAAGTGACGCCATCAACGATGTGCAGCTTATCCGGCTCCCCGGTGGTCATGCCCACCTCGCTGATGGCGGCAATCCAGGGCGGGCGGTTGCTGAGGGCTTCGATCTGGGTATTCTCGATGAAAATGGTATCGGTGCGCAGCCAGTTGTGGGAGCGCACGGTGCGGTCGAGCATTTCCGAATTGCCCACCCGGCTCCAATCCGGCTGGGTATTGGTCACCAGCGGGGTGATGGTCCAGAACTCCAACTGGGTTTCCATCATTTTAATCCAGGTTCGCTCCGCGGTGAGGTCATCGGGAAAGGGGTGGCCGTCGAAAGGCCAGGTGTGCCCCTCGCCCCAGAAGCCGTACATCATGGTATCCATGTACTCCACTAAGGGATTGCCGTTTAATTCCGCTGCCAGCAAGGCGTTGAGCTCCCGGAAAGCGGCCTGGTATTCCGGGTGGTCGTAGCGCGGCATTTTATGCTCTTTAGCGCGGCGGATTTCGGAAGAAGTTTCCCACTCCCCTCGCAGTTTTACGTAGGGCACTTTTTGGGTGACGAAATCCGGCGCGCCCAATTCCGGGCTGTCGGGATTCTCCAGCATGATGCGAAA
The DNA here is from genome assembly GCA_013360445.1 of Calditrichaceae bacterium. Classification (GTDB taxonomy): domain Bacteria; phylum Calditrichota; class Calditrichia; order RBG-13-44-9; family J075; genus JABWBP01. Next base: position 5,069 of record JABWBP010000109.1, on the reverse strand, counting down.
CCCGACGCGTTTGTTGTAACGCCGGGCGAGATCGAAAGTGATTTTCCAGCCTTCGGGGAAATCCAGCTTGCCGGGCTGCTTCTGAATATCGCGCCAGTTGAGGCGAATGTAGATTTTCTGCGCGAAGGGCAGGCTGATCAAGTCTTCGCAATATTTTTCCAGGGGATCGCCTTTGGTTTGCGGCGGCCAATAATCGCCGGAAATGTAAACAGTCAGACCCATCCCGTAATTGAGCACGATGTCTTTGGAAGGGGTGGTCGCCATCACCACGTCGCTGCCGGGCAGGAATTCTTCCGGGGCGTACTGGGGAAACGGCCCCTGGTAGAGGCGGTCTTTCACCTCCGGGCCGGGGCCGAAATTGGATCCTTCCCAATTGTGGGCGGGAATGCGCGCCCGCGCCGGTTTTGCCCCCAACCCTGCCAGCAGCGCCGCAGCGCCCCCGGTTTTTAAAAAGGTTCGGCGGTTCATTATCATCTCCCCGATTCAAGGGTTAAAACCCGCCACCTGCCGATAAATTGGCAGACTCAAAGGTGAAAGCGCCAAGAATAGCGCTGAAAACAACTCGATTCAGCGAACTTCCATTTATTCAAACAACAACGTCCCAAACCTTTCATACTCATGAAAGCGCACTTCGATGGGCTGCCAGGTCCAGTAGGCCATCTGCCCGCGGTCGTAGTCGCAGCGGTAGAGATTGGCGCGCCAGCGGGTTCCGGAGACCGGGGACAGGTTGCCCAGCGGCTTCAACAATTTGTAGGGAATGAAAAACTCCGCGATCCAGGCGCTGATCTCCGCCCCGCTTTTTTTCTCCCCGCCCTCCACGCTGGTGGCGTGGAGAATTTTCCGGTCGCCCTGGTAATGCCAGGGCAGCCAGCCCAGGAAATCGCCTTTGTTATTGGGAACCAGCAGGGGCAGCTCGTAATTCAGGGGCGATAATTCATATTCGAAGTAGGCCGGGAAATTCTCATCCGGCCAGAGGAAAACCTCCACCACGTCTTCGTTCCACAGATCCAGGAAATCGGCTTCCATGCTGGCGGTGAGCTTTTGGTCCTGGCAATGGAACAGGAAATAGAGGCCGGTTTCGGAGTAGAGCACCTTCACCCGGGTCTCGAAGGAATCCCCGAAGGTTTTCCGCTGCGGAATGCTTACCCATTCGGTTCTTGACCAGTTGGCATTCTTCCCGTCGCCGACGATGGCAAACTCCGCGGTCTTTTTGACAAGGAGGGGAGCGGATTGCGGCTCCCCGGGGGGTAAATTTTGTGCCTGAGGCCAATTTGTTGTGCTCATAATGATCATCGCCAATCCTGAGATAAAGTGTCTCATTGCATACTCCCACAGAACCTTTGAAAACCTTAACCAGGTTTCGTAGTTAGTCCTTAACTCTCAACCTCACCCATCCTCACCCCAACCCTCCCCTTCCCTCTCCTCGCGAGGAGAGGGAAGGGGAGGGTGGCCGCCGAAGGCGGACGGGAGGGGTTGGGTGAGGTTAAAGGAGTTCGCCAAACTGAAGTTTGGCACTCCTGGCAAATTACTCCGGCGCGACTTCCAGCAGTAGATAGCGGGTAAATTCGACCGGGAGTTTGGCCGCCGGGCCGGTAACCGCGCCGTAGTCCTTTTCATTCACGTAATCGTACACTTTGTAGGGCTTTTTCTCCAGACCGCGCAACTCTACGGTTCCCTGGAAGGAAGCGGCGTAGAAGGCGTAATACATTTTCCCATCTTTCTCGATGGCGTGGGTTTCCGGGCGGTCGAAGCCGAGGTCGTACAACTCCCCGCGGTAAATGCCTTTGGAGAGCATTTTATCGAGGTAAATGGCGGTCCATTTCTGCCAGAGCAGTTCTTTTTCGGGAGTCAAATCCACTTCCGAATCTTTTTTAGCGCCCACCGGCCAGGTGAACTTGGTTCCCACCACCCCGCCGATGCCCACCGTGGAAGCGAAATCATCCTTGCCGTCGCTCAACTCCACGTGGTCGCCGTAGTAGGGAACCGCAGGCCCCATCAACGCTTTGAGGGTCTTGCCTTTCAGGCGGATTTGCCAGGAGCTGGTGGGATCGGAGGCTACCGGCTGGTTCATGTAGGGCATGGTGTGAAAGGCGTAGGCGGTTCCGCAGGGGCAAATCTGCACCACCGCCTGCGGTTTGGTGCTTAGCGCGGTTTCGTAAATCGCCTTGAAGAACTCCGGCACTTTCTCAACTGATTCTTCCGGGTAGGCGTGATTATGAGCGGGATTGTAACAGGGCGGGGCGCCGTTCAAATGCTGCCCGTCGATCTTCAGCCCGTCGTAATCCCAGGTTTTCATAATTTTTTCTACCAACTTTTTGGTGTATTCCTGCACCGGGGGATAAGCCGGGCAAAGGTAATAGGCGTCCCACCAGGAAATATCCTGTTTGGAGCCGTCTTTATTCAGCAAAAGATATTCGGGATGCTCTTTGATCAGGTCGGTGCCGGGGTCCACCGCCAGCGGGGCCCACCACAGGCCCGGCTTGATCCCCGCCTGGTGGATGGTGCGGGTGAACTCCTGCATATCCGTATCGCCGCGGGGATACTTGGATTTTACCAGATGCCAGTCCCCTTCCGCAGTTTGCCAGCCGTCGTCTAACACCGCCCACTGGTAACCCAACTCCTTCACTTTCGGAAGGGTGTTATAAATCTGCTCCATGGTGAAATTGCGCTCGTAACCCCAGGCGCACCAGGCCGGCTCGTAGGCGGCATCGGGATATTTTGCCGGAAGAATTCCCTGCTTTTCCATGAAGCGGCGGTATTCCGTCAGGGTGGTGAAATAATCGCCCCGGTGCACGGATACAAAAGTGTTGAAAGTGGCGAAGCTCTCGCCCGGTTTGAGCGCCCGGTTGACCTTGTATTCCACCCCCACCGTTGCGAAAGTCTCTTCGGGAGCGGCGGACATGGCGACCGGCAGGGAGACCAGCTTTGGGGTCATTTCCAGGTGGCCGACGCCTAAGCCGGCGTCCCTGCGCCAGACGTCCACCACCGGGGTACCGCCGCCGTAATCGCTGGCGTTCATGCCCATATAATTTTCCTGGGTGAAGCCGCCGTGCAAGGGCAGCACCCAATCCGGGCGGCTGTCGTAAGAGCCGCTTTGGTAGGACCAGAAAACTGTTTCGTCCCCGGAGGCCGGCAGGGCCTTGATCCGGTAATGGTTATTCACCCAGCGGTCGATTTGGATGTCGGTTTGCCCGGTATTGGTATAAACAACCCGGAAAACCGCCATGCCGGGAAACTCCTCATACACGGTCACGAAAACCTCTTTGCGTAAATTGTCCGCCGCGCCGGTCACGGTCAACTGTTTCGCGCTGCCGATTTTATCCGTAAGCGCCGTTTCCTGCCGGCCGGTAAACACAAAATCGGTGAGGTCGTTGCCGGCCACGGTGACGAATTCGGAAGGAGTGTAATCCGCCAGGGGGATTTCTTTACCATCGAACCGGGCGGCAACCTGCCCGTGCAAAAAATGGTTGAATCCGATGCGGATATTTTTCCCGGCAAGCTGCGCAACCGGTTTGGGACCGCTCTGGCAGGCAATTATCACCAGCAGCAGGGTGATAGCAAAAAGTATATAGAACATCATCGTTTTGTATCTCATTGCAGTCTCCGTTGTTTGAGGTCGTTTTAGGCCACCCCAACCACCCCTGATTTGCTTGCTGGACGCTTCGCAAATCTGTCCCCTCCTTATCAAGGCGGGGAAGGGCTTTCGCCCTTTTTATTGTACCACTGAACGCTAATGTGTTTCAATAACTCTGTGCGCTCAGTTGGGTACATTATTTTTTTCTGGCTCCCTTAACACTAATACGACTTTTCGGGAGGTTGAGTCCACAAACTCTACCGCGCCGCAAAGGCGCCCGGAAAGATCTTCTCGGCGTTGATGCGGTACATTTTGTCGATCACCTTTTTGGGCAACGCCAGCCCCTCAAATTCACCGTCAACCTCCGGGGCGCTCATCATCTCCGCGGTGTTGAGGTATTTCCAGTCGGTCAGCCATTTCTCATGTACTTCTTGTTTGAACTGTTCCGGGTCGGAGTCCGGGGCGTGGGTCAGGTCCGTAGCGTAGAGGAGGCGGTCCTGGTATTTGATGAAAAAGCTGCGCACCTTCTCCCGGTCGCGCTGCGACTGGTATTGCACCTGCCCCATCCGGGCGGCCAGATCCACCACCGCCTTCGGGAAGCGGTCCAAAAATTTCGCCAATTCATCCACGCTCCACTCCAGGCTGGCCAGGTGCGCGCCCATGAAGCGCAACTCTTGATTCTTTTCCAACATGCGGTCGCGGGCGCTCATTTGGTCCTCGTACGAGGGAAATTCCGGATGCAGGTACATGTGGTACTGAGGATGGTTCTTAAAATACTCTTTATCGTTGTTGACAGTCATCTCTTCGATGGGCAGCCAGCAGTTCTTCGGCTCCCCCTGGTGGCCGACCAGAAGAATGTTTTTCTCCCGGAGGTGGGCGAAAATGGGGTCGAATTTCGGATCGTCGATCATGACCAGGTTTCCGGCCTGATCCCGGAAATCCATCCCGATATTTTTCCATACCTTCACGGCGATGGCGCCCCCGGCAAAGGCGCTGTCCAGATGGCGGATCACCTGCTCCTGCCAGGCCGGGTCGTCCCAGCCGGCCATGTGGAAGGTAGAGGAATAAGCGATGCGCCCGGGGTACTCCTGCAAGAATTTCACCGCGACGCGCTGCTGCTCTTCGATGGGCGGGAAATCCGGGTAATCCACGTTGATGGTGAACAGGCGGAAATTGTCTGCCAGCGCCTGCTCTAAAAAGGCGGGATGATCCGCATGGGCGTGAACGTGGGCGTCGATCTTTTCAACCTTCGCGAAATCTTCCATGGTATAAGGTTCGGCTTCTTTCGTGCAGGCGGCCAGCAGCAAAACCGCGGATAAAAGCAGGCCGGAAAGTAATTTTTTCCTTCGATGTTGGAACCAATTGCTCATGATTCTGCCTCCGCATCGTGTTTTTAGGAGTGCATCCCGGCCTTCCGCATTCGCGTTAACCTAAGTAAAAAATCACCGCAAAGACGCAGAAGTTTTAGAGAGTTTTCGCCTGAAATTCCTCCTGA
>JABWBP010000017.1 GCA_013360445.1 Calditrichaceae bacterium | reverse complement strand
GATTCGCTTAGGCGGGGGGGCCAGTTTCGGGGAGAACCCGGAACACTTTTTCTTAGGCGGGATCGACAACTGGATCAACTACAAATCCAGCCTCAACCGGCTGCGCACCGATAACATCAACGACATCTTCTTCTCCCGCTTCGTAACCCCGTTACGGGGAGCCTATTTCTATCAGTTGGAGGGAACCCGCTACCTGCTCACCAACCTGGAATTCCGCTTCCCGTTGATCCAGTTTTTAGGATTGGGATTTCCGCCGCTGCGCTTGTTCAACATTCGCGGCACCATGTTTTACGACATCGGCACCGCGTTTTACCCCGGCGACCGGTGGTATAACAGTCCTGGCTGGCGGTTCAGCAAAGTCAACGAAGCGGGCCAGCGGGTGTTCGACGATGTGGTGAGCGGCTACGGATTGGGAGCGCGAATTTATTTCCTCTACTTCCTGATGCGCATCGACGTGGCCTGGCAGCAGAACCTGCAAGGCGGTTCCAGCAAGCCGATCTGGTATATTTCGTTAGGCGGGGATTTGTGAAAGCGTGTTGCGTGAAAGAGTTTACCCTGAGCTTGTCGAAGGGTAATGCGTGAAGCGTGGTGCGGGCAGGGAATCACGTTTCACGCATCATTTTTTTAAATTTTCCTACCGAACCCCAAATTTCTCATCCTGAGCCAGCCTTGCGGCGGGTTTTATTTACGATTTGCAAGTCTAACCAGAAAGCCGTATTTTCAGGGGCGTTCCTTTGCAATGCAAATCATCATTGTTTGTAGAATCAAGCGCTGAAAACAGTTCAAAAACGCTCCTTTCAACTTTAGTCACTTTAGGCACTTCAAGCACTTTAGTCATCATAAACGGGAGCAGGGGATGATCTCCAGAATCTTATCTGCCGCCCTGATGGGCATCGACGCCTACCTGGTGGAAGTCGAAACCAGCTTAGAAAGAGGGCTGCTGAGCCTGGCGCTGGTGGGATTACCGGATTCCGCAGTGAGAGAAAGCCGCGAGCGCGTCGTTGCAGCGATCAAAAACAGCGGCTACGAATTTCCGCCCCGGCGGATCACCATCAACCTGGCCCCTGCGGACATCCGCAAGGAAGGCTCCGGCTACGATCTTCCCATCGCCGTGGGCATCATGGCCGCGCATGGGGAGATTTCCGAGGAACGCTTAGCCGACCATATCATCTTAGGAGAGTTAGCCTTAGATGGAACCCTCCGCCCGGTGCACGGGGTGCTGTCCATGGCCTGGCAGGCGCGGCAGAAAAACGTGAAGGGGCTAATCGTGCCCGCCGCCAACGCCAAAGAGGCGGCCATGGTGGAGGAGCTGCAGGTGTACCCGGTGGAATCCCTGCGCCAGACCGTGGATTTTTTGAATAACCGGGAAGAGATTCCTCCCTGCAAAATCGATCTGAAAGAAATTTTCGAGGTCAGCCGGCACTACTTGGTGGATTTTTCCGATGTGAAAGGCCAGGAACACGTGAAACGCTCCCTGGAAGTGGCCGCCGCGGGGGGGCACAACATCATCATGATCGGGCCGCCCGGCTCCGGCAAAACCATGTTGGCCAAGCGGCTCTCTACCATCCTGCCGGCCATGACCCTGGAGGAGGCCCTGGAAACCACCAAAATTCATTCCGTGGCCGGCCTGCTGCCTTCGGATAAAGCCCTGATCGCCACCCGCCCTTTCCGCTCTCCCCACCACACCATCAGCGACGCCGGGCTGATTGGGGGCGGGAAATATCCCCGCCCCGGCGAGGTAAGCTTGAGCCATCACGGGGTGCTTTTTTTAGATGAGTTGCCGGAATTTAAGAAAAACGTGTTAGAAGTAATGCGCCAGCCTCTCGAAGACGGGCGGGTGACCATCGCCCGGGCCACCCTGTCGATTACCTACCCGGCCAATTTCATGCTTGCCGCGGCCATGAATCCCTGTCCCTGCGGGTATTACAGCGATCCCAACAAAGAGTGCACCTGCGCCCCGCCGCAAATCCAGCGTTACCTGGCGCGAATCAGCGGGCCGCTGTTAGACCGCATCGATATTCACATCGAAGTGCCGGCGGTAAAATACCAGGATTTGGCGGCGGAAAGCAGTGGGGAAAAATCCGAACACATTCGCGAACGGGTGCAGCGGGCGCGGGAGGTGCAGTTGCGGCGCTTTCACGACGCCAAACATCTCTTCTGCAACGCAGACATGCAGTCCAGGGATATCCGCAGACATTGCCGGGTGGATGAGCGCGGGCAGGAATTGCTGAAAATGGCCATTACCCAGTTGGGATTATCCGCCCGGGCCTACGACCGCATTTTGAAGGTCTCGCGCACCATTGCCGACCTGGCGGGAGCGGAGCATATTCTGCCGGAACACATCAGCGAAGCGATTCAATACCGCAGTTTGGACCGGAATTTGTGGGCCTGATGGGAAAATTCCGCTGCTAAACCACGGTCAGATGGGTTACAATCAGCCAGGTTCCATTGATTTTCTTCAAGACCAGGAGGTTTCTGCCCATGGCTTTTTGACCGCTATTGATTGCCTGGTACTTGCAGAGCAGCGTTGCCAGATCACAGGATACATTCATGGATAAAATTTCGACGGAGTCGATATGCCCGCCCATATTCATTCCGTTTTGAAAATTTTCGATTACGCGGTCTCTCCCCTCGACTGCTAACCCCTCCACGTGGGCAGAAATATATTCTGCATCCTCCGCGTATAAAGGAATGAGTTTCCCGGCGTCGCCTCCATTGTAAGCAGTTATCCAGTTCTGCACGTAGCTTTGAAAATCCGCCAGCAATGAATCCCGGCCAACAGCAGGCTTTTCTTTTTCCTGGGCGAACATCAAAAGAGTGGTAAAGAAGAATATAACCAATATCAAAACGGCCTTCATAGATCAATTCCTTTGTGGAACTTTGTGTTTTAGAACCTTTGTGGCCTGTCTGCCCCAGGCAGGCAACTTTTGGCGTAGCCATGCCTGCGGCATAAAACAGCTTCTCAGACCCGCGGCAAGCTAAACGAAAACGTGCTCCCCCGCCCCACCTCGCTTTCCACCCAGATTTTTCCTCCCTGCGCCTGCACGAATTCTTTGGAAATGGCCAGACCCAGCCCCCAGCCCTGCTGCGATTTTTGTCCCACTTGCACGTAACGCTGAAAAAGTTTAGCCTGATCCTCTTCCGCAATCCCGGGACCGCTGTCGCTAACAAAAAACCGCACTCCCTCTGGCTCCGCTTTTAAGCCGATATTAATCGTATCGCCTTTTTGGGAATAGCGGATGGCGTTGCTCAAAATATTCACCAGCACCCAGACGGTTTTTTCGATGTCGGCGTGGATGGCCGGCAGCCCTTCTTCAATATCCGTTTCCAACTGGATTTCTTTTTCGCCGATCAGCATCATCAGGGCGCTTACCGCCAGGTCGATGACATCATCCGGGCGCACCGGGGAAAATTTGAGGCGGATATTGCCGGATTCGATCTGCGAGTATTCCAACAGTTCCTTGATGACCCGCGACAGGCGGTTTCCCTGCTGGCGGAGAGATTTAACCACGTTCTGCTGTTCCTCGTTCAATTTCCCCATTCGAGTATCTTCCAACAGTTTCAGGCTCAGGTTAATGGAAGAGAGGGGGGTCTTAAGCTCATGCAGCACCGTGGCCAGCAGGTTGGTTTTGGCGGTATCCCGTTCCTGGTAGTGGGTTACGTTCCGCAGCAAAATGAGGTAGCCGATAAACCGTTCCTGCCGCAACGCTTCGGAATAAATTTTTATTTCGCTGGTTTCTAATTTGAAAAACATCTCCCGGTTATCCTTCACGATGCGGATCAGGTTCTGCTCTTCCCCTTCCCCGGGCGGCTTCGCGTTCATGATCGGTTGAATCATTTCGCGAACCAGGTCGTTGCGGGCGGCCACGTCCGGGGCGTATAAAGAGAGCAGTTCCTCGCTCTTCAGGTGGGTCAATTCGCTGATGGTGGGATTCGCCAGAACGATTCGCCGCTGCTCGTCCAGCACCAGCACCCCGTCGTGCAGGCTCTGCACCAGGGACTCCATGCGTTTTTTTTCAAATAGCAGTTGATCGATATGCTTTTCTTCGTACTCATGCAGCCGCGCCGCCATAATGTTAAAAGCGCGGGCAAGCTCCCCGATTTCATCCTGGGAATCAATTTGCAACTGCTGGTTATAATTCCGCTCGCTGATCGCTTTGATTTTTTCGGTGAGAGCATTAACCGGCTTAACGATTTTTCCCGGAAAGGTGAACAGGAAAAACAGGGTGATCACAATGCTGCAAAAGCCGATGACCGACATGTAAATCGTGACATCCCGCGCGGTTTGCTGCGCCTGCTGGTTGCGGTTGAGAATGGCAGCCATATTCATTTCATAGATTTCCAAAATGGAAAATCTCACCTCCAGGTAGGCTTCCCGCAGGATGCTTTCCCGCACCGCCGGCTCAAGGTCTTGCCCTGGCAGGAGTTTTTCAAAGGTGTTCAGGTAATTGCGATAATCGGCGTGCAGCTCATTGACCAGTTCCGCTTCCCCGGCTTCGGTGATGTTATCGGTTTCCAATTGCAGGTTTTTCTCGAACTCCTCGCGGGCGAGGTCGTAAGTTGAGCGGGACAGCGAATCCTCCACTGCGGATTTTCCCGCATCGAAATTCTTTCTTTGCCAGGAATACATATCATCCAGGTGGCGGAGCATATTCATCATGTAATCCACGGTGCTGTAATTATCCACGATGGTGCCCCGGGATTGGCTCGACAGTTGTCGAACAAAAATGATTCCCATCAGGCTCAGTAAAAAGATCACCGTAAATAAAAAGGTCAATCCGATAAAGATTTTGGATTTAATCGTTTTCATCGGGCGCTACCAGTAATATGTCTATGCCTTCTTGCGAGGTTAATTTGGTTAACTCTTTTAAACGGAAAAAATTACGGAAGCCCAGCAGATCGAAAAAGCCAAAGGCCGGTTTTCCGATAACCAGCAACGAGGCTTCCTTGCTTTTGGCGAAATCGACAATCGCCCGGGCCACGTGATCCCCGCTCAACTGCACCACCTGCGCCCCCAACTCTGCGGCGCGTTTGAAATTGTTGATGAGATGGCGCTGGTCGCTGGCATCGATTTTGGCGGTGGATTCTTTGGAGGTCTGCACGTACACCACGTACCATTTGGAATTGTATAAGGAGGCCAGGCGGGAGGATTTGCGAATCAACTTGCGCCCGGAGCGGTAATTGGTGCTGATGGCGGTGACAATCGCCTGCAATTTTTCGCGCCCCGCCGCCGGGATTTCCCGGGCGATTTTCCCTTCCACCAGGCGGGAAACTTCTTTCAAAGCCAGGTCGCGCAGTTGCAGCAGTTTGTCTTTCTGAAAAAAGTTTTGCAAGGCAATCGGCACTTTTTGCAGGTCGTACACCTTTCCGGTTTTCAGGCGCTCCAGCAGTTCATCAATGGTCAAATCCACGTTGACCACCTCATCCGCCGCCTGCAGGATGCGGTCCGGCACCCGCTCGTTAATTTTTACCCCGGTAATTTTTTCCACCAGTTCGTTGATGCTCTCGATATGCTGAATATTCACGGTGCTGATGACGTTGATTCCCGCCTCCAGCAATTCTTCCGCATCCTGCCAGCGTTTTTCGTTGCGGGAGCCGGGGATGTTGGTGTGCGCCAGTTCATCCACCAGCGCTACCGCCGGTTTTCTGAACAGGATGGCATCGACGTCCATTTCCTCGAGCTGCTTTCCTTTGTAAAAGAGTTTTTTGCGGGGAATGGCCGGGATGCTCTCGGTTAAACGGGCGGTATCTTCCCGCCCGTGCGTTTCCACAAAGCCGATTGCCAGGTCGATGCCGCTGGCCATCAGTTCCTGCGCTTCTAACAACATGCGATAGGTTTTCCCCACCCCGGCGGCCATCCCGATGTAGATCTTCAGCTTGCCCCGTTTGGCGGCGCGGATCATATCGAGAAATCGTTGCACGTTGCCGGAGAGAGAGGTTTGAGAATCCATTGGGAATTCCAAAATTACTCGTTTTTATACCAAATATCCGAATTTTTCCAGGCCGATCACAGCATAATTTGCCATAGGAGTATCCTTACAGGGAGATACCCCCAATTAAATAAGCTTTTTCAATCGCCGGGTTGATGATGAAGCGGATGAATAAGGGCAGGTCAAAACTTTCGCCCAGGGGAATCTGTTTCGTCACTCCCACCCCAACGTTGATGAAGCTAAAATCCTCGCTTTGATAAAATGCCGGGTTCTTCACACTGCCGCCGGTGGCCCCGGCAAACAAATCCAGCGCAACGGAATTGAATGCCGCCCGGTAAGATAATTCGAAGTAGGTGCAATTGCCGGGTTCGTTGCGGAAGTTGTAATACGCGGAAAACTTCACCCCGACGCGTCGGGGCCCGGCAATCTGCAATCCCGCTTCCAGGATATGCGCGCCGCCGGAGTCGGCGTAATTAAACAGGTCATTTTGGGAATCCGCTGTATCTCCGCCGAGGTTGGGATAATAGTAGTCGGTAACCAGCGCGGAAACCGCAATGCCTTTTAAAGAAATCGTATAGCTTAACCAGCCGTCGATTTCATCCACACCGGAACTCTCGTTAGATAAGGCGTAGGCGCCCCATACTCCCAGTGACAAACCTTTGTATGCACCGCTAATAGCCGGCTGCAAACCGGGCGCGCTGCCGATGTCAAAACCGCGCCAGATGTAGCGGCTGACCAGATCCGCCCCGGCTTTTATTTCCGGGCGATCCTGCGCCGGAAGACTGCCGGCGGTCAGGATGAGGATCATTATTATGCTCAGCAAATATTTCATGACGTTCTCCATTATTTACATCCCCCTTTGTCCCCCTTCAAAGGGGGATTTTTCTAATTTCCCCCCTTTGAAGGGGGGCAGGGGGGATGTCATAGCCAAATCCGCAAATGAATTATAACCCGCTTTTCAACTCTTTATCGGTATTATTTCCGCTATCCATCTCATCCAGCGCCAGGTTCAATTTCAGCACATTCACCCGCGCCGTGCCGAATAACCCCAGCAAAGGCGCTTCGATATGCGATTCTACCAGTTGCCGCACCCGCTCAGGGTCGAGATTTCTGGCGGCAGCCACCCGCGCGACCTGGATGCGGGCGCCCTGCGGGGAAATGTGCGGGTCCAGCCCGCTGCCGGAGGCAGTTACCAGCTCGGAAGGTATTTCGCTGCGTTTTACGCCGGGATTTTTATCCAGGAATTGCTGAATCCTCTCTTCCACTTGCGCCAGGTATTCCGGGTTGGTGGGCCCTTTGTTGGAGCCGCCGGTAGATGCCCCATTGTAATCCATTGCCGAGGGCCTTCCCCAGAAATATTTATCGGAGTAAAATTTCTGCCCGATATTTTCAAAGCCGATCAGCTTGCCCTCTTTGTAAATGGGCAATCCATTCGATTGATGGGGAAACAGCAACCCGATTGCCCAGATCAGCAGCGGGAATAACAATCCGAATAAAATTAATGTTGCGAAATGCAGTTTGAGGTCTTTCAAAATTGCTTTCATTTTTTCCTCCGTTAAAGATTGTACTATCACATGGGATATAAGAATTTCCGGGACAGGGTGGTCTCCGTGCCGTTTTTAACCTCACCCATCCCCACCCCCACCCTCCCCTTCCCTCTCCTCACGATGAGAGGGAAGGGGAGGGTGGCGCGAAGCGCCGGGAGGGGTTAGGTGAGGTTGAACGGAGCGTTAAAACTACGGATTCCCCTGAATTCAAATACAAAACCATTCTTAAACAAACAACGACACCACCAGATCAATCAGCTTTATCCCGATAAACGGGATGATCAACCCGCCCAAACCGTAAATCAGCAAATTTCTGGTCAGCAGCGCCGTGGCGCCGATGGGTTTGTACTTCACGCCTTTTAAAGCCAGCGGAATGAGCGCGGGGATGATCAGGGCGTTGAAAATGACTGCCGATAAAATCGCCGATTCCGGGCTGGCCAGGCTCATGATGTTCAACGCGTTTAACCCAGGAATGCTTGTCGCAAACAGCGCCGGAACAATGGCGAAATACTTGGCCACATCGTTGATGATGGAAAAGGTCGTCACGTTGCCGCGCGTAATCAAAAGCTGCTTCCCGATCTCGATCACTTCTAACAATTTGGTCGGGTCATTATCCAGGTCCACCATGTTGGAGGCTTCCTTGGCGGCCTGGGTGCCGGAATTCATGGCCACGCCCACATCGGCCTGCGCCAGCGCCGGGGCGTCGTTGGTTCCGTCGCCCATCATGGCCACCAGTTTGCCTTCTTTCTGCTCCTTTAAAATGTAATTCATTTTATCTTCCGGTTTGGCTTCGGCAATAAAATCATCCACCCCGGCCTGGTTGGCAATATATTTGGCGGTTAAGGGATTATCGCCGGTGACCATGACCGTTTTCACCCCCATCTTTCTTAACCTGGCAAAACGCTCCTGGATGCCGGGTTTGATAATGTCTTCGAGCTGGACAACCCCGGCGATCTTTTTATTGATGCTTACCACCAGGGGCGTTCCGCCATTGGAGGCAATTTCCGCTATTTTACCCTCGATTTCTTTTTCAGCCTGATTAGCGCCGTTTGCGCCGGTCCATTTTTTGATGGCGTCCCAGGCGCCTTTGCGGACTTGCGTTCCGTCGGGCAGGTCGATCCCGCTCATTCGGGTCTCGGCAGTAAATTTAATGAACTTCCCATCCTTTGCGGTTTTCTGCACGATCTGGGGTTCCAGGTGCGCGGCAAGTTCCACAATCGATTTACCTTCCGGGGTGGGGTCGGCCAGGGAGCTGAGCAGGCAGTATTTAACGAATTCCTGTTTCCCGAATCCGTTAAAGGGATACAAATGGGTGGCCTTGCGGTTGCCGATGGTAATGGTTCCGGTTTTATCCAGCAGCACCGTGTCGTTGTCCCCGGCGTTTTCTACCGCTTTGCCGGATTTGGCAATCACGTTGGCGCGCAAAGCCCGGTCCATTCCGGCAATGCCGATGGCGGAAAGCAGCCCGCCGATGGTAGTGGGAATCAGGCAGACAAATAAGGAAATGAGCGCGGCAATGGTCACCGCGGTGTTGGCATAATCGCTGAAGGGTTTCAGCGTGACCGTCACCAAAAGAAAGATGATGGTGAAACCGGCCAGGAGAATGGTCAGGGCGATTTCATTGGGGGTTTTCTGGCGGCTGGCGCCTTCCACCAGCTCGATCATTTTATCCAAAAAGGTTTCCCCGGGCCGGGTGGTCACCTGCACTTTGATTTTATCCGAAAGCACTTTGGTCCCGCCGATAACCCCGGAATGGTCGGTTCCCGCTTCCCGGATCACCGGGGCGGATTCCCCGGTAATGGCCGATTCATCGATGGAGGCAATGCCTTCGATGATTTCGCCATCAATCGGGATGGTATCCCCGGCCTCCACGATAAATATGTCATCCTTCTTTAACTGAGAAGAGCTGACGGTTTTGATGGAGCCGTCGCTTAACAGAAGTTTCGCTTCCGTCTCATGCCTGGTTTTTCGCAAGGAAGCGGCCTGGGCTTTCCCGCGGGCCTCGGCAATGGCTTCTGCAAAGTTGGCAAATAACACTGTAAACAGGAGGAGCAGGGTGATGGCAACATTGTAGATAAACGAACCCTGGCCGCTGTCCGGCGACAACGATATGAACGACACAACCAGCATGATGACCGTGCCGATTTCCACCGTGAACATCACCGGGTTTTTCAGCATCAGTCGCGGATCCAGCTTCACAAAAGATGCGATAATAGACTCTTTAATGATCTGGGATTGAAATAATTTTAAATTTTTCGGACGTTTCATTTTAATCCTCTTGATCTAAGTTCTTACCTCACCCATCCCCACCCAACCCTCCCCTTCTCCCGGCCTTCCGGGAAGAGGTAAGGGGAGGGTGGCGCGCAGCGCCGGGAGGGGTTAGGTGAGGTTGAAGGCGGGTTACGAAACCCCGCTCAAATTATGCTCACATAGAAAAAAATTCCGCAATCGGTCCCAGGGTTAAGGCCGGGAAAAATGACAATGCCGCAATCACCACCAGCACCCCCAGCAGCACCACCCCAAATGCCAAACTGTCCACCTTCAAACTCCCGGAGGAGAAGGGAACGCTTTTCTTGGCAGCCAGCGAGCCGGCAAGGGCGATCGGGCCGATGATGGGAAGATATCTGCCGAGCAGCATGACGGTTCCGCAGGCGATGTTCCAGAAAGGTGTGTTGTCGGCAAGCCCTTCAAAACCGGAGCCGTTATTGGCGGAGGCGGAAGTAAACTCATAGAGCATTTCCGAAAAGCCGTGATAAGATGGATTGTTTAACCACCCGATAGCCGGTTCAATGGCGGCGGTAAAGGCAGCGATGGCGGTTCCCACCAGAATTAAAAAGGGATGGAGCAGGATCACCAGGGAAGCAATTTTAACTTCCCGCGCCTCGATTTTTTTACCGAGGAACTCCGGGGTTCTCCCGATCATCAATCCCCCGATAAAAACGGCGATGACCACAAACATGAAGAAGTTGATAAATCCCACGCCCACCCCGCCGTAAACGGCGTTGATCATCATATCCAGCAGGAAAATGCCGCCGGAAAACGGCGTCTGGCTGTCGTGCATGGAGTTCACCGAACCGTTGGAAGTGGATGTGGTGGATACGCCCCACAGCGCCGAAGCTGCCGCGCCAAAGCGCACTTCCTTACCTTCCATGCTACCCGGCGGCTGGCTAATCCCGAGTTTAGCGATTTCGGGATTACCGGATGATTCAAAAGTAGCGGCGCTGCTGACGAAGGTAAGGAAGACGATGGTCATCACTCCAAAGAATATCCAGGCGAGCTTTTTTCTATTCAGATAAAATCCGAAGGCAAATACCAGCGCCACAGGTATAAGTAAAATCGAAATATTCGCACTGATGTTGGTCAGGTAGTTGGCGTTTTCAAAAGGATGCGCACAATTCGGCCCGAAAAATCCGCCCCCGTTGGTGCCAAGTTGCTTGATGGCGATAACCGGCGCAACCGGCCCGGTGGCTACCTGAACGGTATCGCCTTCGAGTGTCTGTACTTCCTGCAAGCCGGCAAACGTTGTTGGCATGCCGTTCAATAAAAAGATAATCGCAACGACAATTGACAGGGGCAGTAAAATCCGGGTGCAGCTTTTCAAGAATAAATGGTAAAAATTGCCCAGGTCAGCAGCCTGCTTCTGCACAAGCCCTTTGAACAACAAAGCCAGCGTGGCAATGCCGGTTCCGGCGGATACAAATTGCAGAAAGCAGATTACCAGCAACTGGGAAAAATAGGATAAACCGGTTTCGCCGGAATAATGCTGGAGGTTGGTGTTCGATGTAAAACTGGTTGCGGTATTATACGCCAGCGTTGCTTCCATATTGCCGATATTGGCCGGATTCCAGATCGGTATATATTTTTGTATCATCAAAATCAGAATGGACCAGAGAAAGAATATTAAGTTAAGCCTTAGCATCGCTTTCATATTTCTTTTCCAGTCCATCGATTCATTCGGGTCAATCGAACAAATTCTCAAGACCCAATTCTCCAGGGGAGAGAGAAAATCGCTCCAGACTTTTTCTCCTTTGAAAACCTTGCTGATATATTTTCCCAAGGGCCAAGCCAGAATGAAGGTGAGGAAAAGTATTGCTACCACTCCGAATAATTCCGTATTCATAAGCTGCTCCTAAAATTTCTCCGGTTTAACGAGTGCGTAAAACAGATATGCAAAAACAATGATGGATATAATCAATAAAACGATCATCGCAATCCTCCTTATAGTTTGTCAAAAAAATCAATGGATTTGTCCAACAAGTAGAACAGGGCGATACCTGCTGCGATCATCAAAAATGCCATTTCATTTCCTCCGGTAGAGTTTTCTTATTACCGTTATTTTGCCATTGTTCATAATACCAGCGGTGTGCCACTCCGAAGGCGGGAGGCAAAACAAGGCGATAATCAATTGATTTAAAGGGGGTTAATAAAACGGGAGGATAGAAAGGCAGGGTTAGCCGGGGAGGGAAAACCCTTTCATTTAGGCAGGGTGGTCTTTCAAAATGGGAGGGTAAAAATAATTATTCACCGCAGAGGGCGCGGAGATCGCAGAGGAATATGCCGTAGAGACGTTGCATGCAACGTCTCTACCCAATTCCATATCGTTGCAATTTGCGGTAGAGGGTGGTGAGGCCGATGCCCAGCAATTCGGCGGCGCGGGTTTTGTTGCCGCCGGTTTGTTGCAGGATTTTCAGAATGTGCTGTTTCTCGATTGCTTCTAATTTGTCGGTGGATTCTTCAGGAGTGGTCGGTACGTGCGTTTTTTCGGGAAAGAATTCTCTCGGCAACTGTTGCTCGGCCAGTTTTTGGCCCTCGGAAAGAATTACTGCCCGTTCGATCACGTTGCGCAATTCCCGGATGTTGCCGGGAAAGGAATACTCTTTTAAGCGCTCCAAAAATACCGGTGAAACCTCCGTAATTTTTCGCTTCATCTTCCGTGCATAATCCCGGATGAAATATTCCGCAAACAGCGGAATATCCTCCGGCCTTTCCCGCAATGCCGGCAGTTCGATTTTCATCACCCCGATGCGGTAATATAAATCCACGCGAAAATTTCCCGCCTCAATTTCCTTTTCCAGGTTGCGATTGGTGGCGGCAATGAGGCGCACATCCACCCGGGTGGGTTTGGTATCCCCGGCTTTAATAAAACTCTGCTCCTCCAGCGCCCGCAGTAATTTGGCCTGCAAAGCCAAATCCAGGTCGCCGATTTCATCCAGGAACAGGGTGCCTTTATGGGCTTCTTCAAACAACCCTTTTTTATTTTTGGTTGCCCCGGTGAAGGCCCCGGCTTTGTAGCCGAACATCTCCGATTCCAGCAAATCTCTGGCAAAGGCGCTGCAATTGATGGCGATGAACGCTTGTTCCTTCCTGCTGCCGGCGTGATGAATGGCCTGGGCGAAAATTTCCTTGCCGGTTCCGGTTTCTCCTAACAATAGCACCGGAACGTCGGTCTCCGCGGCTTTGCGGGCGGTCTCAATCGCCTGCCGGATAGAAGCGGTGTTGCCAATAATATTGTCGAAATGATATTTCTGGCCGACGCTGCGCTGCAAGTGCTCGATTTGCAATCGCATCCGCGCCTTTTCCATCGCCCGATGCACCACCGGAACGATCTTGTTATCCTCATCCCCTTTGGTAATGTAATCGAACGCCCCTTCTTTGATAGCCTGAACCCCGTCTTCGATCGTGCCGTAGGCGGTCAGGACAATCACCTCCGCGCGGGGGTTTTGCTCTTTAATTCGCGGGAGCAGGCTCAAACCGGAAATATCCGGCAGGCGCACATCAGTAATAATTACCGCCGGTTCTTCCTTTTCCGCAAGGAGCAAACCCTCCCTGCCGGTAGCCGCCTGGAAAACCTGGTAACCTTCTAACTTCAGCAAGGTTGTTAAAAGGTTTCGCAGCTCTTCTTCGTCGTCGATAATGAGAACGGTTTCTTTCATGTCGATGCTCGTTTTTGTGAACGCTTCTTTCTCGCAGCCAATAAGAGGTTCAGTGTCCTATAAGAGTCTATGACTGAAAGATTACCACAGCGTTTTCAGATGGCGGTAAAACCGCGCCAGCGGAAATCCCACCACGTTGAAGTAGCAGCCGTCGATTCGCTCGATCAAGGCAGAGGCAAACCCCTGGATGCCGTATGCCCCGGCTTTGTCGAACGGCTCGCCGGAGGCGAGGTAAAGCTCAATCTCTTCCGCAGAAAGGGACGCGAAGACCACGTCGGTGATTTCGTGGTCGATGATTTCCTGCGTCGCGCTGCGCAGGCATATTCCGGTGATAACCTGGTGGGTTGCCCCGGAGAGGGTTTGCAGCATGGCGCGCGCCTCCGCGTGGTCGCGGGGTTTGCCGAAAATATTGCCCTCCTTGACCACGATGGTGTCTGCGGCAATGATCAAATCGGCCTCCGGCCGTTTTTCGTGAACCCAGCCGGCTTTGCTTTGGGCGACCAGGCGGGCGAATTCGATCTCATCCCGGTAAGCGGCGGGGTTTTCATCCACTTGCGCGGGGAAAATTTCAAATTCCACCCCCAGGGAGTGGAGCATTTCGATGCGGCGGGGCGACTGGCTGGCGAGAATGATTTTCTTGCCTTCTAAATGGCAGAGTTCGGTAAGAAATTTCATAATTGGAGTTTTGGGTTTCGAGTTTTGAGTTGCGAGTTCTTTTGTATGCAACTCTGACGCTAAAAGGCCTGAATACCTGCCCCTTAGCTCCGTAGCGCCTTGATTAACTGCGGCATGAATTTATGATTTGCTCCCGGAAAGGGATATTCCCCGATCTCTTCCACGGTAATCCAGCGGAAGTCCAGCGGGCCGTTCAGAACTACCTCTCCGGAAAGATAGTCGCACAGGAACACCTCCATCACGATTTTGAAATGGGTGTATGCGTGCTTGACCCGGGCAAGGCGCGCGCCCACTTTTACTTCTAAATTCACCTCTTCTTTGATCTCCCGCAGACAGGCTTGTTCGGCGGTTTCCCTTCCCTTGCGCACTTTGCCGCCGGGGAATTCCCATAATCCCCCCAACAGCCCTTTTTCAGCGCGCCTGGTGATCAGCACCCGGCCATCTCTTCGCACCACGCCTACCGCAATATGGTACTCCGGGGTGGCTTCCCGCGGTTTTCGGAAGGGAAATACCTCCTGGCGGTTTCGAGCGAACGCGCCGCAAAATTTGCGAACCGGGCATTGGCGGCAGAACGGATTTTGCGGGCGGCAGATGAGCGCCCCTAACTCCATCATCGCCTGGTTAAAATCGCCGGGATGCTCACGATCCAGGAGCCTGTCTCCCGCCTCGCGAAAGATTTTTCCGGAAGCGGAATCATTCACCGGCGCATCTATCAAAAACAGCCGCGCCAGCACCCGCTTCACATTGCCGTCTATGGCGGCCCGGGGCTCCCCAAAGGCGATGCTCAGCACCGCCGCAGCGATGTATTCTCCCACCCCCGACAGTTGGCGGAATTCGGCGTAGGAATCGGGAATTTTCCCTTCGCGCCCGTTTGCCAGCGCCTGCGCAGCCCTGTGAAGATTGCGCGCCCGGGCGTAGTAACCCAGCCCTTCCCAGCTTTTCAACACCGCCTGTAAATCCGCCGCGGCCAGCGCCTCCACGGTGGGGAATTTTTGCACGAAATTTTGGAAGTACGGGATCACCGTGCTTACCCGGGTTTGTTGCAGCATCACTTCCGAAATCCAGATCCGGTAAGGCTCCCGGGTCTCCCGCCAGGGCAGCTTACGACGGTTGCGGCGATACCAGCGCAGCAAACTTGCCCGAAACAGCCGGAAATTCTCGCACGACAGGGTTTCCGTTTTCATCGTGTAAATGTAATTATCGGCGCTCCGGGAACCAATGGCAAAGTCATCCCCCTGGGAGAGGCGGGAAGCAAATTTGTTCCAATTCCGGCAAATGTACCGAATCGGCGCAAACTTTTCCCAAAAATAATTTTCGTTGCACAAAAATCTTCCGACGGGTAAACTTTGTGGGTGATGCGTATTGCGTTTTTCTTACGCATTACGCAATACAGAATACGCATCAGATTAAACATTCTGGATGAGCTGTGGCAGACTCCACAGGATAACGAGGAGAGCATCGTGGCAATTCTGAATCGCCGGGAATTTCTCAAAAAAGCATCTGCGGCAGCGGCGCTGGGAGGCGCTTCACTGGCCCTGGGGTGCGGCTCGCAGCAATCGCAAACCGGGGGCGCCCCGGCCGTGCAGACCGGGGAAACCTACGAGTGGAAAATGGTGACTACCTGGCCGCCGCGTTTCCCGGTGTTGGGAGAGGGCGCGGAAATGTTCGCCAAATGGGTGGAGGAGATGTCCCGGGGGCGCTTGAAAATCCGGGTATATGGCGGCGGGGAATTGGCGCCGGCCCTGGAGGCGTTCGACGCGGTCAGCCAGGGGGTGGCGGAAATGGGGCACGGCGCTGCCTACTATTGGGCGGGAAAAGCGCCGGCGGCGCAATTTTTTTCCGCGGTTCCCTTCGGGATGAACGCCCAGCAGATAAACGCCTGGATTCTCTTCGGCGGGGGATTGGCGCTCTGGGAAGAGTTGTACGCCCCCTTCAACCTGCTGCCCATGCCCTGCGGCAATACCGGGGTGCAAATGGGGGGCTGGTTCAAGCGCCCGATCCATTCGGTCACGGACATTCAAGGGTTGAAAATGCGCATTCCCGGGCTGGGGGGCAAAGTTATCAAAAAAGCCGGGGGCAGCGCGGTGCTCTCCGCCGGGGGAGAAATCTATACCAACCTGGAGCGGGGGGTCATCGACGCGACGGAATGGATTGGCCCTTATCACGACTATTTGATGGGATTTCCGCGGATTGCCCAATATTATTACTACCCGGGCTGGCACGAGCCGGGAACGGTGCTGGAATTATTCATCAATAAATCTGCCTTCGAGGGGCTTGAAAAGGATTTACAGGAGATCATCCGCGCCGCGGCGTATCGCTCCACCCTGGCGATGCTCTCGGAATTCGAAGCGCAAAACAACCTTTACTTGAAAAAAATCCGCGAGGAATTCAACACCCAAATTCTCAAATTCCCGGAAGACGTTCTCAACGCCTTCCGGCAGTATTCCGTCGAGGTGATCGAGGAGTTGATCGCCCAGGATCCGATGAGCAAGAAAGTGTACGAATCTTTCCGGGAGTTTCGGAATTCCATCGTCGGCTGGGCGGAAATTGCGGAAAAAACTTATTACAACGACCTGGGGCGGTAGTTGAGGGGGTAAGAAGTAAGAAAGCCCGCCCTGAGCTTGACGAAGGGTGAGAAGGAAAAAGGGAGAGGAGAGAACCGGCTTTGGAGGGATAAATGGGAAAGAAGAAAATCTCAAGGCGGCGGATTTCGGATAAAAGAGACAGGCATGGGGTTTATCGGAAAGCTCTTTGGGAAGAACGCGGCTGAAATTCCTGCCGGGCCGTTTACCGCGCGGGTAATTTTCGAGTGCGCGCTGGTTCCCCAAAACCAGGAAAAAGTGACCGCGGCGCTGGAAGAATTCATGGGCAAATATTCCGCCCACATAGCTGAGGATCCCCGGGTAACCCGGGCCAGCGACGGCAACGTTATCGAACTGGCCCTACGCTGCCGCAATAAAGATGAATTGATGTGGTTGAACAAAGAGTTGGAGAGTATTGCCCGCCGCTACGGGCTGCGGGAGGGGTAGCCGAGTGCAAAATGAATTTTGCACTCCTGTATGCGCTTCACACTTCCATGAAATCTTCCATAAAAGCAAAACTGCACTCCGGTTTTAAGAGCATAAAAGGCTTATCCCGCGGTAAATCGTCTTTGCGGCGTACGGTTTTGCGCCGGTCCATCAGGGGATTGTAGCGGGGATCGCATAGAACCGTGCGCCATACGACCTCATCGGGCGTCAATTCGATCACGATATTATTGCGCAGGTAATCTTCGTAGCGTCTGCCCACTAAACGGCGGCGTTCCATGAACCTTCCTTGTAAATATTATATGCAAGTAAGCATTTTAAATCGTGAAGCGTGAAACGTAATACGTATTACGTAAAAAGCTTTACCCCAGGACATCACGTTTCACGCATTACGTTTCCCGTTTCACTCCATCTGCTTCGGAAGCTCCCCGCAGATGTTCAAACATCCAAACTCAACGCTGCTTCAAAATATCGCGGATTTCACGCAGCAGCACTTCCTGGGCCGGCGGGGCGGGCGGGGCCGCGGGCGCTTCTTCTTTTTGCCGTTTGAGTTTGTTGATCCACTTCACCATCATAAAGATGGCAAAGGCGACGATGATGAAGTCGAAAATCGTCTGGATGAACGCGCCGTATTTCAAGATGACCGCGGGCTGGTCGCCGGCCGCCTCTTTCAAAGTCAGGGCTAAATCGGTAAAATTGACGCTGCCGACCAACAACCCCAACGGCGGCATGAGCACGTCGCCCACTAACGAGGCGATCACCTTGCCGAAAGCCGCGCCGATGATAATCCCCACCGCCATGTCGATCATGTTACCTTTGACAGCGAAATCTTTGAACTCTTTCATAAATCCCATAACTGTCTCCTCCGTTTGGTTAATAACCGGATGTTGGTAAACGATCATGTAAGGCTCGTATGAACGGATCGTTCCCCAATGTTACCTGGTGTTTTATCAAGACTTTGTAAGTTAATCCAATAAAAGGAATTTCCAATACCGGAAAAAATATTTTCCCGGTGGAAATTTTCAGCAAAAAGGCTATTTTCGGAAGTGCAAAATGAAAAGTGAAAAGTGAAAAATATGCCCGGGGGAATAATTCTACTTTAAGACTTTAAAGATGGAATACCAGTAAATGTGTAAAATTGCCTTTATTACGCCCCTTTGGGGCTGGGTTTGTGGTAATCAATTATACCCGGAGCGATGCTCCGGGCTATTATATTAGCGCCCCGTTGGGGCTGAGTTACTAAAAATGCCCCAACGGGGCAAAATAAAACAGCCCGGTGCGAAGCGCCGGGGACAAATGAGTTCCTTGATCTAAGCCCCAACGGGGCGGAATAGAAACTAAAGTCTTAAAGTAGAGATAATTATGATATTGAAAAAAACCTCTGTGCCGGAATTGCAGGCCGGCGTGGAAGCGGTTTTCGAGCGCATCGTCGGATTTCGGGAGGACCTTCATCGCCATCCGGAGCTGAGCTGGCAGGAATTTCGCACCACTTTAAAAATCAAAGAACTCCTCGCGGAATACGGGATCAAGGATTTTTCGACCCCTTTGCAAACCGGGGTCATCGCCGAGATGGTGTATGCGCCCGGCGCCCCGTTTGTTCTGCTGCGCGCAGATATCGACGCCTTGCCGTTGCAGGATGAAAAAGAAACGCCCTACCGCTCCCAGAATACCGGGGTTTGCCACGCCTGCGGGCACGACGCCCATACCGCGGTCATGGCGGGAGTTGCGCTGGCCTTGAAAACCTCCGGCGCGGTTCTGCCTTTTAACCTGCGCTTTGTGTTTCAACCGGCGGAAGAACCCATTCCCAGCGGCGCGCCGCGGATGATCGAAGCCGGCGCCCTGGAACAGGTACGCTATGCCCTGGGATTGCACATGGAGCCGCGCCTTCCCTTAGGCGTCATTGCTCTCACCCCCGGCTGGATTAACATGCAAAGCGTTCGGCTGGACCTTACCCTGGAGGGTCCCGGCGGCCACTCCGCCCGCCCGCATGAGACCGCGGACCTGCTCTGGCTGGCCAGCCGCATCATCCAGGAGGGGTATCAAATGGTGTACCGGCGCATCAACCTGTTAGATTCCGCGGTAATCCTCACCTTCACGGAGATCGAAGCGGGGCGGGGTTACAACGTCATCCCTAACAAGCTCTCCCTCACCGCTACCCTGCGGATTAGCGATCCCCGGAAAAGGGATTTGTTTATCGGGCAGTTCCGGGACCTGCTGCAATACCTGGAGAAGGAGAGCGGCGCGCAGATCGGTTTCGAGTACCGCGAAGGCGCCCCGGCGATCCATAATGACCCGGAATTGATCCACAGTTTACACCGCAATATTCGGGAAAATTTCTGGCTGCCGGTAGAAGTGCAAACCGATTTCCGCACTCCCGGGGGAGACGATTTCAGCTTTTACAGCGAGAAAGTTCCCGGGGCGATGGTGCGCTTCGGGGTACGCACCGAAACGATGACCGCCAATCTGCACAACGGGCGCTTCGACGTGCACCCGGAAGCGATTCGCAACGCGGTTTCGTTTTTCCTGCACCAGTTGGCACACCTGGAGGGGTGACGCCCGAATAGGGAGCCGGGCGTCGGCAGATAATACATCCGTTACGGATTATTTGTGGCGTTTTTCCTCGACGGAGTGCAAAACTTCAGTTTTGCGTGTGAGGAATGCTAAGCTGAAGCCTGGTACTCCAATCGAAACGCAATTTTTAACCCTTAACGAGTGTATGAGACCTCTGAAAGAAGTCGTAGCGCTCTTTTTGAAATTAGGCATGATCGCCTTTGGCGGCCCGGCCGCCCATATCGCCATGATGCAGGATGAAGTGGTGAATAAGCGAAAATGGATGTCCCGCCAGCATTTTCTGGATTTGGTGGGCGCAACGAATCTCATACCGGGGCCCAACTCCACCGAGATGGTGATGCACTGCGGCCTGCAACGCGCGGGAGGATGGGGGCTGGTTTTAGGCGGCGCTGCTTTCATTTTGCCGGCGACCCTGATTACCGGAATTTTAGCCTATGTTTACGTGCAGTACCAATCCATTCCCGCATTGGAGACCTTTCTATTCGGCATCAAACCCGCGGTGATCGCCATTATTTGGGGCGCGGTTTATCAATTGGGAAAGAAGGCGCTCAAGAGCTGGCAGTTAGGGGTTGTCGGGGCGCTGGTGGCGGCGGCATCTTTCGCGGGGATCAACGAAGTGCTGGCCATTCTGGGCGGGGGTTTGTTCGGTTTAGCCTGGTGGGGGCTAACGCAAAAAAAAGATTCGAGCTCCACCCTGAATTCTCTATGGATACCGGTTTTGGCATGGCTGAACCAAAAATCCGCCAGCGGCGGGGCGTTATTCGCCATCAGCGCCGCCGCGTCCGATATTTCTCTCCTGAAACTGTTTTTGATTTTCCTGAAAATCGGCCTGGTTTTATTCGGCAGCGGATACGTTTTGATCGCCTATTTAGAAGGGGAGTTTGTTCAAAATTTGGGCTGGCTTACTCAGGCGCAACTATTAGACGCCGTGGCCGTCGGCCAGTTTACCCCCGGGCCGGTGTTATCGACTGCCACCTTCATCGGCTACCAGATGGCCGGGGTCTGGGGCGCCATCGTTGCAACGGTGGGCATCTTTCTGCCCTCATTCATCCTGGTAGCGCTGTTAAACCCGGTTATCCCCAGGCTGCGCGAATCAAAAATGGCTTCCGCTTTTTTAGATGCAGTGAACATCAGCGCCATGGGGATTATGGCCGCGGTAACCGTGGAGTTGGGGATCAGCGTTCTTACCAATTGGCAGGCCTGGCTCATTTTCCTGTTGAGCTGCGCTGCGACTTTTGGGTTTAAAAAAATCAGTTCTGTCTGGATTGTGTTGGGAAGCGCCTGCCTCGGCTACATTCTCACGGGTCTGTAGTTTTCGTGGCGGAAGGTTGCTGCGTCGGCAAAGTTTCATACATCACCACAGCGACAATCACCCCGGATAACAGCGTTAAACCAGCGATGGCCAATATTGCGAAAGGGATGCCCAGGGTATCCGCCAACAGGCCGGATGCCAGCGCCCCAATTGCATACCCCCCGTCGCGCCATAAGCGATAAACGCCTACCGCCGAGGCCCGCCAGTGGGGATGCGCCACATCGCTGATGGCCGCCAGAAGTGTGGGATAAACCAGGGCAGTGCCTAATCCCAAAATGACCGCCCCGGCCAGCCAGATCCAAAAATCATTTCTGATGACAAAACAGACGATCCCGGCGGCCTGCACTCACATCCCGGCGGCGATCATCCATTTGCGCCCCCAGCGGTCGCTGAGCGCGCCGGTGACCAACTGGGTAAGCCCCCACACCGCCGGATAAGCCGCGGCGATAATGCCGATTTTTTCCAGCGACAGGCCGCTGTTGGCCAGGAAAATCGGCAGCAGCCCCCACACCATGCCATCGTTGAGGTTGTTGACCATCCCGGCCTGGCTGGCGGAGAAGAGCGCCCGGTCTTTCCAACTGGTCAGCAAAAGGATTTGGGTGAAAGGCAGCTTTTGCGGGGATTCTTTGGCGATTGGGGAATCCGCGTCTTTCATCTGCGCTTCCCGGTGGGCAAAAGAGCGGGTTTCTTTCACAAAAAAGACCGAGAGCAATAATCCCAACCCGGCAAAGACAAAACCGGGATAGAATGGCACCGGGCGCAGGTTGTAATTGGCGGCCAGGTAGCCGGTCATAAAAGCCGCCAGGGAAACCGCCAGATAACCGGCAAATTCATTCAGCCCCATCGCCAATCCGCGTTGCTTTGGGCCTACCAGATCAATTTTCATGATGACGGTGGTGGACCAGCATAACCCCTGGTTGATTCCTAACAAGACGTTTGCAAAGGAAATCCATTCCCAGGCGGGAGCAAAGATGATTAGAAACGGTACTGGCAACCCCATTAGCCAACCAAAGATCAAAATCGGTTTGCGTCCCAGCCGGTCGGAAAAGCGTCCGGCAAAGAGATTGGCCAGGGCTTTGACCACCCCAAAGCTGATAATGAAGGAAAGGATAACCGTTTTGGAAACCAAACCGAATTCCGCTTCCGCAATCAGGGGAACCACGGTGCGCTCCAATCCCACCATTGCCCCTACAAAGGCATTGACGAGCACCAGGAGCCAGAATTGCTGCCAGTTGGTGCGCAGGCCGAGGGTTACTTCATCTGTTCTCGAAACAATGTTCATTCCCATTTTATCTAATTGTTATACTGACTCGTTATTTCTGTCAAAATATCCAAATTGACAGGATCAAATAATCTATATTTTTCAAGCAATCTTGATCTTGTTCATCCTGTTCATCCTGTCAAAATCTTTATTTCCAATTATGTCTAATGAAAAAAATTGATTTTTCATTTAATTTACTTTAACATCACCACAATTGATAAGACAAATAATAGTTGAATATAGAAAGGCAAGATCATGCAAGCACAGCCGGGCATTTGCATGTCACTGTTAGGAGGGTTTTGTTTGTGTTTGGGAGAGAGGGAAATTTCCGAAGCAGCCTTCCAGAGCCGGAAGGCCTTAAATTTGATCAAGCTCCTCTCCATCGCCCCCAAACACCAACTCCACCGCGATCAAATTTTAGATACACTATGGCCATCGTTAGAACCTCTTTCTGCTTCGGCGCAGCTTTATAAAGCGATACACTATGCGCGAAAAGTATTCGAAAGTGCCGATCAGACGATTGATGCGGAAAGCATCCTGCAATTCCATAAAGAAATACTTTCCCTTACCGCCCCGGATGGTGTTCATACGGATGTCAACGCGTTCCGAAATTTAGTGCAAGAAGCTCGCCGGACAGATTCCTTAAAAGATTATCATCGCGCCGTGGCCTGTTATGGCGGCGATTTACTGCCTGCCGATCTATATGAAAGATGGACAGAAGAGCTTCGAGAATCGCTGCGGTTGACCCTGATCGAATTACTGTTAGAATCAGGCCAGAAATCTGTTCGGGCCGGATACCTTGCCGACGCGGCAGATGCCTTTCGCCGGGCGCTATCCATTGATCAACTCAATGAGAATGCCCACCAGGGACTCATGCGGGTTTTTGCGCTCCAGGGCACCCGCTCGCAAGCCTTGCATCAGTATAAACGCTGTTGTGAAATATTCTCCCGGGAACTGGATATCACCCCTTCCCTGGAAACAACCAAGCTCTACGAAGATATTCGCGACGGCAAGATTGTTCCCGGCGCTTCCTTCTCAATTAAAAAGGCGCCGTTAACATCCACGGTGCAACTTCCTAAATTTGCCCCCTTGATCGGCAGACAGGAAGAACTAAAGGCTGCTTCCAACGCGCTTGATCTCTTGAGCCAGGGTAAAGGCAGTGTGCTGATTGTGGAAGGAATGGCGGGTATCGGCAAAACCCGTCTCGCCCAGGAATTTTATCAGCTCTCTCAGCGAAGGGGTTTTATCACCATGCTCGGATGCGCTTACGAAGAAAAAAATGAACTTCCTTACTCACCGGTTGTGGAAGCCCTGAGAATGGCCATCAATCAGTTTGGGGGCATCCCTCCCTCCGGGAAAAACAGCGTGCATTTATTGCCGGCAGAATTGACCGCCGGAATTCCCGAATTCCCCGCAATTCCGGCCATTTCGGTGATCGAAGAGGAAATGGCCGCACGGGGATATTTATTTGCCGGATTACTGCGATTCTTGAAAGCGGTTGCCGCCGAAGCGCCGGTGGTGATGATCCTGGAAGATCTGCACCTTGCCGATGACGGAACGCTAAACCTGTTTATGTACCTGGCGCGCAATACGGCTGATTTTCCTTTCTTGCTCCTGGGAACCTTTCGAAGCGGGGAAATAGAAACCTCGTCTTCTTTAGCGGGCCTTCTTTCTTCCTTGAATCGCGGGCAAATTGCAAAGCGATTAGCATTACCGCCTCTTTCAAAAGAACAACACCAAAAGTTATTGGCGCAGAATCTCGCCCGGGGGGAAATAGATGTTCAATTAGCCGCTGAAATATTCTCCTATACGGAGGGCAATCCCCTGTTTGCTATCGAAATGTTAGATCAATTAAAAAAGGCCGGGAAAATCGAGCTGAAAGAGGGGACATGGAAATTGGATGCGGTCGAGAAACCCTACATTCCCGGCAGCTTGCAAATATTACTGGCTCAGAAATGGAATCAGCTTTCTCAAAAAGCGCAATCCCTGTTAAATGTGATTGCGGTAGCCGGTCAACAAACCAGCTTAATTCTCCTGGAATCAATCTCCGACATCCCTGCGGAAAAGATTCTTGATTTACTCGATGAAATGTTCTCCCTGCATTTATTGAAAGAAGCGGGTTTGAGTTTTCAGTTCGTGCACCCTTTAATCCGGGAAGCCCTGTATCAACAGATGTCTTATACCAGGCGGCGATACCTTCATGAGACGGTGGCCAGGACATTGGGGGAATTATATGAGAATGATCCCCAATCTCCAATAGAAGCCATTTCCGGGCACTTTCTGAAAGGCGGCGATCCTCAAAGGGCATTGCCGTATCTTATTCAAGCAGGCGACCGGGCTGCCGCCATGTACGCTCACGAGGTTGCCATTGGCTATTACCGGCAGGCGCTGGATGTGGTTCCTTCGATTCGGAATGCCAAACTGTTGGAGAAATTGGGGGACCAATTGGGAATGCTGGGCAGGGAGCAGGAGAGCGCCGCTCAATATGAAAGCGCGCTGTCGGTGTGCAACCCCGAAGCGGACAGCAGCCTGCGGCGGAAAGCGGCATACCGGTTTAACCTTTCCGGCGATTTGAATAATGCCTGGCGGCATATTGTTGAAGGATTAGAAAAGCAGCAGGGAGAAGAAAATCTGGAATGGGTGCGCTGGCAGTATATCCGGGCGCATTACCACTGGCAGCGCAATGAATTCCGCGAGGCCTTCACCATTGCTCAAAAAAGTTTAAAGGCTGCCGAGAGGCTAAATGCCAGGGACGAGATCACCAGGGCTTATGAAATGATGGCGCTTTGCTGCGTACCTTTAGGAGAGTGGCAAAAAGGCCTGGAGTATGAGTCGCAGCGCCTCAGCCGGCTGGATCTCAACCACTATTTAACCGACGTATCCGATGTGCACCTCTGACTATGCGAATATCACCTGTATGGTGATGAGCCTTATGAAGTTGCCTTAGAGTTTGCCCTGAAGATGCAGAAACAGGCTCGCGATATTGGGGCAAACCGCGCATTTGCCATGTGCGCCATCTTTTTGGGGACTGCCGAATATATGCAGGGAAGATTCCGGGAAGCGATGCAACACCTCCATAAAGCACGGGAACTCTATGCCGAGATCGATGCCGCCGCCGGGGAAGCGATAGCCTTGCAGCGATTAGGCGTAGTAGGAACCGCGCTGGGACAGATGGAAGAGGCGCAGGAGTATATCCAAAAAGGGATCCAAATTGCCGAAAGAGCGATGATGAAACCGCACTGCCTGGTCCGATTGTATGCCGCGTTGGGCCGCAATCGCCTGGAAGTGGCCGACTATCCGGGCCTGCTCAAGGCCGTGGAAGCAGGCTTGGAGGTGGAAGCACAACATGGCCATTGCATCACCTGTAACGTGTTACTCTACCCGGTAGCCACCATGGCCTTCCTCACCAGCGGCGATGGGGAAAAAGCTCAGTTCTATGCCGCCAAAGCAGAGGAATCCGCCACGGCCTTTGGCAGCAATTATTTTTTCGGATTAACCTACCAGGTTCAGGGGATGGTGCACGGTTTCCGGGAGGAATGGGAAGCGGCGATGCAAAAGTTACGGAAAGCGAAACAGGAATTCCAAAAAATCAACGTTATTTATGAAGCGGCGCGCAGCGATTTATTTCGCGCTGCGGTGTTAATGCGCCGGGGAAGGGCGAAGGATTACCTGGAAGCAGGGCGCTTAATCAGTGGGGTGTTGCCTACCTTTGTCAAACTGGGAGCGGAAGCCATGGCCGCCCAAGCGCGCTCGGCGATGAAGCAGATGCGGACAATGTAAATTTTTTGGGCACTTTGGTAAAATATTTTTCTATCTCGCCCTTTCAGGGCTTTGCATCGGTGTTTTTTCTACCCCGGAGCGTTGCTCCGGGCTATTGCATCCCGCCCCGTTGGGGCTGAGTTGATCAAATGAGCACCGAAGAGCCTGCCCCGGGAATGCGGGGTGCGGAATATGATAGTCCGGTGCGAAGCGCCGGGAGAGGGTTCCCGGAATTATTTCGGAAGCCCTGCGGAAGATTTCCGGAAGATCGATTAAGTATCTTTCGGCGGCAATGATAAAGAATGTCTATACGCCCAAATATAAGGAGACAATCTCATGGCCGCTGAAACCGCAACCCGCCAGGTATTGAATGGTATCAACGTTACACAATTGCTGGATACCATCAATGCCATACAAATCAACCCCGATTTAGCAACATTCACTTTCCGCGCCAGCACCCGCTGGGTGAACGGCGGGCACTCCCGCACCACCATCCAAAGTTTTTATGGCGCGGGACAGGAAGATACTTCCCGCGCCGCGCCTTTCCACCTGGATGGCGACGAACCGCCGGTGTTGTCAGGAGAGAACCGCGGTCCCAATGCCGTGGAAACCGTGCTGGCCGCGCTGGCCTCCTGCCTGGCGGTAGGCCTGGCTTATAACGCTGCAGCGCAGGGGATTAAAATCGAGGAGTTGCAATTCGAGTTGGAAGGGGGAATTGATCTGCACGGTTTCCTGGGACTTTCGGAAAAGGTGCGCCCGGGTTACCGGGGCATACACCTCAACTGCCGTATCAAAAGCGAGGCTCCGCGTGAAAAGTTAGCAGAGTTGTTCGAATATGTTAAGAAAACCTCGCCGGTGCTGGATATTATCTGCAATCCCGTGCCGGTGACGATGGAGCTGGAGAGTTAAAGCTTCCATCATTTCAAAAACCATTTAACAAGGAGAAAGTATCATGTTCACAAAATATTTTTTCAGCGGAATTTTGTTACTGTTGGCGGTCTTTATGCTGTGGAGCGC
Organism: Calditrichaceae bacterium; assembly: GCA_013360445.1. Taxonomy (GTDB): domain Bacteria; phylum Calditrichota; class Calditrichia; order RBG-13-44-9; family J075; genus JABWBP01. The sequence goes on along the minus strand of JABWBP010000017.1, from coordinate 63,580 downwards.
AACTCCTCTCATTGCCCAGGAAAATCCGCAAGGCCAGCAACCGGCGCCGGAAAAGTCACTCTATGAGCGGCTGGGCGGGGTGTATGCCATTGCCACCGTGGTGGGTGCGTTTATTGAAAAACTGTTGGTAAATGATATTTTGAATGCGAATCCGCGGATTAAAGAAGCCCGTGATCGAGTACCCAAAGCCGGGCTGAAATATCGCGTTACCGAACTGGTTTGCCAGGTCACCGGCGGGCCGGAGAAATACACCGGGCGTTCGATGAAAGATGCCCATGCCCATCTTTATATCACCGAAAAAGAATGGCAGGCCATGGCAGCGGATTTTAAGAAAATCCTGGATGAATTCAAAGTCCCGGCAAAAGAACAGGGAGAGTTGATTGCAATTGTGGAGAGCACCAGGCCGGATATTGTAATCGGAACGGCGAAGAAATAAGGAGTCTCTTTATGAATAACTCATCTCAACCGAAATGGTCAGTAGAGGAAGCGGCGCGCATCGTCCGCGAATCCTATGGCACGGTTATTCCACAAGGGATGGGCGTTGCGGAAAGTTTGTACGATTTCGACGAGATTGGCTGGTTGCCTGAATCAGTCAAAGACTATGCGCTTGGACTCGGTAATCCAATCCGTTACGCGGATTTGCAGGTCGGCGAAATCGTCCTGGATGTGGGCAGCGGCGCAGGGATTGACACGTTCATCGCCGCGAAAAAAGTCGGACCTACCGGGCGCGTCATCGGCCTGGATATGACACCGGAAATGCTCGAACGCGCCCGCGCCAATCAACAAATCCTGGGTTTGACGAACGTCGAATTCCGTGAAGGCAAAATGGAACAGATCCCGCTCGACGAAGCGAGTGCAGATGTGGCCATTTCTAACGGGGTGATCAATCTCTCGACGAAAAAGGGGCAGACATTCCGGGAACTGTATCGCGTGCTGAAAGCGGGCGGGCGTCTGGTCTTTTCCGACTCGGTCGTTAACGGCCAACTGCCGCGCAGTGTGCTCGACAGCGAAGCCGCGTTCGCTGGCTGACTGGCGGGCGCCCTCTCGGAGAGAGGCCTCATCCGTGAAGCCAAGAACGCCGGTTTCACCAACGCGCAGGTTCTGAGCAAAGAGCCTGTCAGCAAAGAGCGATTGAAACTTTACCCGCTGTTTAGCGTGGAGTTTATCGATTGGCTGTTCGAACAATTCCCCGGGCACGAACTGCCTATCTATCTTGCGCATTTTCGGTTCATCAAACCTGGCGCTTGATCGGCAAAACTTTCGGCGCCTGTCAAGCAATAATAAAGCATGCCTTGCGGTGGTTCCAAACCTCCGCAAGGGCTTTCAAGAAGAGGAGCTATTTATGGAAAGTTATATGATCGCAACCCCACACACAGCAGAAGAATGTAAGTCGTTAGTACAGCAAGTGTATGCGATGGGGTATCTCCATCATTTTATGTGGGGGTGCAAAGCAGATGTACACTGCGGCTGGGCTATTATCGAAGCCGAGAATGAAGACCAGGCGCGCCTGGCCGTACCGTCGTTGGTGCGCAACAAAGCACGGGTCACCAAACTCACCAGGTTTGACATCAGTGATGTCGAGCCCTTTCACCGAACTTGATCTGGCAAGATGGTATAGGCATTCGCATTTACAGTGTAATAAATATACAAAGGAACCATGACTATGAAAACGATGGAAGGTCGCGAGATCGACCTGAAGCAGGAAACACTCGACAGTTTGAAGATGCGTCTGCGGGGGCCGGTGTTCGTACCTGGCCATGTCGGCTATGATGAGTCCCGAACCGTATGGAACGGCATGATCAATAGAAAGCCCGCCGTCATTGCGCGCTGCCTCGGCACCGCCGATGTGATTGCGTGTGTGCAGTTCGCGCTCGAACACGAACTTCTGCTCTGCATCAAAGGCGGGGGGCACAACATCGCAGGCCTGGCCACGGCCGACGGCGCGTTGATGCTCGATATGTCACTCATGCGAGGCGTATGGGTGGACCCACAGCGAAAGGTTGCCCACGTGCAGGCCGGTTGTCTGCTCGGCGACGTGGATCGCGAAACGCAGACGTACGGCCTTGCCGCCGTCCTCGGCTTCGTCTCACTCACCGGCGTCGCAGGACTCACCCTGGGTGGTGGATTCGGCTACCTGACGAGGCGTTGGGGTTGGACGTCGGACAACGTTGTCGGAATGGACGTCGTGACCGCCGACGCACGGCTGGTGCGGGCGAGCAACGACGAGAACGCGGATCTCTTCTGGGGGCTGCGGGGCGGTGGCGGGAATTTCGGTGTCGTGACCGGCATCGATTACGTGCTCTACCCTGTCGGTCCGGAGGTCATCGGTGGCATCGTAGCCTGGACCGCAAGCGCGGCGCCGGAGGTGCTCGAGCTGTACCGGACATTCGCGGCGAAGGCCCCGCCCGAACTCACGCTCGTCGCGTTCATGCGCCCGGCGCCCCCTGCACCGTGGCTACCGAAAGACATGCACGGGAAGCCGATTGTGGCGATACTTGCCTGCTACAGCGGGAGATCCGAGGAGGGCGAGAAGCTCGTCGCCCCCATCAAATCGTTCGGCAATCCCGTCGGTGATGTGCTCGTGCGCCGGCCGTACGCGCAGATGCAGTCGCTGCTCGACGCGACGCAGCCAAAGGGCCGGCGCTACTACTGGAAGAGTGAGTATCTCCCAGCCATCGAGCCGGCCCTGTGCGAAAAGGTTATCGAGCATGCGGCAAAAATCCGGTCGCCTCACTCGGCCGTGATCCTGTTCCAGATCGAAGGTGCTCTCAACCGGCTCGAAGAGGAGCACTCTCCCGCCGGCAACCGCGATGCACGCTACGTGCTCAACATAGCAGGCTCATGGGAGCAAGCGGGCGATGACAGGGGGAACATCGAATGGGCACGCGAGGCGTGGGAGGACATGAAATCGTTCTCTACCGGTGGCACCTACATCAACTTCCTGACAGAAGACGAAGGTCCCGAACGCATCGAGGCCGCGCTCGGCAAGGGACTCCAACGGCTTGCCGAGGTCAAAGCGAAATGGGATCCGCGGAACGTGTTCCGCACGAACCGGAACATCAAACCGGTCTAAGCACTATGCCTATGAGCAGGTATTGCCACGAAGGGGTTGTAGAAATAGACATCCCATCGAATCCCAATATTTTTTTCTGATTATCTTCTCTTCTCATCTCTTTATTGGTAATGTCTCGTACATTACCGCAGCGACCATAATTCCCGATAAAAACGTTATTCCTCCAACGGCCGCAATCGCAACCGGAATGCCCAGGGCGTCGGCGATGATCCCGGAGGCCAGCGCCCCAATCGCATACCCCCCGTCGCGCCACAGGCGATAGACGCCCACCGATGTGGCCCGCCAGTGGGGATGCGCCACGTCGCTGATGGCCGCCAGCAGGGTGGGATATACCAGGGCAGTTCCCAATCCCAGTATCACCGCGCCGCTGAGCCAGGTCCAAAAAGCGCTTCCGATGACAAAACAGCCGATCCCCGCGGCCTGCACCCACATCCCCGCGGCAATCATCCACTTCCGCCCCCAGCGGTCGCTGAGTGCGCCGGTTAGCAATTGCGCCAACCCCCACACCGCCGGATAAGCCGCGGCGATGACGCCGATTTTTTCCACCGCTAAACCGGATTGCGCCAGAAAAATCGGCAGCAGCCCCCACACCATCCCATCGTTGAGGTTGTTGACCATCCCGGCCTGGCTGGCGGAAAAGAGCGCCCGGTCTTTCCAACTTGTCAGCAGCAGAATTTGGGCGAAGGACATTTTTTGCGAATGATCCCCCGCCGGCGGTTCATCGGCTTCCTTCATCTGCGCTTCCCGGCGGGCATGGGAGCGGGTTTCTTTCACAAAAAATATCGAGAGCAGTAATCCCAATCCCGCAAAAACAAAACCGGGATAGAATGGCGCCGGGCGCAGGTTGTAATTGGCGGCTAAGTAGCCGGTCATAAATGCAGCTAAGGAAACCGCCAGGTAGCCGGCAAATTCATTCAACCCCATCGCCAATCCGCGCTGTTTTGGGCCTATCAGATCAATTTTCATAATGACGGTGGTGGACCAGCTTAATCCCTGGTTGATCCCCAACAGCACATTGGCAAAAGCAATCCATTCCCAGGCGGGCGCGAAGATGATTAAAAACGGAACCGGTAATCCCATCAGCCAGCCAAAGATCAAAATCGGCTTGCGCCCGAGGCGGTCGGAAAAACGCCCGGCAAAGAGATTTGCCAGGGCTTTTACCACCCCGAAGCTGATGATGAAAGAAAGGATGACCGTCTTGGAGACCAAACCGAACTCGGTTTCGGCGATCAGGGGAACCACGGTACGCTCCAATCCCACCATTGCTCCCACAAAGGCATTGATGAGCACTAACAGCCAGAATTGCTGCCAGTTGGCGCGCAGGCCGAGAGTTACTTCAGCAACCCTGGAGGATGTCTTCATTTACATTCCCCAGACAGTAGATTTTACAAGCGTGGCGCGGTTGCGTTACTTGTCCCCGGGAGCGCCATTCGCCTCTTTTTCCGAGAGGAATTCGTATATCTCCTTGCCCGATTCGGAAATCCGCTTCAACAGCGGGGCGGCGGCGTAGCGCTCTCCCACCATTTCCGAAAAATACCACAGCCGGCCCATAATTTTTGCAATCCCGATGGAATCGGCGTAGCGCAGCAGCCCCCCGCGAAATTTCGGGAATCCCATGCCGAAAAGGGTCGCCGCGTCGATGCTCCCGGGGCGCTCCACGATTTTCTCTTCCAGGCAAATCGCCGCTTCGTTGATCATCAACAATAGCAGCCGATCCTGAATTTCCGCCATCTCGAAGGTTTTTTTCAGCCTGATTTTTCGCTCTTTGTACAATCGCCGGTTCACATTCTTCTTTTTTACTTCGCTGCGGCCGGGCAGGTAAAATCTCCATTGCTGGCCATCCTCTGCCCGGGAGTTCTTGAGCAGCTCTTCTAACAGCCCCGACCGCGGGAAGCGCTTGCCCAGGTAAGTTTGCAGGGAGCGCAGCAGTTTTCCGGCTTTTTCCCGCCCCAGTTCATCTAACATCTGAAAGGGACCCCGGGACATCCCGAAACGGATCATGGCCAGGTCCACCCAGTGGATCGGCGCACCGGATTCCAACAGCGCCAGCGCCTCGGCTAAGTATGGGGCCAACAGCCGATTCAGCAGAAATCCCGGGCGATCCTGCACCACCACGGGAAATTTCCCCCACTGCCTGGCCAATTCGTACAGGGTGGCCACGGTCTGGTCGGAGGTCTGTTTTGCCTGCACGATCTCCACCAGGCGCATTTTGTGCACCGGGTAAACGCCGTTAAAACCGGCCAGCCGTTCCGGGCGGAGGCAATGTTTGGCCACTTCCGACACCGGAAACGCGGCCGCAGCGGTGGTCAGGATTGCTCCCTCCCGGGTACACTCCTCGGCTTTTTTCAGAATTTCTTTTTTGAGCACCCGGTCATCCGGGAGCGCCTCCATCACCAGGTCTGCCCGGGCGAAGCCGCTGTATTCGATGGTAGGGCTGAGCAGGTCCATTTTCAATTCCGCCTGGCGGGCGGTCAGGCGCTCCCGGCTTACCTGGCGCTCGAACAATTGCCAGATGCCGGCCAGCGCCCGGGAGAGGGGCGGGTAGGCGGCGTCTTTCAGGCGCACCGGCTGGCCGTTCAGCGCCGCTAAGTAGGCCAGCCCGCTGCCCATCTCCCCGGCGCCCAGGACCCCCAGGCGGGAAATTTTTTCCGGAACGATCTCCCGCGCCTTTACCCCGTTGGATTTCTTCATCTCTTCATTCAGAAAATAGATCCAGAGCAGGTTGCGGCAGGTGGGGGAGGCGGCTAACACCGCGAATTTGCGCGCCTCGAACATCAGCGCGTCTTCCAACTGGTTGTCGCAGGAAAACATCACCGCTTGCAAGCCGGCCAGCAGGGCGGGGTATTGCTCCCCGGTTTTGCGGAAGATCTCTTTGCGGGTTTTGCGGAAAACCTGGTTGCGCCCTAACCGGAAGGATTCCCGGAATCCCCGCCGTTCCGGGTTTTTGCGCCGGCGCTGGAGGATTTCCCGGTCGCCGGAGGCGAGGACTTTTTGCAGGAATTCCACCGCCGCCCGGTCGAGCATTTTGTGGGGAGCGAGATCATCGGTCAGGCAGATGCGGTAGGACTCGGCGCCGCTGACCGGCTCCCCGTTCAGGATCAGCTTCAGGGCATTTTTGACCCCGATGAGCCGGGGAAGGCGCACCGCGCCGCCCCAGCCCGGGATAATGCCTAACTTGACCTCCGGCAGGCCGATGCGGGTCTCCGGGCGGTCGCTGCCCATGCGGTAGCTAAACGCCAGCGCCCACTCCGTTCCCCCGCCCATGCAGGCCCCGTCGATGGCCGCGAGGGTGGGGAAAGGCAGTTGCCGCCAGCGCTCGAAGAGCATCTGGCCGAAGCGGGATTTTGCGTAGGCGTCTTCCGAAGAGGTAATGTTGTAGATTTCCTGCACCTCCGCCCCGGCTGAAAAGTTCTTCTCCTTGCCGCTGATGACGTACGCCGCTTTGACGTTCGCATCCGCTTTCAGCTCTTCGATCAGTTGATTCAACTCTTCGACCGTTTCGGCATTGAACAGGTTCACCGGGGAACCGGGGAGATCAAAAATGATTTTTAGAATTCCTTTTTCAACAAATTCCGCCTGGAACGCCTGGGACATTGGTACTCCGTAATTGTAAAATGAAAAATGCAAAATGAAAAATGCAAAAAAGTATCCCGAAACTTCACCACCGTGCACTTTTGTCATTCCCGCATGTTTTTAGCGGGAATCCAGGAAAAATCAAGCCTATGGATGTCCGATTACTACATTCGGGCATGACAAATTACGCTAAATTCGCTGTTTTTAAAAAAGTGCACGGTAACAAATCCCGAAACAAACTTTTCTATTTTGCACTTTGCACTTTCTATTTTGCACTTTGCACTTTGCATTGATTTACTTTCTTTCCAGAATGATCGCCCCGCCCTGGCCGCCGCTGATGCACAACGCCGCCAGGCCGGTTGAAAAATTGCGCCGTTTCATCTCTTTTAGCAGGGTGAGCACCTGGCGGGCGGCGGTAGCTCCCCCGGCGTGGCCGATGGCAATCGCCCCGCCGTTGGGGTTCAGCCGCCCCCGGTCGATGGGGGAGAGCAATCCCGCCTGGCCGAAAGTGGTTTCTACAAATTTTTTATCCCCGAAAAGCCGTTCGTTGGCCAGAACTACCGCCGCAAACGCTTCGCCGAGTTCGGTCAGGTGAATATCGGAGAACTTCATCCCGGCGCGTTTCAGGGCTTTGGCGGCGGCGTAAGCCGGGCCGGTGCCCATGTAAAGCGGTTCCACCCCGGCAAAAGCGAAGGACCGCACGGTTCCCAGCGCTTCGTAGCCCAGTTCCCGGGCGCGGCCGGCGCTCATCAGCAGCAGCGCCGCGGCCCCATCGGCGAGGGGGGAGGCGTTTCCGGCGGTCACGGTTCCGTACCGGGAATCGAAGAGGGGCGAGAGACCGGCCAGTTCTTCTGCGCTCGGCTCTTTGTGAATGCCGTTATCCTCTTCCACCACCGCGGCATACTCCGGGGGCGCAAAAACCGGCGCGATCTCTTCTTTCAGGATTCCCGCCGAAGTGGCCCGGGCGGCGCGCTGGTGGGAGAGCAGCGCCCATTGATCCTGTTCCTCCCGGGAGATGCAGTATTCTTTCGCCAACTGGTCCGCAGTCTGCGCCAGGCTCATTTCAATGGAATAATCCGTAAAGGCCCGGGGGAATGGCAGGGGGTACCGGCTCATGGATTCGCTTCCCCCGGCAATCACCGCCTCGGCGTTGCCGCCGGCGATTTCGTAATAAGCGGAAACGATCGCCTGCAGGCCGGAAGCGCAATTTCGCTGCACGGTATAGGCCGGGGTGGTGTGCGGGATGCCGGATTTCAGGGCGATAATCCGGGCGATATTGCCTGCTTCCACGGGCTGGCCGATATTTCCCCAGACCACTTCATCAATCTCCCGGGGAGGCAGTTCCAACTGCTCTAACAGTTCCCGCAAAACGATTTTGCCTAACTCGTACGCGGAAAGGTCTTTGAAAACGGTTCCGGCTTTGCTGAAGGGGGTGCGCAGCCCCTTCACGATTACCACTTCTTTCACGGCCAATTCCTTTTCTGTCAAATCAAGGCGGGGGATACAACTGCGGCGATCCCTCTAACTGCCCGTTTCGTCGGGCTCAATCACATATTATCGGCTTTTGCCGCTAATGGTGAAGTGTTTACGTAAGTTCTTAGGAATCAAATATCGGGAGGTCCTTTCCCGCCATTCGCCCGGAAACCGTATCGCGCCGGGGTGGGAACGCCATACGCGGCAGGAGCGGCAAATGGCTCCGGCAGCCCGCAGGAGGAGCAGAACTGCCTGGCTGCCGGGAAATCCTTTCGGTACCTGCGCGGCTGCCCGGAAAATTGCCGCGTGAGGAGAACTGGAATGCCGTATGCCGCGGGATCATCGCCGAAATTTTCTTCGGCGATGATCCCGCGGCGGGTCAGCTCGATTTTCTTTCGGAAATCTCTTTTCTGGTTCTGGCGCGTTTGCGCTTGATATAACGGGTTTTTCTTCTGCGCTTTTCGCGGGCGTTGTACTGTTTGCCCATAGGATTACCTCCGTTGAGTGATAATTGGGTTAAAAGAGCGATGCAAATCGAAAAGCTTCATTCAAAAAGCGCCCCGGCTGGCTGCGCGGGTGCGTAAATGAAGCCAAAAATACAATAAAATCGGGTATTTCACCAGCAAAAATTTAAGTTGCGGCGCGGTGGGATGGGCCTGCCAATGCCCCCCGTAGCGCGGGGCTGCATGGCGCTATGGGGGTATTTACAGCATTTGGGTTACACTCAAATAAAATTTATTTCGCGGTTTTCCAATCCCGTCACGGCAAACTGTATCCGCTTTCGGTAAGATTTGCGGAAAATTCGCATAAAACGGTCTGAAAACAAAAGGAACCGGCATGAAATTATCCATAGATGTGCTTCAGCCCCTGGGAAACCTGGTCGGGGCTTCCAAAAAGGAAGAGGTTGATAGCGGTGAAGCGGGCAAGTTCGGCACTTTTGCGGGAGTGTTTGCGCCAACGGTGTTAACCATCCTCGGCGCCATCATGTACCTGCGCTTAGGCTGGATGGTGGGCAACGCCGGCCTGTTAGGAGCGATCCTCATTATTCTGCTGGCCAAATCCGTTACCCTTTGCACCGGGCTGTCGCTGGCTTCCATTACCACCAATATCAAAATCGGGGCCGGGGGGGCTTATTCAATCATTTCCCGCTCCCTGGGCCTGGAGGCAGGAGGCAGCGTGGGGATTCCCTTGTTCATCTCCATCTCCCTGTCTGCGGCGCTGCACATCGTCGGCTTTACCGAGGGATGGCTGCGGATTTTTCCCGAGCACCCGCCCCTGCTGGTTGCGATGCTCACCTGGGCGGGCATCCTGGTCATCTCTTCCATCAGCACTCAATTTGCCATTCGCACCCAGTTCATCATCATGGCGCTCATCGCCGTTTCGCTGGTCAGTTTTTTTATGATTACTGCGAAACCGCTGGCCAACCCCCCGCTGTTAGGAAATTTCGAGGATGGAAATTTCTGGTACGTTTTTGCGGTGTTCTTTCCCGCGGCGACCGGGATTATGGCCGGGGTAAATATGTCCGGAGATTTGAAGAATCCCCGGAAATCCATCCCCCTGGGAACGCTTTCCGCCATCGGGGTCACGCTTTTGATTTACGTGGTGCTGGCGGTGGTATTGGCGCTGCATATCAGCCCGGAAGAGCTGCGCCAAAACCAGATGGTGATGGTCGATTATGCTTATTGGGCCCCCGCGGTGTTGATCGGAATTTTGGCGGCTACCTTTTCCACCGCCTTAGGGGGAATTTTAGGCGCGCCGCGAATTTTGCAGGCGCTGGCGGAACAAAAAACCGTGCCGTTTTCCGATTTTCTGGCCCGCAAAACCGCTAAGAACGAACCCCGCAACGCCGTCATCTTCACCGGAATCATCATCGCCCTGGCCTTGATCCCCGGCAACCTGGACGTTCTGGCCACCCTCATTACCATGTTCTTCCTGGTCACTTACGGGTTTCTGAATTTGGTGGTATTCATTCAGCAGAGTATGAAAATCATCAGTTTCCGTCCCACCCTCAAAATTCCCCGCTTCGTGCCCTTTTACGGCGCGGCCGGCTGCACATTTATGATATTTTTGATCAATCCCGCCTTCGGGGCCGCGGCGATCATTATCAGCATCCTGCTGTATATCTGGCTGGCGCGCAAAGGCTTGCAGGCGGACTGGGGGGATTTACGGGGGGGTATTTTCATGGTGCTGGCGGAGCGGGCCTCGCGGGCCGCGGCCAAATTCCCCCGCCATCAAATTTCCTGGAAGCCGGATTTGCTTCTCCCGGTGGACAATCCCCGGGTGTGGGCCGGGCCGTTGTTATTCATCCGCAATATTGTGAATCCTTCCGGAAGCGTGTTTGCGTTTACGGTCAGCCCGGACCAGCGCGAAGAACGCCAGAAAGACCTGGAAAATTTGTTGCTTCCCCTCAAGCACCGGAATTTGTTCGTCAATTCCACGGTGATCGAGAACGACGAATTCATTCACGGGGCAAAATCGGTCATTCAAACCCTGCGGGGAAGCATCTTCCGCCCCAATATTCTGTTTCTCACCCTGGGAGAGGATAAGAAGAATGACGAGGTAGTGCGGCAGTTGGTCTCGGAGGCGGAGAAACACGATTTAGGCGTGATGGTGCTGCGCCAGCATCCCCGGATTGCTTTCGGAATGCAGGAAAATATCAACTTGTGGCTGCGGGAAAAAAGCCCTAACTGGCATCTGGCCATGTTGATCGCCCTGTACCTGCAAATGAACTGGGGCGGAAAATTGAATTTAGTGGCCACCGCCGCCAGCGAGGCCGACAAGCCGCGAATGTACGATTTCCTGGAAAAACTCAGCGACATGGCCCGCCTGCCCTCCAAAACCGAATTTCACGTAATCGCCGCCAACTTTCACGAGGCCATTGCCGCCGCGCCGCGACCGGACATCAATATCTTCGGGTTAGGGGAGAATTTATCCTTCGATTTTATCCGCGATACCACCGACCTGGCGCACTCTTCCTGCCTGTTCGTGAAAGATTCCGGCATGGAAGACGCGCTGGTATAGCACGGGCGGTGTTTGGGTGTTTTAGCGTTTGAAAACCTGAAAAATATCGCACTATTGTAACGCCAAAACACTGAGACACTAATTTTTACTCTACCCTGTTTTTTACCTTGCGGATAGATTATTTTGGCGGGTCAAATTACCGGCAGTTGTGCGGGAGGGCGTGAAGCGGGATTTGCAAATGATTGCAATCGCCCGCGTGAGGTTTCACGCTTAAAGCTTTCAAGGTTGTGTTCGACAATAGCATCAAGCATCGTTTGGATGCCCCGATCTGCCGGGTTCATTAACGCTGAGGAATGATGATGAAGAAACAATTTTTACCCTGGATTGGGCTTTGGCTGCTGCTCACCATGGTGGCGAGTGTTTTTCTGCAAGCGCAAAGCGGCTCCCATCCTGCCGCCCGGCATGGCGGCGTCCGGGAAGAGCTGCATCCCGTCCTTCCCGCGGGACCGCTGAAGATAGAGGGAATCCAGCAGGGCGGGCCCTGGCAGGAGTACGAATTGTTCTACCTGGATACCCTTTTTAATATCATCAACAGCGGGGTGCGGCGGATGTATGGGGAATTGAACGGCCGGATGTTCATTCTCACCACCATTCCCGAAGAAGTCGCCCTCGGCCAGTACATTTTCCTGATCCCGGAACAGGATACGGTGCTCTTCGATATCAGCCGCTACGTCAATCCCGGCTATCGAGGTTATGAATTTGATATTACGCCGTTGCGCCTGCTGATCCAGGGCCCGCCTACCGCCAGCGCCTTTATCGTCATCGGAGATCAATCCGCAAAATTGAAACCGGATATCGACTTTATACTCGACCTGGATTCCCGCGGCGACGGCGACGCCAATAATGACGGAATTACCCACCAGAGAGAGGACCAGTTTGTAGAATTAGTCAACTGGGATGATGATCCGATAGATATTTCCGGCTGGGAAATCCTGATGGATGAGAATGTTTGGCATACGTTTCCGCCGGGAACCGCGCTGGGACCGGGGAAATTCCTGGTCATATTCGGCGGGGGATTGCCCGCGGGCATACCCGGAGAGGTGGGGATCGCTAATTATGGCGGGGTTCAGGGTTCCACGGGATTGAGGTATCCCGCCGGAACCATCACCCTGAACGATGCCGGCGGGCAGGCCGTCGATTCGGTGGACTACGATTTCCCGGCAAACTTTCGCCAATCCTACACCCGCAACCCCGATGCGAACGGGGAGTTTGTTCCCCACACCTTGGCGATTTCCAGCGGGCGGGCGCTCTTTTCGCCGGGCAGAACCGCCCGGGGAGATACGGCGCTCTCCGGCGTCATCAGTCCCAACGGGCGCATCTCGATCAACGAAATCCACGCCGATCCCTCGCCGGATAATCCCCAGTTTCCCCCCGCGGTGGAGCTGCTGCAAAGCTATCCCAACCCTTTCAACAGCGAGACGGTGATCGAATTTACCGTGCCGGAGCGCTATTTTTTCGGGGTGCAAGTGGAGTTGATCATTTTCAACACCCTGGGGCAGAAAGTGCGCACCCTGGCCTCCGGGCAGCGCTTCCCGGGAACCTTCCGGCTGGCCTGGGACGGCAGGAACGACCGGGGCGAGCGGCTGGCCAGCGGTATTTACGTTTCCCGCCTGATCATCAACGATCAGAAAAAAATCGGGCGGATGGTGCTGGTGCGCTGAGTATGCGATTTCGGTAGTGGCTATATTTTGATTGGTAACATTTTTCTGAGATTCATTTTTATGCCACAAAGCCACAAAGACGCTAAGTTTTCACCAAGTATTTAATGATTTTTGTGATGCTTTGTGCCTTGGTGGCAAATACAAATCTGCCGCAGTGCATTTCCTAAATTTTTCTGAAGTTTTAGAAAAAATCCGTATATTGGCATCACTTTATAAGGAGATGCGCCATGAAGCGATTTTTTCAGAAACTTCCCACCTTTTTGTTCCTGTTTTTTGGGTTCTTACCCTTCATTCTCTCCGCGCAGTGGAGCAACGACCCCCTGCAAAACCTGGCTATTGCGGACACTGTGGGCGAGCAGGTTTTGCCCAAAATTCAGCCCACTTCCGACGGCGGCTGCTACATTTCCTGGTTCGACAGCCGCGACGGGAATTACAGCGTGTATTTGCAGCGCTTGAACTCCCAGGGGGCGGCGCAGTGGTCGCCCAGGGGGTTGCTGATCAGCGGCCATCCGCAACAGACCTGGCTGGTGGATTACGATCTGGGCGTGGATGCCAACGACAACGCGGTGCTGGTGTTTAGCGACATCCGCAACGGCGGCTCCAGCGACCTGGACGTGTTTGCGTACAAAATTTCCCCGGGCGGCGCTTTTTTGTGGGGCGCAGACGGCATCGGGCTGTCGGATCTTGCTGCGCCGGAGTTCGAACCCGCCCCCAAAGTAGCCATTACCGGCGAGGGCCACGCGGTGGTTGCCTGGCTGAAGTCCGGCGCCGAGGATATGGTGGCCCTGCAAAAGATTTCCGCCGCGGGGCAGAAACTCTGGGGCGCGAACGGAATTTTGTTGCAGGGCGCCGCGGGGGAGAGCCTGGCCCCTTGCGGGGTGGTTCCGGCCGGGGGCGACAGCGCCATCGCGCTGTGGAAAAACACCACCGGGCCGTTCTGGGCCCCGGTCACCCATCTCTACACCCAAAAATTTGCCCCCGACGGCAGCCCGTCCTGGGATCCCGCCGGGGTGTTGATCTACAACTTAGGAAGAATTCCCTTTTTCACCGAGCCGGGAATTTACGATGACGGACAGGGCGGGGCTTTTTTTACCTGGGAAGACCGCCCCTCGCTGTCGGATTTCAACGTGGGCGTGGGGCATATTTCCGCTGCGGGGGCGCTGGTTTATCCTCTGAACGGCATCGTGGTTTCCACCTTTACCGGGCGGCTGCACCTCAATCCCACCCTCACTTCTCTCCCGCAGGCCGGGGAAGCGTTCGTTTTCTGGCTGGAAGAGAACATCAATCAAAGCCAATATGGCATCTACGGGCAGAAATTCTCTTACCAGGGCGACCGTTTATGGAGCGACGAGGGCAAGCAATTCCTGGGATTAGGCGGGAACCAGATCTCTTTCATTCGCAGCGCGGGAGCCGATACGGTCCTCTATGTTTCGTATTTTCAAAGCTCCGCGCCCAACGCCTTCGACGCCGCGGTGAAGGCGTTTCGCATCAATCGCAACGGCGATTACATCTGGCCTTCGACGGAGCTTTCTGCCGCGAGTTTAGGCAACAAGGGGCGATTGAGCATGATCGCCAATACCGAGCGCCGCGCTTTCCTGGTATGGAGCGACGAGCGCGTTGATTTAGGGGACATTTACGCCCAGAACGTCAATCCCGACGGATCGTTGGGAAATCCGGTCACCGCGACCGGAAATCTCCCGGCGCTCCCGCCGGCGGCGTTCGATCTAAAGCAGAATTACCCCAATCCCTTCAATCCTTCCACGACGATTGAGTATCGCCTGCCGGTGCAGGGTTTCGTCGTTTTGAAAATTTTCAACGTGTTAGGGCAGGAAGTTCATACCCTGGTCTCCGAGCAGCAAAACCCCGGGGAGCACCGGCTGGTCTTCGACGGCGCGAATCTGCCCGGGGGAGTGTATTTCTACCGCCTGTGGGTATCCACCTCTTCGGGGGAAGCGGGGACGTTCAGCCAGACCCGGAAATTTTTGTTGCTCAAGTAACCGAATGGATTGAGAAAACGATTGTAGGGGAAGAGAACGGATTAATGGATTGATGGAGTGATGGATTAATGGATGGTTGAAGGGCTGGATAGCAATTTATAGCGGGTAGGGTCATAAATGGTGTTCAGGTATATGGGTATAAGGAAAACAATCCCTTATACCTTATACCTGTACTATCACGTAGTCTTTGACAATTAGGGGTTGTCGGCGTTTAACCTCACCCATCCCCACCCTAACCCTCCCCTTCCCTCTCCTGGTAGGAGAGGGAAGGGGAGGGTGGCGCGAAGCGCCGGGAAGGGTTAGGTGAGGGAATGCGTGGCGCTAAAACCACACATTCCCTGAAAATTGTCAAAGACCACGTGAGAAGACAACCCTATACCCCATACCCTAATACCTTATACAGTGTAAAGCCTTTATGACCTCTTTAGTGTAAGGAGCGTATGAATCCGCGTTGGAGTTTGACAGGCAAAAAAGCCCTGATCAGCGGGGCGACCAAAGGAATTGGCCGGGCGACGGCGGAAGAATTGCTGGAATTCGGCGCGGAGGCGCTGATCATTGCCCGGAATGCCGCGGAAGTGGCGGAGACGGTCGCCGCCTGGCAAAAGCGCGGCTATCAGGCTTTTGGCATCGCCGCGGACGTTGGCAAAGCGGAAGACCGGGAGAAGATTTTTAAGGAAGTGGAGCGGTTGTGGGGCAAGTTAGATATCCTGGTCAATAACGTGGGAACCAATATCCGCAAACCCGCGGTTCAGTATGCCGGGGAAGAAATCGACCAGATTTTGAGCCTGAACCTGCGCTCCGCCTTCGAAATGTGCCGCCTGGCCTATCCTTTTTTAGCGCAGAGCGGGCAGGGCAGCATCGTGAACATGGCCTCCGTGGCCGGGCTGCTGCATCTGAGAACCGGCGCGCCCTACGCCATGAGCAAGGCGGCCATGATCCAGCTGACCCGCAACCTGGCGGTGGAGTGGGCCAAAGACGGCATCCGGGTAAACGCGATTGCGCCCTGGTACATTCGCACCCCCCTGGCGGAAGCGGTGCTGCAAAAACCGGAGTACCTCGCCGCGATTCTGGAGCGCACCCCCATGAAGCGGGTCGGGGAGCCGGAGGAGGTGGCCGCGCTGGCAACGTTCTTGTGCCTGCCTGCCGCCTCCTATATCACCGGGCAGTGCATCGCGGTGGACGGGGGGTTTGTGGTCAACGGATTTTAAGGGATTGCAATGATTCGCGCAGTAATTTTCGACATGGACGGCCTGCTGATCGATTCCGAACCGTTCTGGAAGGAAGCGGAGATGCAGGTTTTTCCCTCCCTGGGAATCCCGCTCAATGACGGGATGTGGAAGGAGACCATCGGCATCCGCATTGACGAGGTGATCGACCACTACTATCACAAATTTCCCTGGGATTTGCAGCGTTTCCCGAAGCTGGAAGTGAAAAACCGCATCGAAGACCACCTGATCCGTCTGATCTTTCGCGATGGCGCGGCGATGAACGGGGTGGGGGAGACGCTGGAATTCTTCCGGCGAAAAGAGATCCCCCTGGCGCTGGCTTCTTCTTCGGATATGCGGATCATCACCGCGGTGCTGAAGAAATTGCGGTTAGGGCACTATTTTGAGGTGGTTTATTCCGCGGAGGCGGAGCAGTACGGCAAGCCTCACCCGGCGGTCTATCTTGCCAGCGCAGAAAAATTAGGAATCCCGCCCCCGCGCTGCCTCGCTTTTGAAGACTCCATCAACGGGCTGATCTCCGCCAAGGCGGCGCGCATGAAATGCGTGGCCGTGCCCAACGCGGCTCTGCGGGGGGACAAACGCTTAGGCATCGCCGACCTGGCGCTGGGCTCCTTAGCGGAATTCACGGAAGCAACATGGCGCGAGTTGAATCAGGGGTGAGCCCCCGGGGACAGGGGAGAGGCGCGCAGTAGCCTCGCCGGGCTGCGCCGGAAAAGCGGCGGGAGGGCGTGCGCGCGGTCTATCTGCGAACCGGGGTGGTATTGGGCCGGGGAGGGAGGACGGCGAGGAAAATGCTCCTGTTTTCATTAAGACACAAAGAAGCCACAAAAAACATCACCAATCTTTCCCGGAAGGCCGGGATGGTGCCTTTGGGTCTTAGTGACGAAAATTTAGACTTCTAAAACAGCGACTGAACGGGAGATACGCAAAACCCGGCCAAAACATCCGGTAGTTTTGGAAAAAATATCCGGGAGTTTTGGAGAAAACATCCGGGAGTTTTTTGGGAAATCCGCGGTTTGCAAGGGCAATTTTCCGCCGCCAAAAGCGCTTATAAAAAATCTCTCCTCTTGAAAAAATTCTTATCCCTCATTAGATTCAGCCCACCAGTGAAAACAAAAGTATCTTTATCATAAGATCGGCATTCACCCGCAGTAGCCCAATAGAAGTAGTTGGTTTCTAAAATTCGGAATCGGGATGAAAAGTTCGGATACCGGATCGGAAAAGTTTCTAAATAAAGAAACAAGTTTCTAAATTTAGAAAGTTTTGGGGTGGTTTAAATAA
The DNA here is from genome assembly GCA_013360445.1 of Calditrichaceae bacterium. Lineage (GTDB taxonomy): Bacteria > Calditrichota > Calditrichia > RBG-13-44-9 > J075 > JABWBP01. Next base: position 46,275 of record JABWBP010000017.1, on the reverse strand, counting down.
GGGAAGGGGTTTCCGTTTAAGTAATAGTTGAACGCTCAATAAAGTTTGCTGGTTGAACTATTTGTATGGGTAACCTCAAAATCGAACAAATTACAAGTATTTCATCCATCAATAAATTCCCCATATATCTTACTTGATTTTCTCCCCATATTACCATAATTTTAGTTCATCTTAATTATATTTCAATGAGTCCGTCGGGAATCGTTTTTCTGTTTTATCAGATAGGCATATATCCGCGAGATTTTTGTTTATGAAAAATATTGTCGGTAAAACAATCTCCCACTATCATATCCTCGGAAAACTGGGCGAAGGCGGAATGGGGATTGTGTATAAGGCGGAAGATATTCGGCTCAAACGTCTTGTAGCTCTCAAGTTCCTTCCTCATCATCTGACTCGCGATAACCAGGCTGCCCGGCGTTTTACAACCGAAGCGCAGGCTGCCTCTGCACTTGATCATCAGAATATCTGCACTATCTATGAAATTGATGAGACTGAAGATGGACAGATGTTTATCACAATGGCGCATTATGAAGGAGAAACTTTACAGGAAAAAATAGCAAAGGGACCACTGTCAACGGAAGAAGCGACTGATATTATTATTCAAATTGCCCGGGGTTTAAGCAAAGCACATCAGAAGAACATTATCCACCGGGATATTAAACCGGGCAACATTATTGTGCAGGAAGACGGCACTGTAAAAATTATTGATTTCGGGTTATCGAAGTTGTTGAATCAGCGTGACATTACTAAAACTGACATTCCTCAAGGGACTGTAGGGTATATGTCTCCTGAACAAGCACAGGGCAGAAAAACTGATCACCACACGGATATATGGTCGGTTGGCGTATTGCTCTACGAAATGTTAACCGGGGAATTGCCATTCGAGGGAGGATATGACCAGGTAATACTTTATAATATTGTAAACAGTGAGCCCAAAGCCCTGAATGAACTGCGGCCGGATCTGCCTGATGAATGGCAATCACTTATTGATAAAGCATTGAACAAAAACCAAGATGCCCGCTACCAAACCATAGACGAGTTGATAGCTGATCTTCAGAGCTTACAAAGAGGTGAAGTAGGAAAAAAGCGAAAAATCCCCATTCAGCGGTTCTCTTTTTCTAAGAAAGCCGTTAAACTCTCTTTTGTTTTGATTCTACTGTTGGTGACTTTTGGGGCCATCTCACAATTTCTTATCCGGTCTGAAGTAAAGGATGAGAACACCTCCATAAATCTCTCAGAGCGAGTAGTTGCAATTTTCCCATTTTCATTTCGGGGCAACCCCGAATTGAATTATTTGGGTGAAGGAATGGCCGATTTGTTAAATACGGCATTAGATGGCGCCGGAGAACTTCGCAGCGTCGATCCCAATGCCCTTTTAAGCCACCTAAAGAGGGAGCAAATAAATAACGTTGATCTGGAAAGCGGTTATCAAATTGCCAGTCACTTTGGAGCAGGAAATTATATCCTGGGGTTTATTGTTGAGGCGGGAGAAAAGCTGCGGGTCGGCGCCACCTTGTATAATACAACTAAAAAAACGATTATTACAAATGTTACCATAGAGGGCAATGTAAAAGAATTATTTACCCTAATCGACAGGCTGACGTCTCAATTATTGGCGGGACAGTTGACGCGAGCCGATACCGAGTTAAGTTCTCTAACCCATCACACGACCGACAATCTTGAAGCTCTAAAAGCATATCTCCAGGGTGTACATGATGAACGGACCGGTCATTTGGTTCTATCATTCGAGGCTTTTCAACGAGCAACGGAATTAGACAGCACTTTTGCATTAGCCTGGCTTCGATTAGCCTTCAATGCCTTTGAATGGCAGTTAAATTTTGATGCGGCGCGAGAAGCGGCGAGTAAAGCAATTCGCCATAAAGAGCGTTTAAGTGAACATGGCCTGCTTAAATTGGAAGCAATGAATGCGCTTCTGGCCGGCGACATAACAGAAGCGCTACGAGTCCTGCGTTCCATTGTCGCCAAATATCCGGACGATGCCAGGGCTTGGTCCAGTTTAGGGAGTGTATTGCTTTTTGCCAATCCAATGTTCGGAAAATCTATAACAGAAGCACGTTTTGCTAAAGAAAGAGCAATGTTCTACCAACCCGATTTTGCTCCTTATTACCAACAATTATCCGTTATTGCCCTCCGAGAAAGAAAATCCAGCGAGTTTGATTCATTGCGAGAGAGATTAGTAGCAATATCTTCCAATCAGGATTGGTTCTGGCAGCTTGAAGCAACCAATGTGTTCCTAAAGAATGATCCGATTGAGCAAAAACGTTTTAGTGATGAAGCAACGTATAAAAATGATGCCTTGCTAAAGATGGCTGTAATGTGTATGAGTCAATTAATCGAGGACCTTGATGCCGCAATAACTTTTGCGTCTGCCCTCGCCAACCCTTCGCGTTCACCATCTACACAGGGCGAAGCACACTTGATATTGTCTAATTTATATGCCGGAAAGGGGCAATTAAATCTGGCAAAGCAGGAATTAGCGCTGGCAGCAAATTTAGAGACAACCAAAGCGTTGAGTATCACTTCTGAAGCTTTTTTGACATTATTCCCTTTTCATCATCCTCCCAAGGATGATTTGAAAAATATGAGCGATAGACTTAAAATTTGGAACGTTGAGAATTTGGATGAATATCCGAGTACCATGCGGGTGTATCGGTACTATGGGATGTATTATATTATCAAGAACTACTTGCTGGGCATGCTCGAGCTCCACCAGGGAGATAAATACCAGGCAATAAACTACGCTGAAAAAATAGAACAAGCTCAAGTTCACCCGGACATCGGGTCACTCGGGCAAGACCTGGGAACAGGAATTCGAGCTCAGATTGCTCGGGCCGAGGGGAATGAACAAAAAGCACTGGAAATCCTGCAAAGAGTCAGCTTCAAGAGAATTTATTTCCTTTTTTTAGATAGACCTTTTCATTCCTGCCTTTATGATCGCTGGCAACGTGCCGAGCTTTTGAATAGTTTTGAAAGATATGATGAGGCGCTATCCTGGTATGAGGCCATTTCTGAACACGGTGCAGCCTCTCTTTTCCTGGCGCCATCCCACCTCCGCCGGGCTGAAATTTACGAAAAACTCAACCAAACTGATAAATCGATTCAGCATTACGAAAAATTTATAGACCTGTGGGAAGACGCCGATACACAATTTCAGCCGAAGATCGAAGAGGCCAGGAAAAGAGTTGCAATCCTTCAAAAAAAACTCGCAAGTTTATAGGAGGAACTCCGGGATGAAATGTCTTATCTGTTTTCTGGGCATTTTTGTTGTACAATTTAGCAATGCCCAACAGGTAGATGGCAATTTCTCCGGGAGAGTGTTTGACGAAAACAATCAACCGGTGATGGATGCTGAGATTACGCTCCAGGGTCCCGGCCTCCAGGGAATTCGCGGAACGATTTCGGACGAGAGCGGATACTTCAAGATGCTCGCAATCCCGGTCGGTTCCTATACTGTAAAAATTCACCATCTGGCCTATCAGACGCTTGTGTTTGAAGATATCACCATCTACCTTGGCAAGACCACCAATCTGGGCCCGGTACAACTGTTTCCTAAATCGATCGAACTGCCGGAAGTGGTGATCACTGACGTAAAACCAGGAATTGACCCATTCACAACGACGATTGGTACTAACCTAACCCTGGAGGACATTGAACCCTTACCATCCGATAGAGGTTTTCGCTCCCTGGTTACATTGAGTCCCCAGGCCAATATTAGTTATTTCGGCGATGAAGCCAATATTGCCGGCAGTACCGGTATAGAGAATATGTATTTTATTGACGGCATCAACGTAACCGAGCCGCAACGGGCCAACACCAGCACGAATCTCCCCTACAATTTTGTTAAAGAAGTTCAGGTTAAAACAGGCGGCTACGAAGCCGAATATCGCAGCGCTCTGGGCGGAGCGGTTAATGTAATCACTCAATCCGGAAGCAACCAACTACATGGCCAAGTATTTGGGTACTTCACAAATAATACCTTAGCCAAAAATCGCCGTTTATTAGCGGGGGAGTCCGGTGTCGCCAATTTTACTCAGGCTGATGTAGGATTCAGCCTCGGGGGCCCCATCGCAAAGGATAAACTATGGTACTTTGCTGCATACAACCCCAATTTTCAGAAAGAGGATGTTGAGATTCCTGGATTCGGTTTTTATGAAGATAGCAAAACGGCTCACATCTTTGCCGGAAAGCTTACCTGGCGAGCATCTGATAAAACGCAAGTTAATTTTTCGATATTCGGAGATCCAAGTGCTCAAATTCGAATCGGCCCTGGTCCAGGAACCACTCCATCGGTAGTTAGCTTAGAAAATATCGATCCTTATTGGGGAGACTGGAAAGCAGGAGGAGTAAATTCAGTTCTTTGGTTACAACATTTCCAAAACAAGAATCTCCTCCTGGAAGGAAATGTTTCTCATCTAACACAGAAATTTGAAAAACTTGCCAGTACCAAACGTGGCGCTGAAGAACCAATCTTTACTGATTTCACATCTGGAATTGTTTCCGGGGGATACGGTTTTCAGATTAAAGATCAAACAGCTCGCACCAGCATCAGTGTGCATGCCACGTTCTTTTATGGAAGGCATATTTTCAAAGGTGGTTTAGAGTACGAAGATAACTTTTTGGATTTCAATGAACAGAGCACTTCCGATGGAGCCGGTAACATTTATAAATTCGGAGATTCGCTTTATTTCGCCAATGAGGTCAGAATTGTTGGGGAGGTTGGGAACCGAATTCCAAGTGTATTTTTACAGGATTCCTGGCTAATCGCCGAAAGATTGCGGATAAACTTAGGCTTACGCTGGGATGGTCAATATTTTTACGGAGCAGATGGAGCGCTGGCCCAAAAAATTGAAATTCAATTTCAACCCCGTATGGGTATTATATATCAACCGGGAGAATTAGGGTCACAAAAAATCTTCGCATCTTATGGCAGGTTTTATGAACAGATACCCTTATTTTTTGCCGCGCTGCGCTTTATACCTATCACCGATCGACGAACCTATTTTGATCACAACCCGCTTGTCGATCCTCTGGGTGGCGATACGCTCGATCTCTCCAGGCCGGCATTGAAAGAGATTGAAGGGTTGAGAGGGCAATATTTTGATGAACTCAGCCTGGGTTATGAACGACAAATTGACCAACAATTCAAATTTGCTATTAAAGGAATATACCGGAACCTGGGGGAGGCCGTTGATGACGGTTTTTGTCCGGAAGCAGGATTTGTTACCGGGAATCCAGGGAGAGGAAATCTGAGTTGTTTACCCAGGTTTACCCGTCAATATACTGCCCTGGAATTGACCCTGGAAAAATTCAACAGCAGAAAACTTAATTTCACAATTTCTTATGTTCTGTCGAAAAACCATGGAAATTATGCCGGTCTCTATAATTCTGAGACCGGGTTCAATGACATTCCCCATATTTACAGAACGCTTGATTTTCCGGAACAGGTGCCGAACAGCACTGGTTTACTACCCAATGATCGCACTCACGTATTCAGGTTCTTTGGCCATTATCGGTTTAATTTCGGATTACTGATTGGCGCTTCCTGTTTCTGGCAGTCTGGAACACCCTTAACGGAATTCGGGGGAACCACGATTGGTTTGCCCTTTCAGTCCTTTTTGAGCGAGAGAGGAAGTGCAGGACGTACGCCAGCTATATTCGATTTGAACCTCAGGCTTAGCTATGATCTAAACAGTTTCTTCACCAGCAAGCTTCATGTAAGAGCAATTCTGGATGCTTTTCATATCAGGAATGATCAAGAAGTTGTTAATATAGACCAGGTTCACTTTTTTAGCTTAGATGAGAATGGCAACCAGGGTCAGGAAAATCCGAACTACCTTCAACCGACGGCCTTTCAACCGCCTATGAGTGCAAGGTTAGGATTAGAGGTAAGTTTTTAGTAATCGTTCTCTAAACATCATTTCAAGTGAAAGACATGCTATCTAATTCGCACAAGATCAGTTATGGTACTTTAGAACGATTGGTCGATTTTGCAGACGTTCTGAGCCAACAGAATAATTTTCAAGAGATTGTACGTATCATTTGCCAACAGATATCTCAATGGTTAAATGCCGATGCGGCATTCATTATGATGGCCAACCCTCATACCCGGCAAACCGTAAAAACGATCTATAGAGAAGGGCAAATGGTTGACCATTCTCACCTCAAATCAGTGCAATATCAGATCAGTGGCTGGTTAATGCAACAAGAGCAACCTCTAATTACTCCCAATATCCAAAAGGATCCCCGTTTTAAAGGGGTTATTTGGGAAGATATCTCAATCGAATCGGTATTGGGCATTCCGTTACAGATAGAGGGGATTCTTTTGGGTGCTTTATTTATTATGAGAGAGGAAGATAAAGGCAAATTTAGCGAAGAAGATTTGCTTTTTTTAAAAAAGATTGTGATTATCGCCACGCCATATTTGCGAAATGTGCAAGAACTTCAGCGATATTTTAACGTACCTTTACCGGAGGCAGCGCTTCTAACCAAATATAAGCAACTCGGTTTATTGGGAAAAAGCCCGGTTTTCCTCGAACTGCTGCAATCAATCGAGGCGGCAGCCCGTTGTGATGTGCGGGTTATTTTAGAGGGTCAAAGCGGCACCGGAAAAGAATTGATTGCCCGGGCGATTCATCAATTAAGTCAGCGCTCGGATTATCCCTTTGTTGCGCTCGATTGCGGGGCCATCCCGGAGCATTTGCTCGAAAGTGAATTGTTTGGGCATGTGAAGGGTGCATTTACGGGAGCAAATCAAGATAGAGTTGGATTGATCAAAGAGGCTGACCAGGGCACCCTGTTTCTGGATGAAGTTGCAAATCTGCCCTATGCGATGCAGGCAAAGTTGCTGCGGGTAGTGCAGGAAGGGGAAGTGCGCCCGGTTGGCAGCAATAAATCGCAGCCGGTAGATGTTCGTATTATTACCGCCTCCAGCACTGCGCTTTCAAAGTTAGTTGAACAACAAAAATTTCGCGAAGACTTATACTATCGCCTTTATGTATATCCGATCCGGGTACCCTCCTTAAACGAACGGCGGGATGATATTCCGGTCCTCGCTCATCACTTTCTGCATCGTTTCGCTCAACAGCAAAAGAAACCGGCGGAATCATTTCACACCGGGTTATTAGCGTGGATAAAAGAGCGTCAATGGAAGGGAAACATCCGGGAATTGGAGAACTTTGTTGAACGCCTGGTTACTCTTAGTTCTGATAAGGGTCATATAGTTGATCCTGCCATGCTTCCGCCAGATTTTAAGGAAGAATACGAAAATTTTCAACAGCAATATATGAATACTTCCCATCCCCCCCTGCCCGAATGCCTTGCCGCTTACGAGCGCGACATGATCGAAAAGGCATTAGTGGAATGTACTAACAACCAGCGCAAAGCTGCCCGCTACTTGAAGATTTCCGAATCTACTCTACGCTACCGCATGGAAAAATTGGGAATCGGGAAATAGCTGCGCGATTATCAGCGCAGCTAAATTCAATGTGATGAAGAAAATCTTCATAACTTGCGCAAGATTCTGCGATTATAGGATAATCTGACCTACCTTTTATCCTGACACATTTGATAACCTTAATTATTTGTGTTCAAGCATTTATATCTCCATTCTCTCCTTACCCGCAAAATTTGGCCTCTATCTTGTATATTTGTTAAATGCAAATCAAAAGCACTGGCGCCATGCTGAAATTTTCATTTAGCAAAACCAAGATGGAGGAAACAACCATGCTATTAATACAACACGCAAGAAAACTTTGTTTAGTGATCCTGGGGTTGATATCGATATCCCAGTGCGTTCTTTTTGCCCAATCACTCACCTTTACCCAGGTCACAGATGTTCCATCAGCCCCGATAAGCCTTCAATCTCAGGCCGTCGCCTGGGGAGATTACAATAATGATGGCTGGGAAGATTTATTCATCTCAATGGGCGTCTCTGTCCCCCAGTTCAACCATCTTTACCAAAACAATGGGAACGGCACTTTTTCCCAAGTGACTTCCGGAAGTATTGTCACTGATTTTTATCAATCAAAAGGATGCAGTTGGGGCGATTTTAACAATGATGGATATCTGGATTTGTTTGTCGCTAGCCTGCTTAGCACCCGTCAACTGTATCAAAATAATGGCGACGGCACATTTATAAAGATCACTTCCGGCGCAGCGGTTATGGATTCAGGGGTTACTGTGGGAGCGAGTTGGGTTGATTATGATAACGATAGCTATCTCGATTTAGACGTCTCTCATGCTGTTGGACCCAATTTCCTCTATAAGGGTGATGGAACCGGCAGCGGTTTTGTACGAATTACAGGACAGCCAATTGTAGAAGATGTCACTTTCACTATTGGTAGCGCCTGGGCTGATTTTGATAATGACGGTGACCGGGATGTCTTTGTCCCGAATGGGACTAGTTTGGGAGGAGATTCCATTAATTTTTTCTATGTAAATAATGGTGATGGGACATTTACAAGAGATGCGCTAAACATATTTGCTTCAGATAAAACGGTAGATGCGAATGGAGGAAGCTGGGTGGACTATGATAATGATGGTGACTTAGATCTTTATGTTACCGGTGGAAACCCGCCTCGGGTGAACCAGCTTTATCGCAATGAAGGACCGTTAAACAATTACACTTTTAGTAAAATTATGAACGAAAATATAGTAACGGATACATGCCAGTTCTGTGCCAGCCATTGGGGAGATTTGGATAACGACGGTGATTTGGATTTGTTTGTCCCTAATGCCGGGGAGCCAAAATACAGGAACAGGCTATATGTAAATAATGGCGACGGCACCTTTACGAGTTTGGATTCTACCAGCTTGTTGTTTGAACCACGCTACATTGGCAGCGCCATGGCTGATTACGACAATGATGGAGACCTGGATATATTTCTGTCGAGCAGGCTGAATAATAACGAGGTTAGTTTTCTGCATCGCAACGATACCCAGAACAATAACAATTGGATCAAAATCCACTGTGAGGGAACCCAATCCAATCAAGCGGCACTTGGCGCCAAAGTACGTTTAAAAGCGAATATTAATGGTACAGATATCTGGCAAATGCGGGAAATTAGCGGACAATCAGGATTATTAGGCCAGAGTAGTTTAATTGCCCATTTTGGATTGGGCGATGCGGTTATAATTGATTCTTTGAGAATCGAGTGGCCTTCCGGTATAGCGGATGTTGAAACAAATATAGATGTGAATCAATTTGTTACCGCGCTGGAAGGGCAGGGAATTATCACTGGAATTAGCGGGCAATTGGTTTCTGTACCCCAAAACATTACGCTCTATCAAAACTACCCCAATCCTTTCAACCCTTCCACCAGCATAACCTACGTTTTGCCCACTTCCTCAACTGTTACTTTGAAAGTTTACAATTTACTGGGGCAGGAAGTGAAAACGCTGGTGGATGAGCATCAGTCAGCCGGAACAAAATCGGTGGTTTGGAACGGGCGGGATAATTCCGGCTGCTTGGCAAGTTCAGGGATATATATTTATACATTACAGGCAGGCAATGCGGTGCAGAGCCAGAAAATGCTTCTGGTCAGGTAAAATTTACCATGAGGGGTAAGGAGAGAAGCGGGAACGGTTGACTTCTCCGCTCAATAAAGGAGTCATCTAAAATCATGGATGACTCCTTTATATATTTTTATGACAGACTTTTTTCAATTCATTTTTTGTTGGTCATAAAGAAAAAAACTCATAGCACTTGATTTCAGGGCACTTTACATTGTTTGTACAAGTTGATTTTGGCATTAATGGAAGTGGATTGAGCAGAATATGATACTAACCACCCTACCTTTCACCACCCACCCGTCGCGCGGTGCTTTACTCTATGCCGGCGTTAAGCAGGCGCTCCGCAAACATGCCGGATAAAACACCGGCATCTTTGCTTTCAGTATTAGGTAAGCCGGAGAAAATTCCCCAAACGTTTCGCAAAAAGCGCTTCAAGGAAGCGCCTTTTGTTATTGCGCTTATAACGTCTCACCAACCTGTTTCAATTCTGTGGTGCCACCTCTCTGGTCAGTAGTTTTCTCGGCAGTTATTGGTCAACACTCGCTGGCTAACTTTGCACTCAAACCGACCGAAGGAGTTTGCGTGTTATTCAAAATCTCTGCCATTGTTAAAATCTTCATTGTTCATTATATTTTGGTGGTCTATGCCTTCGGCGGTTTGGTTCCGCGTTAGCAATCACGGTATCTCCTCTAATTCCGGCGTCAGCTTTTTGCCGCGAAACATCTTGCGATATTCCGGCAGTTGGGAAATGGCAATTCCGCCAAATATGACCAGGGTCCCCAGGGCGATCCGCAGGGTAATCGCTTCATCCAACAGCAACCATCCCACCAGAATGGCGATCACGGGCGTCACGTACACAATGCTGGATACGGTAATAGCGCTCATCTTTTTCAGAAGCGAATAGTACAGCACAAACGCCAGCGCCGAGCCGAACGCTCCTAAGTACACCACCGCCAGGCCGGATCGCACGGTCAGGTGGATGTTCGACGCTTCCCCGCGCAGCAACCCCGTAATCCCCAAAATGGCCACTCCCCACACCATCTGGTGCAGGGTGAGCGAAACGCTCTGCACATTCGAGAGGTATTTTTTGACCATAACCAGGGAAACTGCGCCGCCAAACGCCCCGGCGATGATCCCCAGCGAGGCCCACGCGACCATGCCGCTGAAATCGGTCACCTGCAGCTGGTCATAAAAAATCACCGCGATGCCGGCAAAGGCCAGCAGCAATCCCGCAAATTTGCTCCAGCGGAAGGCTTCATTCTTGAAAATAAAATTGGAAACCAGGCCGGTAAAGAGCGGGAAAGTGGCAAAGAACACCGCGGTGACCCCGGCATAGAGATATTGCTCGCCCCAATAGATCAGCCCGTAGTCGAAGAGGTAGAGGAGCAGGGCAGACCAGAAAACGTATTTGAAATGGCGGCCGGGCAACGCCAACGAAATACCCTTGAGCCGGGCAAAAACGAACAGTATCGCTAGGGCGACGCAGAAACGCGCCATGGCCCCCAGGAAGGGGGGAATGCCTTCTAAGCTGTATTTGATGGCGATCCAGGTGGTTCCCCAAACCGTGCAGAGGAAAGCCACTATCGCCAGGGTGAGCAATTTATTTTTAGCCATAACATCCGTTCCGGAAAAAGGGTTTAAAAAGCGCTTCTGTCTCGAACAGCAGCGGCGCGCCAATTTAGCGGCGCAAATTCGCAAAACAAACGGATAAGATAACGGAGAGTTCGCTTAAAAATAAAATTACCTGTTGACTAACCAGGGCTTGCCGTTTATATTCTGCACGAAACCCGACAAAAAATGTCGGGTTTAAGGTTCAATAAAAAAAAATTACCGCCCGGTGAATTTTTTTTGGCGAAAAATAAGACTAAATCAGTCGGGTTTGCCCATGCTAAAGTTCAGCAAAAAAGTCGAGTATGCGCTCATTTCCATGCTCTATATGGCGGAGCAGCAGAAAGGGCAGCTCATCAGCGCCCGGGAGCTGGCAGAATCGTTCAACATTCCCCAGGAATTGGTAGGCAAGGTGTTGCAGAGCCTTGCCCGGGTAGGTTTCATCAGTTCGGTGCAGGGCGTGAAGGGGGGGTATCAGTTGGCGATGGAGCCAGATAAGATCAGATTGCCGGAGGTTATTTACGCCGTTGAAGGCCCGGTTCGGGTGGTGAACTGCGTGGATGATCCGGAGAATTGCGATTGCGAGCAGATCAAGTATTGCAACATGCGCAATCCCATGGAAACCCTGCAACTGAAGCTGCTGGCCTTTCTGGATAGCATCTCGCTCAAGGAATTGCAGACCAACCAGTTCCCGGTGGAGATCACCATTGGCAAAAGCAGCGCCGGCGGCCATCCGGTGCGGTTTATCGACCGCTCCATTAATTGAAAAGGGGTAGGGGTGAAGGATTAAGGATTAATGGTTACAAATCCGCATAACCCACTGCCGCTGCAAGAGAGGCGACGCCCTCTTTTGGCGTCTTGCGCGTGTTTAGTGGGCTGAAAAGTAAAAATTCAAGGAAAAAGACCGGAGAGGATCGTAGATTATGAACAAAGATCAGCAAAGCAATGATCAACAAATTATCGAGAGCCGGATCAAGAGCGAATACAAGTGGGGCTTTACCACGGACATCGAGACGGAGACGGTACCCAGCGGTCTCAATGAAGACATCATTCGCATGATTTCCGCGAAGAAAAACGAGCCGGAGTGGATGCTGGAGTGGCGCTTGAAAGCCTATCGCCACTGGCTGAAGATGGCCGAGCCGCACTGGCCGAACGTGCACTATGACGCCATCGACTACCAGGACGCCTACTACTACGCTGCTCCCAAACAGGAAAAGCGCCCGGAGAGTTTGGACGAGGTCGATCCGAAGCTCATCGAGACCTTCAATAAATTAGGAATTTCCCTGGAGGAGCAGAAGCTGCTCGCCGGCGTGGCCGTGGATGCGGTGATGGACAGCGTTTCCGTGGCCACCACCTTCAAAGACGAGCTGCGCAAGTTAGGGATCATTTTCTGCTCCTTCTCGGAAGCCATCCGGGAGCACCCCGAGCTGGTGAAAAAGTATATCGGCTTCGTGGTTCCGCCCAACGATAATTTCTTCGCCGCCCTCAACGCCGCGGTGTTTACCGACGGCTCTTTCTGCTACATTCCCAAGGGGGTGCGCTGCCCCATGGAGCTTTCCACCTACTTCCGCATCAACGCCGCCAAGACCGGGCAGTTCGAGCGCACTCTCATCGTGGCCGAAGAGGGCGCTTACGTCAGCTACTTAGAAGGCTGCACCGCGCCCATGCGCGACGAAAACCAGTTGCACGCCGCGGTGGTGGAGCTGGTCGCCCACAAAAACGCCCAGATCAAGTATTCCACGGTGCAAAACTGGTATCCCGGCGATGAGCAGGGCAAAGGGGGCATCTACAACTTCGTGACCAAACGCGGGGTTTGCTTGGAAGAGAATTCCAAGATCAGTTGGACCCAGGTAGAAACCGGCTCGGCGATTACCTGGAAATATCCCAGCGTGATTTTGCAGGGGGATAATTCCATCGGCGAGTTCTATTCCGTGGCCCTCACCAACAACCTCCAGCAGGCCGACACCGGCACCAAGATGATCCACGTGGGCAAGAATACCCGCAGCACCATTGTCTCGAAAGGGATTTCCGCGGGGCGGAGCAATAATTCTTATCGCGGGCTGGTAAAAGTGCATAAAGGGGCGCTCAACGCCCGTAATTTTTCGCAGTGCGATTCGCTGCTGATCGGCGACAAATGCGGCGCCCACACCTTCCCGTACTTAGAAATCCAGGAAAAGAGCGCCAAAGTGGAGCACGAGGCGACCACCTCCAAGATCGGGGAAGACCAGATTTTCTACTGCAACCAGCGCGGGATATCTACCGAGGACGCCATCGGCCTGGTGGTGAACGGCTATTGCAAAGAGGTGTTCAAAGAACTGCCCATGGAGTTTGCCGTGGAAGCGCAAAAGCTGCTGGCCATCAGCCTGGAGGGCAGCGTGGGGTGAAAAATGCAAAATGAAAAAGCTTGCCCGTTCGGCTGAGCTCACGACGAAGCCTGAGCTTGACGAAAGGTGAAAAGTGAAAAATGTTGAATTCTGAAAAACGAGAGAGAAGAGAATGCTGACGATTAGAGATCTTAAAGTTTCGGTAGAAGGCAACCAGATTTTAAAGGGTGTAAACTTGGAGATAAAAGCCGGGGAAGTTCACGCCATCATGGGGCCGAACGGTTCCGGCAAGAGCACCCTGGCCAACGCGCTGGCCGGGCGGGAGGATTACCAGGTAGATTCCGGGGAAGTGCTCTACCGGGGGAAAAATCTGTTGGAAATGAGCCCGGAAGACCGCGCCCGCGAGGGGGTGTTCCTGGCGTTTCAATATCCCGTGGAGATTCCCGGGGTAAGCAACGCCAACTTCCTGAAAACCGCTTTGAACGAAATCCGCGAATACCGCGGCCTGGAAAAATTGGACGCCATGGAATTCCTGACCCTGGTGAAGGAGCGGATGCAGTTAGTGGAGATGGACCCCAAATTGTTGAACCGCTCGGTAAATGAAGGATTTTCCGGCGGGGAGAAAAAGCGCAATGAGATTTTCCAGCTGGCGGTTTTAGAACCGGCCCTGGCGATCATGGACGAAACCGATTCCGGTTTGGACATCGACGCGCTGAAAATCGTCGCCAACGGGGTGAACAAACTGCGCAGCAAAGACCGCTCGTTCCTGGTGATCACCCACTACCAGCGCTTGCTGAATTATATCGTGCCCGACGTGGTGCACGTGCTGGTAAATGGCCGGATCGTGGAATCCGGCGGCAAGGATCTGGCGCTGCACTTAGAAGAGCACGGGTATGACTGGATCAAAAATGAGCGGGAAGCTCCCGTAACGATGTGAACTGAAGAAGACAAAACTTCGCAATTCACTCAATGATGATGAAGAATGAGAGAACTTGTAAGGAGCCTTTTGAATGAAGGAATTCAGCAATAACGTTGACATAAAAGACTGGTACATATCCCATTTCCAGGCCTTTGAAAACAGTCTGAACGGCAGCAGCAAAGCGCCGTTTCATCAAATCCGGCGCAGCGCCATCGCCAAATTCGCCGATTTGGGATTCCCGGGCCGGCGCGACGAGGAGTGGAAATACACCAACCTCTCGCCGTTGTTGAAACACCAATTCCCGGTCGCCGCCCGGCCAACCTCCCTGCCGGCCGAGACCGTACGGCAGTTCGTTTTCAAGGGGCTGGCGGAAAATCTGCTGGTATTCGTAAACGGGCGCTACTCCAGGGAGTTGTCGAATTACCGCGCCCCCGCCAACGGCGTAATCGTGGACAGCCTGGGAAACGCCCTGAAGAACCGCCCGGAAGTGATCGACCGCTACCTGGCGAAATACGCCCCGTTCGAGAAGGAGTCTTTCGTGGCGCTGAATACCGCCTTCGCGGTTGACGGGGCGTTCATCTACGCGCCCGACAACGTGGCCGTGGAACAGCCGGTGCACCTGCTCTACATTTCCGACGCCTCCGCCGGTTCGCACTTCGCCAGCCCGCGCAACCTGATCGTGGCCGGGCGCAACAGCCAGGTGAAGATCGTGGAAAGCTACCACGGGCTGGGGGAGAACCCCTATTTCAACAACGTGGTTACCGAGGCGGCGGTAAACGAAAACGCCCGGGTAGATCATATCCGCATCCAGGATGAGCGCCTCAACGCCTATCACGTCTATTCCCTGGAAACCCACCAACAGCAGAACAGCGTTTACTGGATGGTGAACGTGGACATGGGCGGGGCGCTGGTGCGCAACAATCTTACCCTCACCCTGGACGCGGAGAACTGCGAAGGACATCTGCTCGGTTTTTACATGGCCAACGGCAAGCAGCACATTGATAACCATACCGCCATCGACCACGCCAAACCGAACTGCTTCAGCAACGAACTGTATAAAGGCATCTTAGGCGGCAAGGCCAAAGGGGTGTTCAACGGCAAGATTTTCGTGCGCCGCGACGCCCAGAAGACCAATGCTTATCAAAACAACAAGGCGCTTTTACTGTCCGAGGAAGCGACGATCAATTCAAAGCCGCAATTGGAAATATTCGCCGATGACGTCAAATGCAGCCACGGCGCTACCGTCGGCCAGTTAGACAACGAAGCCTTGTTTTACTTACGCAGCCGGGGAATTCCGCAGGAGCAGGCAAATTCGATTTTGCAATATGCCTTTGCCAGCGAGGTTTTCGGGCATATTACCATAGATTCCGTGCGCGAACACTTAGAGGAAATCATCGAGGAACGGTTCGCCCGGCTATAAACATCTGGCGGCACTATGGAAACCACAACCCTGAAAAAAGAAACAGTGCGATTGCCGGAAAGCAGGCAGCCCGGGCATTTTGACGTGGAGAAAATCCGCGCCGATTTTCCCATCCTGCAGCGCCCGGTGTACGGCAAACCGCTCGCATACCTCGACAACGCCGCCACCACCCAGAAACCCCTGGCGGTGATCGAGGCGATCCGGCGCTATTACAACGCGGAGAATGCCAATATCCACCGCGGGGTCTATCATTTGAGCGAGGTGGCCACCCGCAAGTACGAAGGGGCGCGCAAAACGGTGAAGAATTTCCTCAACGCCGCTTCCGAAAAGGAAATCGTGTTCACCGCGGGAACTACCGACAGCATCAACCTGGTCGCCGCCGCTTACGGCAGAAAATTTATCAAAGCGGGGGACGAGATTATTCTCTCGCACATGGAGCACCACTCCAACATCGTGCCCTGGCAGATGCTCTGCGAAGAAACCGGGGCGAAGCTGCGGGTCATCCCCATCAACGACCGCGGGGAGTTGATCTTCGAAGCTTATGAAAAATTGTTGAACGAGCGCACCCGCCTGGTCTCCATCGTGTACGTTTCCAATTCCCTGGGAACGGTTAACCCGGTGAAGGAGATCATCGCGCTTGCCCACCAGGGCAACGTGCCGGTGTTAGTGGACGGCGCCCAGGCGGTCGCACATTTGAAAGTGGACGTGCAGGATTTGGATTGCGACTTCTTCGCGCTGTCCGGGCATAAAATCTTCGGGCCTACCGGGGTAGGGGTGCTGTACGCCAAAGAAAAGATTTTGGAGAGCATGAATCCATACCGCGGCGGGGGGGACATGATCCGCTCCGTAAAATTCGAAAAAACCGTTTACGCGGAGCTGCCCCACCGTTTTGAAGCCGGAACGCCGCATATTGCGGGGGTGATCGGCCTGGCTAAAGCTTTGGAATACGTGGAATCCGTGGGATTCGAGGCGATTGGGGCGTATGAAAAGGCGCTGTTAGAGTACGGCCAGGAAGCGCTCTCCGCCCTGAAAAAATTAAAATTGATCGGCACCGCCCGGGAAAAAGCGGGCGTGATCTCTTTTGTGATCGAGGGTATCCATCCCCACGACATCGGCACCTGGGTGGACCGCCAGGGAGTGGCCATTCGCGCCGGCCACCACTGCACCCAGCCGGTGATGGAGCGCTACGGAG
This sequence comes from Calditrichaceae bacterium, assembly GCA_013360445.1. GTDB lineage: Bacteria > Calditrichota > Calditrichia > RBG-13-44-9 > J075 > JABWBP01. The sequence continues at coordinate 29,281 of JABWBP010000017.1, read as the reverse complement.
TGCCCTCCACCTGCCGCGCTTCGCTGGCCATGTATAATTGCAAGGAAGATTTCGATACCCTAATAACGGCGCTTCACGACATTATAAAGGTGTTCGATTAATGGAAGAGTTAAAAGAACTGTACCAACAGATCATCTTAGACCACAACAAGTCGCCTAAGAATTACGGGAAGATGGTGAATTGCACCCACGCTTCCGAGGGCTACAATCCTCTTTGCGGCGACCGCATCAAAATCTATGCGAAAGTGGAAAACGGGGTGATCGAAGATATCAAATTCGAAGGCGAGGGGTGCGCGATTGCCAAAGCTTCCGGCTCGATCATGACCGCGCTGTTGAAAGGCAAAACCGTTGCGGAGGCGCAGCAGTTGTTCGAAGAATTTCAGCATTTGATCACCTCGGACGTGCGCTCCAACGTGGACACGGAAAAGTTAGGCAAATTAGCGGTATTTGCGGGGGTGCGGGAATTCCCCACCCGGGTAAAGTGCGCCGGCCTGGCCTGGCATACCGTCAAGGCGGCGATTGAGAAGAAGGACGAAGTGGTGACCACGGAGTAGAATTGTGGTCATTTGCCTGCGCGGTCATTTGGCTTTGCCGTTATTGTTAGTCATTGATCGTTTTCTGGCGAGGTGGGGTGACACCGTAAGTCAAGAACCACGAATGACGCCGAAGGCCAATGACGGCAGAGCCCAATGACGCGCGAAGCGCAATTGACGGCAAAGCCAAATGACGCGAAGCGCCAATGACAGCGAAGCGAATTGACAACCTAATGACAGCGAAGCCAAAATGGAAGATCAAGAACGAAGAAAATTAGTGCAGGATATTATCGAAGTGATTAAAACCTGCTACGACCCGGAAATCCCGGTGAACATTTTTGAATTAGGGCTGATTTACGACATTCACGTGGATAACGAGCGCCACGCCCTGGTCAAAATGACCCTCACCTCGCCGGCCTGCCCGGTGGCCGGAACCCTGCCGCCGGAAGTGGAGCAGAAGGTGAAAGCGGTTCCCGGCATCGAGGGCGCGCGGGTGGAAGTGGTCTGGGATCCCCCCTGGAACATTGAAATGATGAGCGAGGCGGCGAAGTTGGAGCTGGGACTTTTGTAAAGCCTTCGGCGTCAATTGCGCTTCGCGCGTCATTTGCCTGCGGCGTCATTTTGCTGCGCAGTCATTTGGCTTCGCCGTCATTTTTTGTCATTAATCGTTCTATGGCGCGATAGAGTGACGCCGTCAGTCAAAAACCACGAATGACGCCGAAGGCAATTGACAATCAATGACCGCGAAGCCCAATGACCATTAATGACGCGAAGCGAAATGACGATGAATGACATTAAGAACAACCATTAACAAAACAGGAAGGAAATAAACCATGTCAGGATTACCCATCTGGCAACAACCCATGTACGATCCGGAAGCAGTGCAGCCCATGCGCGATGAGTTAGTAGCAGTGGGCTTCGAAGAGTTGTTTACCCCGGAAGATGTGGATAATGCGATAAATCGAAATGACGATCAAACTATCTTCGTAATGATCAATTCCGTTTGCGGCTGCGCGGCGGGCAGCGCCCGCCCGGGTGTTTGCGAAGCGTTGCAGCACCCGCTCATCCCGGATAGATTGGTGACCGTCTTCGCCGGGCAGGAAAAAGCAGCGGTGGCGCACCTGCGGGAAACCTATCTCGGCCAGTTTCCCCCGTCTTCGCCTTCGATGGCGCTGTTCAAAAACGGAAAGCCGATCTTCATGGTTCATCGCTACATGATCGAAGGCCGGCGGCCAAACGAGATCGCCCGGTTTTTGCAGCAGGCGTTTGACGAATACTGCACCCGTCCCGGCCCTTCCGTCACGCCGGAGCAATACGCGGAAGTAGTTCACGCCCGCATTTGCGGCTCCAAAATTCCGCGCTTCAACGGCTGAGGGCGGGCGGATCGCTATTGCAGGCTTAGCCATTGGGCAGGCGGTGAGATACTGCCTGCCTTATTTTTTTAGACGAGATAATGGCGCAGTTCCGAAGGGGCAAGCCACCCCTTCCCCGGGGCAGAATATACAGGATTCATCAGGAGAACGACGCTTATGGCCAAATGGATCGAGGCGCTGAATGAAGCGGATTTTTCGGGTTCTGTAAAGGTTGTGGAATATGATTATGTTCCCATTGCGATATTCAAATTAGGCGATCACTATTACGCCATCGATGACACCTGCTCGCACGATGAGGCCTCTCTCTCGGAAGGTGAAATCGTGGAAGAGTGCCAGATCGAATGCCCCATGCACGGGGCGCGTTTCGACATCAAAACCGGCAAGAATCTGAGCTTCCCCGCGGTGGTGCCGGTAAAATCCTATCCTGTCAAAGTAGAGAACGGGGTTATTTACCTCGAATTGGAGGAATAGGGCGCATAGGGCATAGCGCATAGTGTGTAGAGAGCAAGCGAAAGGAGCTTGAAGTTATTTTCTCTATGCCCTTTGCTTTCCGCGCCTTCAATCCGCAATCCTAAATCCGACCCCCCCCATCGCCATGGATATTTACCAGAAACTTATTTTAGAACATTTTAAGAATCCCCGCAACTTCGGCGAATTACCCGGCGAGCGCCGCAGCGGGGAGTGCAACAATCCGGTCTGCGGCGACGAGGTGAAGGTGATGCTCCGGGTTGATGCTCAAAACCGGGTAGGGGAGATCAGGTTTACCGCCCGGGGCTGCGCGCTCAGCATTGCCTCCGCTTCGATGATGACGGAGCTGGCGAAGGGGAAGAGCCTCGAAGCGGTTCAGAAAATGATTGCGCACGTCAACGGTGTTCTCCGGGGAGAATTCCCGCCCAAAGAGTTGGAGCGCTACGGCGAATTTTCCGCGCTAAGAGGAGTACTCGAACACCCGGTGCGGATCAAGTGCGTGCTGCTGTGCTGGCAGGCCCTGGAGGAGGCGATAGGGCAGGGGGATGAGGAATAGGGTATAAGGGAAACTGCTCCCACACCCTATACCCTAACTTCTCACGCTTCTACCATCTCCACCATTTTATCGGCAATTTTCTCCACACTTGGAATCACTTCATCCATCAGCGGCACGTTGTAGGGGATGGGCAGATCCGGCGTGGCCAGCCGCTCCACCGGGGCCTCCAGGTGGAAAAATGCTTCTTTGGCCACCACGGCGGCGATTTCCGCCCCAAAGCCGGCGGTGATGTTATCCTCGTGAACGATCAGGCAGCGGCGGGTTTTCTTGACCGAGGCCAGCACCGCGGCTTTGTCCCAGGGCGAAATGGTTCGCAGGTCGATAATCTCCGCTCCCAGGCCGACCGCTTTTGCGGCTAACTCGCAGCGCTCCACCATTGCGCCCCAGGTTGCCACGGTCAACTCCTCGCCGGGTTGAGTGATTTTCGCTTTGCCGAACGGGATCACGAAGCGGTCTCCCGGGTAAGGGCGGCGCGCCCACACCGCGTCTAACAGATGGCGGTGCTCGAAAAAAATGGTGGGATTGTTATTCCGCAAGGCCGCGCGGAGCAATCCCGCGGCGTCTTCCGCGTTGGAAGGGAACGCCACCTGCCAGCCGATCCCGTGCGCCCACATCACTTCATTGCACTCGCTGTGCCAGGGATCGCCGCATTTGGCAAACCCGCCGGGCATGCGTACCACCATGGGCGCTGCAAAATGATTGTTGGTACGCCAGCGGATGGTGCCGCAGTTATCCAATTGTTCCGTGGCCGGGTCGGCGTACTTGCGGAACTGGATTTCCGGCACCGGCAGCAGCCCGGCAATCGCCATTCCCACCGCCCGCCCGATGATGCCCTCTTCCGAGAGGCTGGTATCGAATACCCGCTCCTCGCCGAATTTCTCCTGCAAGCCCATGGTGGCGGCGTGAACCCCGCCCTTGGGCCCGACGTCTTCCCCGAAAATCAGCATTTTGGGATTCAGGGCCATTTCCGCTTCCAGGGTACGGCGAATGGCGGTAAGCATGTTGATCCGGGTGTGCTCCGGCTCCGGGACCTGCCCGGGTTGGGGAAATTGGTGTCCCTCCGCGGCCAGCCCGCCCATGATTTGGAGGTCCGGGGAGCCGTCCGGGCGCATTTCCGCAAAAACGTAGCGGCGCGCCGTATCGCTCTCCGGTCCGGGGCGGTTCAGGGCCGCCTCCACGGCTTCCCGAACTTCATCGTAGGTAGATTTTTCCAGATTTTCCCATTCATTGTCCGAAAAAAGCCCGGGAACCAGGTAATCGTGAAGTTTTTTAAGGGGATCGTTGGCTTTTTCCTGCTCGATGAATTCCACCGGTTTGTACGCCTGGGTATCCTGCCCGGAGTGGCCGGAGAGGCGCGGCAGGGTCAGGCGCAACAGCGCCGTGCCCTTGCGCGCCCGCACGTGATCGACCGCTTGCTTGATGCGCGCCGCGGCTTCGGCGGGGTCGCTGCCGTCGCCTTCCAGGATATGAAGATTGGCAAACGAGGCAAGATTTCGGGCGATATTCCCGCCGGGGGTCTGCTTATCCGCCGGCACCGAGATGGCGTAGCCGTTGTCCTCGATGTAAAACAATACCGGCAGTTGCAGGGTAGTGGCGATGGTAAAAGAGGACCAGAACCCGTTGGTCGCCGCGGAGCCTTCCCCTCCTAACACCACGCCGATGGCCCCTTCATACTTTTTCTCTTTCAAAACCGTGCGCCGGTATTCGAGCGCCTGCGCCCAACCGGCCGTGGGCGTGTATTGGGAACCCACGTCGCCGGCCATGGGCAAAACCGTCGCCCCGCCTTTAGAGGGCAGGTTGCAGACCACCCCGATGTCCCGCCCGTTGCTGTACCCCCCGGATGTCCCCATCGGCGCGGCCAGGGCGTCTTCAAAATCCAGCCCCAGGCTGAGCAGCAAGGGACGGGAACGGTAATACGCGCCCACCCCATCGTGGGGGTGGGTAAGCAACGATCCCAAGAGAATTTGGGCAAGCTCGTGCCCGCGGGCGGAAAATTGGTAGAGCACTTTTTTGTGGGGAACTAATTCTTGCTCTTCGATGTCGTCCATCGCCCGGGAGGCGAAGACCAGCCGGGCGATCCGCTGCCAGTCGAAATCAGGATTTATGTTTTGAGAACTCATTTTTTCCCTTTTTAATGATTTTGATCGTCTTTGTAATTCCTCTTCAAAAGGGTTGACAATATAGACCCCTTGCGCTAAAGTGTCAAGAGAAACAAGCGAAGCCGGAAAGCCCCCGCCTAAAATTTATTTGGCTTAATTTGATTTGGCGATTTTTGCTTATATTCTGATGTTACGCAGGTCAAAAAATTTGCCACAGAATCACAGAGGGCACAGAGAAAATCAAGTGTTTATTGATTCTAAGACTACGCTGAGAAGTAAAAACACTGAAAATCTTGGTGTAAACTCTGCGATTTTTGTGTCTCTGTGGCAAAATGGGTAACATCAGTTATATTGATTTCTTCGCGAAGAGTTGAGGATAAATTTCAGGGGAATCCGACGGATGAAAGAGCTTCAAGACGAGACCCGCTTAACCATGAGCAGACTGGCCCCTTTTTTCGTCATTTTGGGCGCCAGTTTGTGGGGAGTGGATGGAATTGTTCTGCGCCCCTCCCTCTACAACCTGCCGGTGCCGCTGGTGGTGTTCATCGAAACGTCCATCGTGGCAGTGCTGTTGACGTCTTTTTTTCTGAAACGGTTTTCGCAGCTCAAAGTGCTGGAATACCGCGATTGGCTGGCTTTTTTAGGCGTGGCCGTTTTCGGGGGAGCGATCGGAACCATGGCCATCACCCGGGCGTTTTTCTACGTCAATTTCGTAAACCTCTCCATCGTCATCTTCATTCAAAAATTACAGCCCGTGTGGGCGATTGTTTTTGCGGCGCTATTGCTGAAAGAACGGCTTCCGAAAGCATTCTTCTTCTGGGCTGCCCTGGCGATCTTCGGCGCTTACCTGATGACCTTTGGCGGGAGCCTGCCTACCCTCAAAACCGGGGATAAGACGCCGGCGGCGGCGTTGTTCGCGCTGATAGCGGCGGCAGCGTTCGGTTCTTCCACGGTGTTGAGCAAGCGCGCCCTGAAAAACGTGGGATTTGAATTAGGCACTTACCTGCGCTTTGCCCTCACCGCAATACTAATGCTCTTGCTGGTGCTGCTACTCGGGCATATACCGGCAATTTCCCAGGTCAGCCCGAAACAGGCCTTGATTTTTCTGCTGATCGCTTTTTCCACCGGCGGCCCGGCCATTTTCCTTTATTATTATGGGCTGAAACGGATCAGCGCCTCTGTGGCCACCATTTGTGAATTATCCTTTCCCCTCACCGCCGTGGTGCTGGAATATTTCGTGCGCGGCAATCTTCTGAACCTGGTTCAGTGGACCGGGGTAGCCATTCTTTTCGGCAGCATTTTGCGAGTGACCCGGATTCATTTATCCCCCCGAAATAGCAACCCTGGAACCAATCCCCCATCGGCAGTTTGAAATCGCTTCCTCCGGTCGGCATTAATTGGTAAAGCCCCAAGAGCGATACTCCCGAAAAATTAGTTTGATTTATTCCCCCAATTCAGTTAGTTTTTGAGCGATGAAGCAGTAAGTAATCGAAAAATTAACCTCTGTTTTAGAAAACACCGGAGGCTATGATATGGCCAGGTTGACCTTTTGGGGCGCTACCGGAACCGTAACCGGCTCGCGGCATTTGTTGGAATTAAACGGAAAAAAACTGCTGATCGACTGCGGGCTATTCCAGGGAACCAAGCAGAATCGCCTGAAGAACTGGGACCCCTTCCCGGTTCCGCCGGAGACTATTGACGGGCTGTTGTTGACACACGCACACATCGACCATTCCGGCTATATCCCGCGCTTTTGCCGCGACGGGTTTGCCGGGCGCATTCATTGCACTTATCCCACCTACGATCTGTGCGAAATTCTCCTGCGCGACAGCGCCCACCTGCAAGAAGAAGACGCCGCCTGGGCCAACAAGAAAGGATTTTCCAAACACAAACCCGCTCTGCCTCTTTATACGGTTGAAGATGCCAACAATGCCCTGGCATTTTTCTCCCCGGTTTACTATGGGGAAGATTTGTTCCTGGATGAAGGGCTGCGCGTCAAATTTAAAGACGCCGGGCACATCCTGGGCTCTGCGTTTGTCGATATCAAACTCACGAACGGAAAGAAGGAACGCCGGATCGTTTTCAGCGGCGATATCGGGCGCCCGGAACGCCCGCTGCTGCGCGACCCGGTGCAGGCCTTCAACGTAGATTACCTAATATTGGAATCTACGTACGGTAATCGCCGCCACGACAATTTTGTGCCTTACCAGGATTTCGTGCGAGTGATCAACGAGAGCGTGGAGCGCGGAGGAGTGCTGGTGATCCCTTCTTTTGCGGTGGGACGAACGCAGACGCTGCTGTACGTGATCCGGGAATTGGAAGAACAGGGGCAGATTCCCCCGCTTCCCATCTATATTGATTCCCCCATGGCCATCGACGCCACTAAAATATTCGAGCAGCGCCTGGCGGATCTGGATTTGACCAGCCGGGTGCAGGTGTTAGAAGGGAAAAAACTGTTCCGCCCGCAGCGGCTGCACATTTGTAAATCCCAGGCTGAATCCAAAGCGATCAACCAGATCGGGAGCCGGGCGATCATTATTTCCTCCAGCGGCATGGCTACGGGGGGGCGGATTCTTCACCACCTGGCGCAGCGGCTGCCCCATCCGCAAAACACCATTCTTTTTATCGGTTTTCAGGCCGAAGGCACCCGGGGAAGGGCGCTTTTGGAAGGAAGCCCGACGGTTAAAATTCACGGGCAATACGTACCGGTCAACGCCAAAGTGGAGAGCATCTCCGGATTTTCCGGGCACGCGGATTACAACGAATTGTTAGCCTGGCTGATGGGCTTCAATAAGGCGCCGGAGAACATTTTCCTGGTTCACGGGGAGCCGGAAGCCAGCCAGGCCCTGGCGGAGAAAATCCGGCAGCAGTTCGGCTGGAAAGTGACCATTCCCGAGCATGGGCAGGGCTTCGAGCTGGGTTTATGATTTTTGAGCGGGCGCGGCAATTCAAAATTGCATTGCCAATAACCAGGGCTTAAATTGGCTCATAAACTCGGCAAAAACGCCAGAAGTATCAACATAAAGAGGGAAGGGGATAAATATGACCGTCAAACAAATGGAAAAAAGCATCGAGGAGATTTGGGATCTTTTCCGGGAGACTGACCGGCGAATGAAGGAGACTGACCGGCGGATGAAGGAGACTGACCGGAAAATCGCCGAAGCCACCAAAGCGGTTGCCGATTTAGGCGGCAAATGGGGGCGCTTTGTGGAGGGGCTGGTGGTGCCGGCGGTGGAAAACCTGTTCAAAGAGTGGGGAATTGAATTGGATAAAGTGTTTCCGCGGGTCAAGGCGCGACGGAATGGGGATAAAATGGAGATCGACGTGCTGGCCATCAACGGGGAATACGCCATGCTGATCGAAGTGAAAAGCACCTTAGGGGTTGATGACGTCAAGGAGCACCTGGAGAAACTGAAGAGCTTCAAAGCGTTCTTTCCGGAGTATCAAGACCGGAAAGTGCTGGGGGCGGTGGCGGGGATCGTCATTGAAGCGGGGGCGGATCGCTTTGCTTACAAAAACGGGCTTTTTGTAATTGGGCAGACCGGGGAGACAGTGAAGGTGTTGAACGATAGGAAATTCAAACCCCGGGAGTGGTGAAACCCACGGTCTCTATTCTATACACAAGCATAAGTGACAGCGGCAGTTGGCAGGAGCAGGGCGCCCCACGACGATCCGGCAGAAAAGGCTGCGATCAACTTAGTATTCCTTACTGCCCGTTGTCCGGTGCGACTTGTTTACCTTACAATCACTGATGATTTGATAGTCCACGGATAAATTATGGCAGAACTATATATCGGCGCTTGCAGTTGGAAATACCCGTCCTGGCGCGGGCTGGTATATTCCGATAAAAAGGATATTAATTTCCTGGAAGAATATGCCCGGCATTACCGGAGCGTGGAAATCGACCAGTGGTTCTGGTCGCTGTTTGGCGCGGACAAGGTCAGCCTGCCCCGTGCTGAGGTGGTTCAGGAATACCTTGCTTCGGCGCCGCAAAATTTCCGCTTCACGATCAAGATTCCCAACAGCGTCACCCTCACCCATTTTTATCGCCAAAATAAAAATGAGCCGTTGCTGGACAATCCCCATTTTCTCTCCCAACCGCTCTTCTCCGAATTCCTCGCTTCCATTGCCCCGATGCAATCGCAAACCGGGATGCTGATGTTCCAGTTCGAATATCTCAACAAGCAGAAAATGCCCTCGCAGTACGAATTTCAGAAACGCTTCGGCGATTTTATCAGCCGCTGCGACCGCTCCTGGCCCTACGGCATGGAAATCCGCAATCCCTGGTATCTGAACCGGGCCTACTTCGATTTCCTCGATCGCAATAACCTGAGCCACGTGTTCTTGCAGGGGTATTACATGCCGGATATCGTGGAGATTTACAACAAATTCCGCAATCAAATCCAGAATACCACGGTTATCCGCCTGCACGGGGGAGATCGCAAGGAGATCGAAGAGAAGAGCGGGGAACAGTGGAACCGGATTTGGGAGGACAAAGGCGATGAGTTGCGCTCCGTGGCGGATATGATCAAAGACCTGCAAGCCCGCGGCGTGAACGTGTATCTCAACGTCAACAACCACTACGAAGGCTCCGCGCCGTTGACGATTCAGCGGATTGGGCAATTGTTGGGCTTGTAAAGATTTACAAATACGCCAGCAACTGCTCCGCAACCAGCGGGCGATCCATCCCATCCCACAACTCGCTTCCATCCGGTTCCCGGCGGGTGTCACAGTAAATTTCCAGGCCGTTCCCGTCCGGGTCGTTGAAGTAAATTGCCCAACTGATGCGGTGGTCCACCGCAACAACCGGAATGCCATGATCGATTAGTTGTTTGAAACTGCGCGCCAGGGAAGGCCTATCCGGCGCTTCGAAAGCCACGTGGAACAGGCCCACCTCGAAGCGCCCCGGGGTTCTCGCACCCATCCCCACCTGCTGCAAGGCGATTTCGTGATGCATGTCCGTGCCGGACATGAAGACAAAGTGGCCTTCGATGCGCTCCCGCACCGAGAGCCCCAGGAACCGCTCATAGAACGCCGTGGAGCGTTCCAGATCCCGCACCTTGATATGCGCATGGCCGATTTTCATATATAAATCCCCTGCTTAGATTAGCGGATTCGCGCAGACTTTTTAAGGAATAATACCCATTTATCCGTGAAAATCCGTCTCATCCGCGTCATCCGCGTTCCAATTTTCGCTTCAAACCGGTGAAACTGCTACTACCGCCTGTCGCCGGTTTTTTGCGGTAACGGCTTCCGGGGCAGTTTTTCATCCCGCATGGCGGTATGGTACACAAACGCGGCCACGATCACCGACATCTGTTTCAAATCGTCCGCCAGAAGGTGGTCGTACACGTCCATGTTGGTATGCCAGGTGCGGGAGAAATATTCGATGGGATCCTGGATAAACTGGAATCCCGGCAGGCCCACCGCGTCGAATGATACATGATCGGTGCTCCTGGTTTTGCGGAAGGTAACCGTGGCCGCTCCCATATCATGGAAAGGTTTCAGCCAGGCTTCAAAAATGGGCCGTACCGCCTCGCTCTCCTGCAAATAGATGCCGCGGATTTTCCCGGTGCCGTTATCAAGGTTGTAATAGGCGGAAAAGTTGGCGTGATCCGGCTTCAGGTCCATGGTTTTAGGGTCGGCAAAATACTTTTTGACGTAGTCTTCCGATCCTAACAGCCCCTGCTCCTCTCCGCCCCACAAGGCAATACGGATGGTGCGGCGAGGGTTAACCTCGAGCGCTTTCAGGATGCGCACCGCTTCCATCATTACCGCGCAGCCGGAGGCGTTATCGGTCGCCCCGGTGCCGGCGTGCCAGGAATCCAGGTGTGCGCCTAACATGACCACTTCTTTCTTCAATTTGCCGTCGCTGCCGGGAATTTCCGCAATTACGTTGTATCCCAGGGAATCCTCGGTATGAAAACGGGTTTGAATATTGATTTCTAACTTGACCGGGATATTTTTCTTCAACAAGCGGGCAATATGGTTGTATGCTTCCAGGGCAATTACCAGGGCCGGCAGACTGGCAGTCGTATCATTGTCGAACGCTCCCCCGCTCAATACCCGCAAAGTTCCGTGCGCGATAGGGCTGGCTTCCAAAACCGCCGCTGCGCCTTCCTGCGCCAGAAAGCGCGTCAATTCCCTGCGTTTGGCGCGTTCTGCCCGGTATTTGGCGAATCGCTCCCGCCGGCTGGAGGTGGTACGGCCTGCTTCCTCGGGATAGCCGGTCAATTCGGTTAATTGCTCCGCGGTATAGCGTTGGGCCTCTGCTTCGAAAAGCGGTTCGTGGTCTCGAGGTTCCCCAAGCAGTACTATCGCGCCGGCCAGCTTGCCGCGGTACTGTTCTAAATCTTCCTCTTCAAGAGAGATGGCCAGCGGCTGGCCGGACATCGCCCCGTTCGTTCCCGGCGTCCAGGCCTTGGGATAGGCGATGATATTCATATAATACGGCTCCAGCATCTCCGCAGAATACCGTTCGATGGACCAGCCCCGGCCAAACGCCCAGCTCTCCAGGCGGGCGTTTTCCAACCCCCATTCACTCAATTGATAGCGGCACCACTCCGCAGCAATTTTGTAATTCGGCGAGCCGGTTAGCCGGGGGCCGTGCACGTCGGTCAGGTAGCTGAGGGTTTCCATCACTTGGGAATTGTTCAACCCTTCCTGCTTGATGCGGGTGACCATTTGCAAATCCACCGGTTCATCCGCAAGAACGGGGTAGAGTAATATGAACGCTACCCCTAAAATCGCCCTGCCACATCGTTTCATTTCAATCCTCCTGCATATCAATCTGTTCATTTATGGCGTCGTGCAACTGCGGGCGAACTTCTCCCATGCGGTTTTTTGAGGGATCGGGATGCACCCGGTTGCAAAGCAGAACCACGATAATCTCCCGCGCCAAATCTACCCAAAGCGACGTCCCGGTGAATCCCAAATGGCCGATGGTGTTTTCCGAAAAACGGCTTCCGGCGGAACCGCCGGGGACGGCGGTATCCCATCCCAATGTGCGGGCGGAGACAGCCGGGCGATGTTTCCGGGTAAACAAATCTACGGTCGATGCGCGAAACAACCGCCGGCCGTTGTAAATTCCCTTCTGAAGAAAAAGCTGCCCCATCGCCGCCGCGTCTTCTGCATTTCCGAACAACCCCGCGTGGCCGGAGACCCCGCCCATCACAAAACAGTTGAGATCATTCACCTGCCCCTGGATGATTTCCTTTCGGAGCGCATCCGCGCCGGTCGGGGGAATTTGTTTGCAAAGCTGTTCCGGGGGATTGAATTGCAGCGATCTTAATCCCAATGGCTGGAAAATCCGGTCGCGGCAAAAGACATCGAAAGAGACGCCGCTGATCTTTTCCACAATATCATACAACAGGATGAATCCCAAATCGCTGTAAACCGCCTTTTCACCGATTCCATACTCTAACGGCGTATTCAAAACCCTTTTAACAATTTCCTCCGTCTTCCTCAATCCGCAATCCGTAATCCGCAATCCCAAATCTTCATAAAGGGGTCTCCAGGCCGGCAGCCCGCTTTGGTGGCTCAGCAAATCGGAGATGGTGATATTCCCCCGGGGATCGTTCTGCAATTCCCGGTAAAAATCCGCTAAAGTGTGCTCCAGGCGCAATTCGCCTTGCTCTACCAGGAGCATGATGGCCGGGGTGGTTGCGAGCACTTTGGTGAGAGAAGCGAGATCGTACACCGTATCCGGTTTTACCGTGGGGGAATTTTCCGAATACTCGAAACGCCCGAATGCCTGATGGAGCAGAATCTCTCCCTGCTGCGCCGCCAGGACCACGCAGCCCGGGAAAATGCGCTCCCGCATCGCATCGATCAGGATTTTCTCGGCGGATTCCCAGCCGGAAGATTCACCCAACCCCGGCTGCAAGCGGTACGATTTTGCAGCAAGGGGAATCGCCTTCCCGAACGGTTTGGGGAGCGACAGCGGCAAATTGCCCTTGATGGGGATAAAACTGCACAGCGCCTTGAACGCCACCTCCTGGGAAACCTGCACGTAGGAATAAGCCAGAAAAACCGCATCGGGGGAGAGATTTCCCGGCAGGCGATGGAGCCGATACGGATTCCCGTAAACGAAGATAATTACCCGGGCGTTCTGTTGGCGCAGGTAGCGAAGGGTCTTGCGGATCCGCTCCCAGTCCAGTTCCTGGGAGTGCCCGGCAAAGGTGCGGAAATACAGGGAGACGATCGCTACGGAATCGGGGGGGAGGCTAAGCGCCTGAATCTCCTTCACCGCCGGGTTATTTAAAACTTGTGGATTCTCAAAAAAAGCCTCCATCGCCCGGCAAAAATACTGCAAGGGTTGATCGCGGAAAACAGTATCCGTGAAGATGAAGTGTAAAACTTGTTTTACCTTTGATAGATTCAGGGGAAAGTGTTCGGATTTGTGCGCCAGGGTGATAGCCTTTTCGCCCACCTGCGCGGCAATAGCGAGATGGGCGGGACGCTCTACCACTTTATTCACCCGCAGCGGATGATCCTGTGCCGGTTTGCAGGCGTGCAGCCAGCGCTTCAGGGCAAAAATCCGCTCCACTGCCTCTTCCACCCGGCCGCGGAAGGCTTCATTCGTTTTGATTTGCTCAACCAAAAGCGAATGCGCCAGGGGTAATTGCGGGGGCATGAGCAGCACGTCCGCCCCGGCTTGCAGGGGCAAGAGCGTCTGCTCCCAGGGGTGGAAATGCTGCTGAATCGCGCCCATATCCAGCGCGTCGGTAAAAATCACCCCGCGGAAACCCCATTGTTGGCGGATGAGCCGCTCAATCAATCCTGGTTCCAGGGAGGCGGGATGGGCGTAACCGGGGACTTTCAGATGCCCAACCAGCATCCCTTTGACCCCCGCGGCAAGGGCTTCCTGAAAGGGAAGCAATTCCTCGGTTTCCAAATCCGCCAGGCGCTTGTAAATTTCCGGCAGAGCAGTGTGGGAGTCCTGCCGGGTGGCGCCGTGCCCGGGAAAATGTTTGCCCGCGCAGGCGACGCCGAATCGCTGCACGGTTTTGATGACGATTTGGGCGTACCGGGAGACCACCGCAGGCTGCGCATGAAACGCGCGGATGTTGATGATGGGATTCTCCGCATCGTTGGCCAGATCCAGGGCCGGGCCGAAAAAGAGATTGATCCCAACCGCACGCGCTTCCTTTCCCAACACCTCCGCAAAAGATTTCACCAGGTTTTCGTCGCCGGCCGCGCCAAAGGCCAGGGCGTGGGGGAACATGGCCCCCCGGGAAAATACGCTGTGCAGGCCCCGCTCCAGGTCTGCCCCGATCAACAACGGGAAGCGGCTTTCTCGCTGCAACAAGGCGGTCCAGCAGCGAATATCCGCGGGATGCCCGTTGAACAAGATGAATCCCCCCAGGTGGTAGCGTTTCAGCAGCCGCAGGATTTTTTGCGCCCCGGGAGCGTTGATATTTCGGAAACCGATCTCCAGCTTCGGCATCAATACCTGGCCGGCCAGTTCCTCGGCAGAGAGATGGTGGGCGCGGGGGAGTTTCATTATTACAAAGCCACCCAAATGCTGCGGAAATACTTTTCCCGGCTTTTATCCGGCAATTTTTTGCACTGTTTTTTTCCCCGTTTCAGCGCCCCGTCATCGCTGAGCAGTTGCACCCGGTCGTTTTTGTCGGGATAGATTAGTACCGCTTCGATGTTGAATCCCTTCAGATCGATCCCGTCAACCGGCGCCGGGGCGCGGGCGGGATCTCCGGACCAGCGGAATAGCCGGAAATTCTCCCCGCTGTCGCTGTGATGCGGCCCGCCGACGATCAGGTAAAATCCCCGCGCCGGCCAGTACTCAATGCTGCGAATGCCTAAGTTGCCCAACGGCAGTTCCATGGGATCGCCCAAAATCGCTCTTTTCCCTTGCAGCACCTCAAAGGGATTTTCCAACGGTATCAGCAGAGCCTTTTCCGCCTGAACCGGGTTGCGGAAACCGAGCAACAGTCGTTTATCAGGGGTAGCCGCTAATCCTTCGATATTCAGGCCGCCCGAATCTTTGGGCGCTAATTTGGCAGCTTCCTCAAGGCCGTATCGGGAAAAACGTGGATCGGACAAGATGTCCGCCAATAAACCGGTATAGGCGCTGTCAATTTGCCGGTGGGCATATCGGCCTTTCTCCAGACTGATCCGGTTGGCGAAAAAATGATACCGCGATTCCTGGAGCTTGCCCTTTTTGTTGCGTCCGTGCGAGGTGATCCAGAAAACCGTCTCCTCTATTTCCGCGGCGCCTTCCAGGTCCGATTCCTTTTGGGAAGTCTCCTCTTTCATATACCCGGAAATATCCAGCGCCGTTAAAGACGCGCCGCTGGAATCGCTGCGATATATCCTGATGAAATTATCCTCATCATTGGCGACGGCGAAGGTATTGGGCGACAATGCTACCGCTGCAGAGGCGTCGCACATCCCGTGATGGCGAAATTCCTGGAGAATTTTGGCTTGCTGGCTCATGGCTGCAATGGGCAGCATGGCGATGATTGGGAGTATGATACGAAATTTCATGCGCATGTTTGTGTTGAGGTATATTTTTAGTAGGCAGTAGGCAATATGCAGTTGGCAAATAGGCAGTAAAGCGATCTTCTTAAGTGCCAATCAAAGCGGGGGTGTTTTACGTTTGCCTACTGCTTACCTGCCTACTGTATTTGCGCAACCAGCGACTCCCGGCTGCCGTCATCCCGCTGCAGGAAGGGAACCCAGAGAATGCCGTACCAGCGCTGCAAGATGTCGCTTTTCTTGGGGCGGAGAACGATCTGCTGTAAATTCTCGCTCATGGGATCCAGCCTCCCGCTGACCTGATCCACGTCTCTTTGGAACTGCGCCTGCAACTCTTCCAACCGCGCTTCCAACTGGGCGGCTTTTTCCTGCGCCCGCTCCACGTCTTGTTTCTCTTTCGACATGCGGGTTGCGGAACGCGCCGCCTGGGTAACCCCGCCCTTCAGACCTCTTTTACCGCCTAACAGCATTCCCAATAGCGAGGAGCCTGCGGAGATAGCGGTGTCCATCTGTTTTTGCTTGTACTGGTCTGCTTCCCGCTCTACCTGCTGGCGGGCGGTCAACAATTGCCGCTCCAGGGTGGCGATTTTGGAAGCATACTGGCGTTTTAAGCGATCCATTTCCAGGTCGCGGCGCTCGTGCCCGGTCTGGGAAAGGCGGATGCGAAAATCCCGCTCCGCTTCCCCGGGGCGCGACAGTTGCCCCGTTGAAGCGCTCTTCCATAGGAGTAATTGGTAATTCCGAAACACATAGTTTTCGTAATCCTGGTCCAGGCGATTGTAAGTGGAAAGTTTGGCCGCCTCCGAAGACATTGAAGCGTATTCCGCTCCCTCTGCCGCCTGCCCGCTTAGAATACCCGGCTCGAAACTGAAACTTAGCGCCTGTTCCCAGGCGAGGCCCGGCCCGCCCTCTTCCAACGGCAGCGCGTGAGCAAGCTGCTCGCTTTGGGCGACCCCGTAGGTATTGTTGAAAATCTGCACGTCGCCGCCGGCCACCAGGTAGGGATGATAAACCACCTTTCCCCCCGCCGCCGGTTTATTAGCCGGGCTTATGTATTGGCGGATTTCCGGGGGAAGCTGCGGGCGGGTAGAGAGACGTCCTCCTGCGGCTGCATGAGAAGCCGCAGCCGGCCGGGCCGGCGCGATGGACGGGGTTTCTGCAATCCGGTCTTTCATCAGCAGCTTGATCTGATCGCGGGTGAGAGGGCCGCGCAGGTAGGACATCGCCCAGCGGGTTCCGAACAACTGCGGCTGTTTGGCGTTGATATTCTGCACCAGGAACTGACGTTTCTTCAGGTTGGAAATAATATTCATCAAGGTTGATTTGTCTAATCCCGCAGCTTGGGCGCTGGCGGAGGTCAGCCCGTCGGCCAACCGCTCTTTATCCCGCTCGGTTTGCAGCCGCCCGATAAACCAGGTGCCGATGTTCGACAGCCCCTTGTAATCCAAGTCCACCGGGTTTTGGGTGGCCAGCACCACCCCCAGCCCGAAGGCGCGAGCCTGTTTCAACAGGGTCAGCAGCGGTTTTTTGGAGGGCGGCTCTCCGATAGGGGGCAGGAAGCCGAAAACTTCGTCCATGTACAGCAGCGCCCGCAGCGAGGTGGTTCCCGGCTGGGCGCGCATCCATCCCAGTACCTGGTTGAGCAGCAGGGTTACGAAAAACATTCGCTCCGCATCGGATAAGTGCGCAATTGAGAAAATCGACGTGCGCGGTTTGCCGTTTGCGGTATAGAGCATCCGGTCGATGTCCAGCGCTTCTCCCTCCATCCAGGTTTTGAACCCCGGGGCGGCCAGCAGGTTATTGAGGGTCATGGAGAGCTTGAAGCGCTCCGCGGCAGGGTAAAACGATTCGAGGTCGAATACCCCGATGCGAGTGATCGGGGGGGTTTGGATCATGCGGATCAATTCGCCTAAATCCAGGTCTTTGCCGGCCATCCAGGAGTGCTCGATAACATTGGAAAGCAGGATGTGCTCCCGGCTTTGCAGCGGATCGGCCTTGATGCCTAACAACTCCAGGAGGCCGGAAGCAGTGGTCTGGATGCGCTCCCGCAGCAAATCCAAATCCTCCAGCGCTTTGGCAGAGGGTGCGGCGAAGGATTGCACAATCGAAACCGGCAGCCCGGCGCTGCTCCCGGGGGTGTAAATGGCGAAATCCGCCGCCTGTTTGAAGAGCCGGAGGCGCTCGCTGTCCTGCTCCCATTCCCCCAGCCCCTTTTTCCACAATTCCGCCTGCTCCCGGGCAAACTCTTCCGCGGA
This sequence comes from Calditrichaceae bacterium, assembly GCA_013360445.1. Lineage (GTDB taxonomy): Bacteria > Calditrichota > Calditrichia > RBG-13-44-9 > J075 > JABWBP01. The sequence continues at coordinate 11,501 of JABWBP010000017.1, read as the reverse complement.
AACGCCCTTCTGCCGCGCCTCGTCGGTGTTGATCCAGGGGAGGAAATCATCCGGACGCAGGTCCGGGAAGGCCAGCAGCAGATTCCCCAAATCTCCCTTCGGATCGATAATAATCGCCGGGATATTGTCGATGGCCGCTTCTTCCAACAGGCCGATGCACAACCCGGTCTTGCCGCTGCCGGTCATGCCCACGCACATGGCGTGGGTGCAGAGGTCTTTCGATTCATAAAGCAGGTACTCCGGGCTTAATTCACCGCTTTGGGGGTCCGCTTTCTTTCCGAGATAGAACACCCCTAATTTTTCAAACGCTGGCATGGATGTATTCCTCGCAAATTTTGTGGTTAGGTCCTCGACTTATTCGCATGATTCGAACTTTCCGGTTGCGCCCAAACACTTAACCTCTGGCCGGGACAATTATACACAATTCTCAACCTTCAATCAATAGGGGAATGGCTTCGATAATCCATGGCGGGGTAAAAATCTCGCCATCTATTGACTGTTTCAGTGAAGTTCGGTAAGTTGATCCGTTGTTAGGTGTGCGAGAATTGAGAGTTGTGATAAATTCAAAGGAGGGGCTTCAGCAAAAAGGATACACAGTAAAAAAAATTATTGGAGTAAATTTGGAAGTTAGCATTTAACCAATAAGTTCGAGAGGAGGAAAACTATGTATGGCTTACCTATACCTATGTTATTAATGGGAAGTATTATTGTTGGGAGTATTGTTGGGTATATAGCGTGGAGGGTAAGGAAGGAGCAGGGAGTAGGTTTGCAAGGTAGTTTAATTGCTGGTGCAGTAGGTGCTCTACTATTAAGTTTTCTGCTTAGCTCATTAGGAATTGGTTTTAGTTATAGTTTAATTGGAGTAATTATAACATCACTTTTGGGAGCAGTTTTATTACTGCTTGTGGCAGACCCTATTATGAAAAGTCTGAACATAAAGCCTGCTTCAGATAGCCAAGGAGTTGCAGAACAAGTGATTCCTACGGAAGATAGAGGAATTAATTCGTCGATTGGTGGAGAATCTGCAGCACTGATGAAACGCTACAAGGATGCTTACTTAGTTGCTAGAACCATGATAGCTATAGGAGCGATAATCAAGGGTATTGGTGTAATTTTAGGAAGTGTGATTGCTGTGATTTCTTTTGGGGCAGCTGGCCAGTTCGGAAGTGGAGCAATGGGAGGAATAGGCTTAGTCAGTGGCATTTTTGTAGCTATACTTTTTTTTCTATTCAGTATATTGGTGAAAGCGCAAGGGCAGATTCTCCAGGCTTCTTTGGACAGTGCGGTGAATTCTTCACCATTTCTCTCAAACGAACAAAGGACCAGGGCAATGTCGTTGTATTGATCACGAGTTACTGAACAAAGCATAACCCATGCGCCTAACTTTCGCAGCAACCGATGCCCCGCTACTTTTTAGCGGGGCATCGGTTGAGCTTTCCGTTCTCAGGAAAAGACAGTTTGCCGGATGCAAGCCGTTCTGGCAAGAGGAAGTTCTCAAGTTGGAAAGCGCATTTGGGGGTGCGCTCAATCAAAATCCCCCTCAATATTCTTCACTCACAAAAGCAGGAGGAGTATGATATGTTACAGAATTTTACGAAGTATGCCGGCCTTGCCCAGACCGCTATCGGTTTACTTGGCCAATTTGCACCGGGTATTGGTCCTGCCCTAGGCGGTGCAATGGGCACAGCAACAGGCGGTAATGTGTTTAATATGCTTTCCGGCGCAGCTCTTAGCTACCTGGGATTTAAAGGCACGGAAAGCAACCAGCGCACCGGTGCGTTGGGAATCGGCGGGTTGAATGCGATTGTGGGTCTGCTCAGCGCTTTTAGTATGAGCCCAATCGGCCCTATTTCCTTGAACGAAAGCATGATTTCCTGGATCATCAACCTCGCCATTGGCGCCTGGGGGCTTATCGCTGGCTTTATGAAAAAGAAAGCATAAATCTTTAACCGTTTGATCTCAATGCCTGCGAAATGCCGGAAATATCTCTCAACTTCGGATATTTCGCAGGCTTTTTTATGGTGGGCCCTTGTAACATCCCATAACACCAAAACAGGCGGATTCTTTGCAACACGAAAATTACCGGAGCTAAAATGGGCCACCCTAAACCGAAAATGCGCCAGGTAGTCGATTGGCGCGCCGCAATATGGGCGGGGATCATCTCCGGGGCCGTTTTCTTAGTGGTAAACATGATCCTGACCGACGCCTACTTAGGCAGTCCCTGGGTAATCGTTCGCCTGGCCGCGTCTATCTTGATGGGAACGAAAGTTCTTCCTCCTCCCGCAACCTTCGACGCCGCCATTTTTTCGGTTGCGCTGCTGGTACACTTACCGCTCTCGATCATTTTTGCTTCCCTGATTGCCCTGGTGTTGCATCGCTGGGGAATGATCGTGGGCATCCTGGGCGGCGCTTTTTTCGGCCTCGCGCTTTATTTTATCAATTTCTATACCTTCTCCGCCATCTTCCCCTGGTTTTTTCCCCTGCGCAGCTGGATGATGGCGCTTTCTCACCTGATTTTCGGCGCGCTGGCCGGGGGCGTTTACGAGGCCCTGGAGGTTGAAAAATTCGTTCCGGTTGAAGAGTAGTGCTAAAGTGCTCATGTGTTATGGTGTTCGAGTATTTTAGCATTCGAGTAAGGGACCGCAAACTGACAGCCATCCACCATAACACTAAAACACCATAACACCCAAAACACTCGAGAAAGTACATGTACGGGCAGAACTATCCCTCCCGGCAGGGTTTCGGGCAGCGCGCTTTTCCGGCTGCCAACCGCTCTGCCAGTCCTTTTCGAAAATTCCGCTTCATTATCGGTCTTCTGATGGCCGGATTCGCACTGCTCTCCTATTTCGGATCGAGCGTGTATAACCCGGTGACCGGTGAAAAACAGCACGTCAACATCTCCGCCGAGCAGGAAATTGCGTTGGGCCTGCAAGCCGCCCCGGAAATGGCGCAGCAATACGGCGGCCTGCACCCGGACCGCCAGGCGCGATCCCTGGTAAGCCAGGTGGGGCAGCGAATCGTTTCCCGCGGCGCGGCTTCCCAAACTCCTTATCAATACGAATTTCACCTTCTCGCCGACGAGCAGACTATCAATGCCTTTGCGCTGCCGGGCGGGCAGATTTTTATCACCGCGGGACTGTTCCGGCGGCTGCAAACCGAGGGTCAGTTGGCAGGAGTGTTAGGGCACGAAGTCGGCCACGTGGTGGCCCGGCACGGGGCGCAGCGCATCGCGCAGCAGCAGCTAACCCAGGGATTGACCGGCGCGCTGGTGCTGTCCACCTACGATCCGGAGAATCCTAACAGCCAGCAGACGGCCTATATTGCTATGATGGTGGGACAGTTGGTGAACATGAAATACGGGCGGGATGACGAATTGCAATCCGACGCCCTGGGAGTGCGGTTCATCTCCGAGGCGGGATACGATCCCCGGGCGCTCATCGGGGTGATGGAAATCCTCGCCGAAGCTGGCGGCGGAGCGCGCCAGCCGGAGTTCTTCAGCACCCATCCCAACCCGGAAAACCGGGTTGCCCGGATCAACGAGGCCATCGAGCAGCAATTTCCGGGCGGCGTGCCGGCGGGCTTGCAACCGTAGCCTCCCGGGCTTAATTTATAAGGGTCAGGGAACATAGGAAACAGCGGATGTTTTAATTGGCAATTGGCAATTACCAATTGTCAATTGCCAATTATGAAGTTTGTATAGCCCATGAAATCACCCTATATCCTCTGCATCAACCCCTGGATTTATGACTTTTCCGCCTACGATTTATGGAGCAAGCCGCTGGGCCTGCTCTACGTGGCCGCTTTTTTGAAACAGCGCGGGGTGCGGGCAGGGCTGATCGACTGTTTGGACAAACATCACCCGGAGCTGCTGCGGCGGCAGGGGCGTAATGCCCCCAAGCAGAGCAAATACGGCAGCGGTCCTTTTCACCGGGAAATCATGGCGACCCCGGAGGCGATCAAATTCATTCCCCGCTACTTCGCCCGCTATGGATTGCCGGAAGATATCTTCCGGCGCGATTTGCACAACCATCCCCGCCCGAACGCTATCTTTATCACCAGCGGAATGACCTACTGGTATCCCGGCCCGCAACGGGCAGTGGAAATTTGCCGGGAGATTTTTCCGGGAGTTCCCGTCGTGCTCGGCGGCATTTACGCCACCCTGATGCCCGAACATGCCCGCCAGGCCATTCAACCCGATTACCTGATTACCGGCCCCGGCGAAATCAAGGCTGCGGAATTGCTGGCGGATATTCTGAAATTGCCTCACCTGCGGGAAGAATTCCCCGGCGACATCGATGACTTCCCTTACCCCGCTTTCGACCTCTATCCAGAGATAAGCTATTTGGTCGCCATGGCCTCGCGCGGCTGCCCGTTTCGCTGCACCTTTTGCGCCACCTACAAAATTGATGAAAATTTTTCCCAGCGCAAACCGGATAAGGTGCTGGAAGAGCTTCTTACCCAAACCCGGCGCTTCGGGGTGCGCGACGTGGCTTTTTACGACGACGCCCTGCTGATGCAGCCGGAACGGCGCATCAAACCGATCTTGCAAGCCATCAAAGAGAGCAAACAGCCCTTGCGCTTCCATACCCCCAACGGACTGCACGCCCGTTTCATCGACGAAGAGCTGGCGCAACTGATGTACGAGTGCAATTTCAAAACCATTCGCTTGAGTTTGGAATCGGTGGCGAAAGAGCGCCGGCGGGATATTCACAATAAAGTTACCCCCGGCGAGATGACCCGGGCGGTGGCCAACCTGGTAAAAGCGGGGTTCCAGGCCCGCGACCTGGAGACCTACATCATCATGGGCCTGCCCAACCAGCCCCTCGAAGAAGTGATCGAAACCATTCTCTACGCCAATAACTTAGGGGTGCAGGTGCGGCTGGCCTGCTTCTCTCCCATTCCCGGCACGGTAGATTACCGGCGGGCGATTGAAAACGGGTTTCTGCCGGAAAATCCCGATCCGTTGATCACCAACAAGACCGTTATCCCGCTCTACCGCACCATCGAAGCCTACTACCGCTTTCAAACCGTCAGCCAGTTTGCCAACATGCTGAATGACGGGGTGCGGCGCGGGGTGACGTTTTTTCAGCCAGCGGACTTCCGGCAGGCTTTGTTTAAAGCGTTAGAGCGGGTAGGGGAGTGGGAGCAGTGAGATTTCGGATTTGTGATTTCGGATTGCGGATTCAGGGACGGCTCGAGCTATATTGTTTATGGGCATAAAGGGTATAGGGTAAAACTTTCCGGGGTTTAGAATATGACCGGATTAGGGAAGAGGTGAACCGATGAAGGGAGGGGAACTCTCCTCCGATACTCCGAATCGTTAATGCCCCGTTTTAGCGTCTTCACGGGACTCTCCAACGAAATCGACTGGAATCCTTCATGAAACGACACACCAAGATATTCCTCGGCCTGATCATCGGCGCCGCTGCGGGCGTGCTCAGCAATAAATTCCTGCCCGGAACGCTTCTGTTGGAGGCAACGCAGAAATATTTCAGCGATCCGCTGGGAAAAATTTTTTTGAATATGCTGATCATGATGGTGATCCCGCTGGTTTTCGCCAGCGTGTCGCTGGGCGTCGCGCAGATAGGCGATTTGAAGCACCTCGGGAACATTGGCCTGCGCACTGCCCTGTACTTTCTGCTGGCCACTACCCTGGCCGTCATTATCGGCCTGGCGCTGGTCAATAGCATTCGCCCCGGGGATTATCTTCCCGAAGAAACCAAAACAGAATTATTAGCCTCCTACAGTTCCCAGGCCGCAGAGCTGAAGGATACTGCGGAAAAGACCGGGTTCGGGATTCAAATCCTGGTCAACGTCGTTCCTCGAAACCCGGTCGCGGCCATCGCCCGCCCTAATCCCGATATGCTGGCGTTAATTTTCCTGGCGTTAATGGTGGGAATCGGAATTACCATGGTAAAAAAAGAGCGGGTTCAACCGTTGGTTCGGGTGTTAGAGGGGATCAACGACGTGACCGTTGCGATTATCAACATTGCCATGAAGCTGGCGCCCTTCGGGGTGGCGGCGCTCATTTTTAGCGTGACTTCGCGATTCGGTTACGATCTGCTCATTGCGCTGGGCATGTACGTGATCACCGTTCTGTTAGGTTTCACTCTGCACTTTTTCGGGGTGTTTTCTTTCCTGGTGCGCATTTTTGCCCGCTACAACCCCTTGAGGTTTTTCCGCAAGGTGGAAACGGTGATGCTGACCGCTTTCTCTACCAGTTCCAGTAACGCCACCCTGCCCACCACCATTACTGTATCGCAGGAAAACTTAGGCATTCCTGCAAAGATCAGCGGCTTTGTGCTGCCCCTGGGGGCGACCATGAATATGAACGGAACCGCCCTGTTCGAGGGCGTCACGGTGCTATTCCTGGCTCAGGTTTTTGGGGTGGATCTCACCCTCTCGCAGCAGGTCATCGTGGTGATTATGAGCGTGGTGACCGCGGTGGGGGCGGCGGGGGTACCTTCTGGCGCGATCCCGTTAATGATCATTGTGTTGGGAATGGTCGGGGTGCCGGCGGAGGGAATTGCCATTATCCTGGGGGTGGACCGGATTTTAGATATGTGCCGCACGGTGTTGAACGTGACCGGGGATATTACCTGCGCCGCGTACATCGCCCGCACGGAAGGGGTGGAATTGAAACAGTAGAAGGGGCAGAGGCAGTAAGCAGGGGGGAGCAGGCGAAGTTGCCAAACTGTCTACTGCCTACTGCTTACTGTAACCTGCCGCCTGCCTTAAGACCCTCTCAAGCCGCGTTTTTGATCAACGCGAGCAGGAAGTTCCAGAAGCGCTCCACGGTGTCGATATGAATTTTCTCATCCGGGGAGTGCACTCCTTCCAGGGTAGGGCCGAAGGAGAGCATGTCCATGCCGGGGTATTTCTCGCCGATGATCCCGCACTCCAGGCCGGCGTGGATCGCCTTCACTTCCGGTTTTTTACCGTACAGGGATTTGTAAGCGGCGATGGCCTTTTTCAATACCGGGGAATCGAGGTTGGGCTTCCAGCCCGGGTAGCCGTCGCTTTGCGCCGCTTCCGCGCCGCCTAATTCGAAAATGTTGCGCACCGTCTGGCAGATCTCGTCTAACTCCGAGGCCACGGAGCTGCGCTGGCTGGTCGCCAGGGAGATGGTTTTTTTGCCGGTATTGATCACCGCCACGTTGGTGGAGGTTTCCACCAGCCAGGAAATCTCCGCGCTCATCTTGATCACCCCGTGCGGCAGGCCGGAAATGGCCTGGGTGATCTTCTTCTGCTGCGATTTTTTGATCACCTTGCCCTTTTTCACTCCCTTCGCCTGCGCCGCAGTAATGCGCAAATCCGGCTCCACGCTGGCCAGCTCCGCCCGGATGGTCTCATGATATTGCGCCGCCGTATCGAGCGCCTCTTGCAGCTTCTTTTGGGGAACGAAGAGCAGCGCCTCGCACTCCCTGGGGATGGCGTTGCGTTTGTTGCCCCCGTCGATGCGCGACAGGCGCGCGCCCATGTTCCCTAACGCAATCAGCACCCGGTCCATAATCTTGATGGCGTTGCCGCGCCCCTTGTCGATCTCCAGCCCGGAGTGCCCGCCCCGCAACCCGGCCACGTTCACCTGCACGGCGACGGTGTTGGCCGGGGCATCCTCGAAGTCCACTTTCCAGGTTCCGGTAGTATCCCGCCCGCCGGAGCAGCCCACGTAGAGCGCCCCTTCTTCTTCCGAATCGAGGTTGATGAGGGTTTTGCTCTCTAAAAAACCGGGCTGCAGGTTGTTTGCCCCGGTGAGGCCGGTTTCCTCGTCCACGGTGAAGAGGAATTCCAGGGGGCCGTGTTCCAGTTTTTTGTCTTCCATGATGGCCAAGTTGGCGGCCACGGCAATGCCGTTATCCGCCCCTAAGGTAGTTCCGTCGGCCATCAGCAGGTTGCCCTTGCGTACTAACTCGATGGGGTCTTTGCTGAAGTCGTGTTTTTTGCCGGCGTTTTTCTCGCAGACCATGTCTAAGTGCCCTTGCAGGCAGATTCGGGGGGCTTTTTCCCGCCCCGGGGAGGCAGGTTTTCTCACCACCACATTCCCGAAGCGGTCCTGTTTCGCTTCCAGGCCCATTTTTTTAGCGGTTTCGAGCACGTATTTGGAAATTGCGGTCTCATTTTTGGAACCGCGGGGAATGCGGGAAATTTCCGCAAAATAGTGCCATACCCGTTCGGGCTTCAATCCTGCAATCGCTTTGGACATGGTCTGTCTCCTTTTCATTAGGTTTCGGTAGAGATTATCAAACGGCTACAAATTAATACCGAAAAGATAACCGGCAAAGAGTTTTGAGAATTTATGCCTGGCAAGGGCTATCGCGGGTTTACTGTGCTCAGGTGTTCAGGTGTTCGAGTAACATAAACACAGAAACACACAAACATACGAACACCGGAACACATGAACACATGCGAACATGAACACGATATAACTACTTCCCCAAAACAAACCGCAGCAGCCGCGCTGCGTTGGCTTTGGCGTTTTCCCCGGTTTCCAGCGCCGGGCCGGTGCAGGAGGGGCAGCCGGATTCGCATTCGCAACGCTCTACCTGCTCTAACGCCCCGCGCAGGGAGGGCTCGGGATCGTTGAACAGCTTGAAGCTCAACCCCACTCCGCCGGGATAGTTGTCGTACAAATACACGGTGGGTTTTTCGGAGAAGGGGGAGCGTACCATCGGCGCGGCGCGCAGGTCCGCGGGGTCGCACATCAAGTACAAGGGGGCGATGTGGTGCAGCAGGTTGGCGACCGCCTGCAGGGCGCTGCTCAGGTCGCTGGCGGGCAGGGAGAGGAGCGCGGCAAGGTCCGGGGGAAATTCCAGCCAGGCCGCGGTGGTGGCCATTTCCTGCTCCGGCAGGTACACCCGCCCGGCGCCCACGTTCTCGTGGGTAAAGAGCTTGATCTTTTTATACCCGGTGGTAACGTTGTTGACGTTGATCTCGCCGTAAGCCAGCCCGATCCCCCCATAGGGTTTTTCTTCGTCCACGTTCAGCACTTTGATGTCGGTTTTGGTGATGGCGTCGGTGTAGTAATCCACCTCCACCTGGCGCACGTAGGCTTTCTTGCGCTCCCAATCCAGCGTATCCACGTGATACTGGCGGCTCTCGTGCATGTAAATGGCCTCCTGGTGCACTAACATCTGGGCGCTGAAGAGATCCGTCTCCCCGATCACTCGCTCCTCCTCCGTGGCGTCGATGATCACCACGTTGTCCGGGGAGGCGCTGCGCAGGCTCACTTCCTCGGCGGGATAGATCTCGCTCATCCAGTGGTACCTTCCCCCGGATTTGTGCAGCACCTTGTTATCCGTCAGGTAGTCGAGAATTTCCCGGGTGGCCACGGGGCTGAAAATTTCATCCTCCAGGAAGGGAAGCTCGAAGGCGGCGCATTTGAGGTGGCTCATCAGGATCAAGAGGTTGTTGGGATCCACGATCCCGTTTTCCGGGGATTTCTCGAAAAAATACTCCGGGTGATTGATGATATACTGATCCAGCGGGGAACTGGAGGCGATCATGATCGCCGCGGAGGTTTTGCTGCGCCGCCCGGCGCGGCCGGCCTGCTGCCAGGCGCTGGCGATGGAGCCGGGATAGCCGGCCAACAGCGCCACGTCCAGCTGCCCGATGTCGATGCCTAACTCCAGCGCGTTGGTGCTGATAACGCCGAGAATTTCCCCCGAGCGCAGCCCCTGTTCGATCTCCCGGCGTTCCAGGGGCAGGTAGCCGCCGCGGTAACCGCGAATGCGCTTTTCCGGGATCTTCAGACTCCGCGCCTGCTCCTTCAAATAGCGGGTGAGCACTTCCACCCGCACCCGGCTGCGGGCAAACACAATCGATTGCACCCCGGTTTCCAGGAAATTTTTGGAAATGCGGTTCACCTCGTTCAGCACCGAGCGGCGGATGCCCAATTCCCGGTTCACGATCGGGGGATTGTAGAGAATGAAATGCTTGCGCCCCCGGGGCGCGCCATTGTTGTCCACTAACTCGAACGGTTCCTCCACGATCTTCTCCGCTAACTCCCTGGGATTGGAAATGGTGGCGGAGCAGCAGATGAAGCGGGGATTGCTGTTATAAAACCGGGCGATGCGCTTCAAGCGGCGGATGACGTTGGCGAGGTGGCTGCCGAACACCCCGCGGTAGTAGTGCAGCTCGTCGATAACCACGTAGCGCAGGTTCTCGAACAGTTTCAGCCAGATGGTATGGTGGGGCAGAATGCCCTGGTGGAGCATGTCCGGGTTGGTGATGACGATGTGCCCGGCGCGGCGGATGGCCTGGCGGGCAGAAACCGGGGTGTCGCCGTCGAAGGTGTAAGTGCGGATGTCTTCACCGAGGAGGGTAATCAGGTCGTGCAATTCGGCGTACTGATCCTGGGAGAGCGCCTTGGTGGGGAAGAGGTAGAGAGCGCGGGCTTCCGGGTCGCGTAAAATCTCATTCAGCACCGGCAGGTTGTACCCCAGGGTTTTTCCGGAGGCGGTGGGGGTTACCAACACCACGTTTTTCCCTTCCGAGATATGACGGAAGGTTTCCGCTTGGTGGGTATAAAGCCGGCGGATGCCCTTTTGCCGCAACGCTTCCTGCAGGCGCTCATCGACGCCGGGGCAGGCGGAAAAATCCTCATATTGCCCTTCCCGGGCGGGAATGGTTTCCCAGCGGGTCACGTTTTCCATGAATTCCCGCCGGTTTTTGAGATAATCGAGCAGTTGTTCGAGGGTCACACGGCTCCCGAAGTGTAAAGGCCAATGGATAAAGAAAAAGACCTCTAAAGGTATGGAATTCCAAAAGCGGGAATCAAGCGATTTTCAAATTAGAATCGTTGCTTTCAATTCGTACAGACCGTACCTTTGGAGTGATTTTTTCAGGAAAACAGCCAGGAGAGTTTATGCGACGCATCCAAATTGATGAAGACATAAAACCTCTGTCCGAGTTCAGGGCAAATGCAACCGCCCTTATTCGGAGAATTAGCCAAACGAAGCGGCCCCTTATCATTACTCAAAAAGGTAAGAGTGCGGCAGTTATTTTAGATGTGGCGCAATACGAGGCGCTGCTTGATAAACTTGAGCTTTTGCAAGATCTGGCAGCGGCGGAAAAACAGATTTCCGAAGGCAGGATATATGATCATGAGGAGGCAAAGAAGAAAGTGATTGAAAGCGTCAAACAATGAAAGTGATCTGGTCAGAACTGGCTATTGAACGAACCACCGAAATCGTAAAATATATGGCGCAAGAGAATCCTGCCGCTGCAGAGCGATGGGTCGAAGCCTTTTTTGACCGGGTCAAACAATTGGCAGACTTTCCTAAAAGTGGAAGGAGAGTGCCGGAAATAGACCGGCCCAACGTTCGAGAGATATTCTTCCACAATTATCGTTTAATTGTTACTATTCAGCCACAGAGGTCACAGAGAAAGAATTTAAGACTCTTAGAATCATTATTCTTGTATATGGAACATTTTTTTCTAATAAAGGGGTTTGTTTAACGCACTTTTCCATATCTCTGTGCTCTCTGTGAACTCTGTGGCAA
>JABWBP010000108.1 GCA_013360445.1 Calditrichaceae bacterium | reverse complement strand
TAGCCCCGATCTTCAGATCGGGGGAAAAAAATAAGTAAACTTATGCCTTTTCCCGGGGATTTATCCCCGATTGTTGCACTACGCGGGGCTGAAGCCCCAGAAGATTAAGGTATGAGGGTAATTCGTGTCCCCCCGATAAATCGGGGGGCTATTCAATACATTATAAAACATACACTTAACCAGGAATAAGGTTTAATATATGATACTATCGAAATCCGAAAAGATTGTTGCAAAATGGCATCAACCCGCGGCTTTGCCTGCCCGGGCAATTTTCCGTCGAAATAATAAACCAGTATATTGGTGTCCACTAAATATCCCGTTCCCATTCATTCCTCAATTTGCGAAGCTCATCATCGATTTGATCAAATGATAAGTTGGATCGGCCTATTCCGTAATAATCTTCAGGATTAAACTGGGTGGGCCTTTGGCGTCCTGCGTCAACAGGCAGAATGATGACCTCTACTGGATCATCTCCGAAAGATTTCGGTAATGTAATGGTTATTTTTCGCCTGTTTGGTTTTTTGATCATTCTCAAGGCTTCCATTCTTAGCCTCCTCACTTCGCGATTCAGGTGAACATTGAAAAAACAGAAGTAATGTATTCAATGGCTCAAAGAAATGCAATTCCTCATTTTTCACCGGAGACTCCGGTCTGGTTTAGGGGCTGGCTACGATGCTGTCCCTTTTGGAAAGCAGGGTTTATGTGAGGAATTTTCTACTCTTTCGCCGCTTTGCCAGATTTTCCCGGATAACGACCCTCTCCGAGAGCAATCATTGCCGGGAGCATAAAAAAACGCCGGTGAACCGTTCCACCGGCGCTCTTTTTTACTTTAAATCCCGATTTCAAAACCCGGTAAGTGCAAAAGTTACTTCAAGAGTACCATTTTGCGGGTTTGCACGAAATTTCCTGCTTCCAGGCGATACAGGTAGATGCCGCTGGCGACTTTCACCCCGGCGTCGTTGGTTCCGTTCCAATTCACCGTATAGGTTCCGGCGCCCTGGAATCCCTGAACCAGGGTCTTCACTTCCCGACCGCTGAGATCGTAAATCTTCAAGGTTACACCGGCGTTTTTCGCCAGGTCATACACAATTGCGGTGGAGGGGTTGAAGGGGTTGGGATAATTCTGCCGCAAGCTGAAGCTCGCCGGCGTGGAGAGATTGTCGTCTCCGATCCCGACCGTAACCTCTTTGGTATAAGAAACATTGTCGAGGGAGAAGGATGAGCCGTTATTGAAATTATCCTGCACCCGCTCGCGGAAAGCGATATAAATATTCGCCCCCGCACTCACCAACCCGCTCACTTTGTAGGAATACTCATTCCAGGCCGTGGAGGTGTCTCCCCCGGCGCCAAAGCCCAGGGTGGCCACCAGCACGTTGAAATCAGCCGGATTGGTGTTGCCGGTCGTGGAAATGCGTACTTCGAGGGTGTCGGTGTAATTGTTCGGCCAGTAGCGCAGCCAGAAGTGCAGCGAATCATTGGACTCAACGTTGGAAACCTGTTGAGTGACTAACCATTGATCGTTCGAGGCCGCGCCGCCGGTATTCCAGGTACAGAACGCTACCGAAGCTCCACTATTGGGAGCGCCGGTAACCACGCCGCCGGTCCAACCGGGAACGGGGGTAGTGCCAATTGCGACCTGGTCCCAGCCGGTCCCGCCGTCGGGGTTTATTTTCACCCAGTTGGCGGGCGGGAACGCGCCTTCAAATCCCTCTTCAAAAACGATGGTTTGGCCGCCGCTACCGGTCTGGCTAAGCCCCATGCGGATGTTCCAGTTCAGGTTGATGCCAAAATCCGCCAACTGCGCTCCGTTGGGCAGGGTGGGGTCCCACACCCAGCCGCCTCTTTCCGGCACCATGGGGCCGGCGTCGGTTCCCAACGGGTATGCCGGGGGAGAGGCCTGGTTCTGCTGGATGAAAATAGAGACCGCGTAGATCTGTCCGCTTTGCAGGCTCACCGGGCTGGTAAGAGTATGAATGGTCCAGTTGTCTAACACCACTTCCGCGGTGAAATCCTGGGAATATACCTTCGTGCCTAAATTGATGGTGGAAGGCCCGGAAGGGTTGATGGTCACGCCTTCATAAATTTCCACTAACACGCTGTCCCAGGCCAGGGGGCTGCGCATCCAGGCCCACACTTCGGTAATTTCGTGGGTTCCTACAAAAGGCCCCAATTCCGTAGGCGTGAAAACCACCATACCGCGCCACTCGGTGATGCCGTCGCCCACGCCGCTGTTATTATCGCCGTCCCAGTGCAGAATGGTATCGGCTGCGGTTATCGCGGCGTTGGGAATGATACGGGCGGGAAGCGGTTGGCCGGGCTGCGCTCTTTCCGCGCTGGAAACGCCGGCGGGGGACTGTTTGGCCGCGTTGGAGGGATCTTTTGCAAACTGCCCGCCGGCAAATGCGGCTACCGAGCAGGCCAGGAGCACGGCCACTGCCAGTGAAAGAATCGAATTACCGGTTGCGAATTTCTTCATCGATCTAATCCTTTCTGTTATGGATGAGTGTTGAAACCGCCCGGCGTTTCCGGGCCAGTTGAGGAGAATATTATTTTCAAAATGCCGGGAGAAACTTCCCGATATCCCTGGCGCGGGAAATCGTATTGATCGGGCAGAAATGTATTTTTAAAAGCAGAAAAGGCATTCAAAGATGAAAGCCATCCATCTTTTATTAGAAATTGCAGTTTACGACTCTTTGTGAAAGAACCAGCCAGAACACTAAGCCAGCAGCTTGAAAAACCTGTTTTAGGTGCGCTTAATATAGGGTTGGATGCGAGCATTTCCAAACACTTAATCGCCCGACAGGCGATACCGGTAATTCACCGCGGCAGGCGCAGGAAGACCTTGCATATTGCAGGTGGAAAGGGTAAATTTTTGCCCTTCGGGATTGCAGCCGCAATCGCTGCGATAAACCGTTTGAGGGTAACAGATTGAGATGAACTTACCGCCCCCCGCATCAAAGCCCCTGATTTATCTGGATCACGGGGCTACAACCCCCCTGGATCCGCAAGCGGCGGAAGCCATGCTGCCCTATCTCAGGGGCGGCTGCGGAAATCCTTCCAGCCTCCACCGCCCCGGCCGGGAAGCCCGGCTGGCCTTAGAAAACGCCCGCTCCTGCCTGGCCGGGCTGCTCAACGCCCGGGAAAGCGAAATTTACTTTGTCAGCGGGGGAACGGAGGCGGATAATCTGGCCATCCAGGGCGCAGCGTTCAAAAATCGCCATAAGGGGCAGCACATTATTACCACAGCGGTGGAGCATCCCGCGGTTTTGAATACCTGCAAGTACCTGGAAAAGCAGGGATTCGAGGTCGCTTACCTGGCGGTGGATGAATACGGGCAGGTTAACCCGGAAACCGTTCGCAGCGCCATCCGGCGGGACACCATCCTGCTCAGCGTGATGCACGGCAATAATGAGGTGGGAACTCTCAATCCCCTTGCCGAAATCGGAAAAATCGCCCGGGAAGCGGGGGTGTATTTTCATAGCGACGCGGTGCAAAGCTTCGGCAAAATCCCCCTGGACGTGCAGGCGCTGCCGGTCGATCTGCTCTCCATTTCCGGGCATAAAATTTACGGACCTGGGGGAATCGGGGCGCTCTACATCCGGCGAGGCGTGGCGCTGGAGAAGCTTTTGCACGGCGGCCGCCAGGAGGGGGACAAACGCGCCGGCACGGAGAACCTTCCCGGCGTCATCGGGCTGGCGAAAGCGGCGGAATTGATTTGCCGCAGCCGGGAGGAGCAGTCCCGCCGCGTGGGGGAGTTGCGCGACTATTTTCAGGAGCAATTGCTGCGGCAATTCCCGGGGATTCGGGTAAACGGGCATCCGCAGGAACGCCTCTACAACAATCTGAACGTCTCATTCCCGGGCTGCGATAGCGAAACCCTGCTGCTGAGTTTAGATATGCAGGGAATCGCCGCATCCAGCGGTTCCGCGTGCAGCGCCGGCAGCATCGAGCCTTCTCGCGTGCTGAAAGCGATGGGATTGCCGGCGGCAATATCCCGTTCGGCTATCCGCTTCACCCTGGGAAAAGATAACACCCGGGAGGAGATCGATTACGTTCTGGAAAGCTTGCGGGAAATCGTTCCCCGCCTGCAAAATATCATTCAGAAGGTTTGAAGATATGGTTCGGAAGCTCATAAACCCTTACTGAAAACATTTGATTTTCTCTATGCCCTCTGTGACTCTGCGGCAAATTTTTTGGCCTGCGTAACATCTGCCCTTATTCATAAACTCATCAAACCGGAAAGGAAACAAGATGAAGAAATTAGTCCTGTTGTGCCTGGCCCTGCTCTGGGCGGGTTGCAGCAACGTTCAAAATGACGCGCAGGCGTTCTTAGACGCCTACACCGCTAAACTGTTGGAGCTGTACAAGGTTCGCTCGGAAGCGGAGTGGAAATTGAATACCTACATCGTGGAGGGCGATACGCTGACGTCTGCCGCCGCGCAGCAGGCCAAAGAGGCTTACGGCGAATTCACCGGCAGCAAAGAGAACATCGAAAAAGCGCGCGGTTTCCTGGCTCAAAAAGAGAAACTGACCCCTCTCCAGGTGCGCCAGCTGGAAAAGGTGCTCTACGCCGCAGCCGATAATCCCCAGACCATTCCGGACCTCGTGAAAGAGCGGATCAAAGCGGAGACCGCGCAAACCGAAACACTGTTCGGTTTCGATTTCAAGATCGGGGAAAAATCGGTCGCCGCCGGGGATATTGACGGCATTTTGAAAGATGAGACCAACCTGCAAAAGCGGCTGCAAGCCTGGGAAGCCAGCAAAGAAGTGGGCAGGGCGTTGAAACCCGGCCTCACGAAGTTGCAGGAGCTGCGCAATAAGACCGTTCAGGCGCTGGGGTATTCGGATTATTTCGCTTACCAGGTTTCGGATTACGGCATGAGCACCGAAGAAATGATGGATTTGAACCGCCGACTGGTGGATGAGGTGCGGCCGCTGTACCGGGAGCTGCACACCTTCGCCCGCTATGAGCTGGCAAAGAAATACGGCGTCAAAGATGTTCCGGAAATGCTGCCGGCGCACTGGCTGCCCAATCGCTGGGGGCAGGATTGGAATTCCATGGTCTCCGTGAAGGGGATCGATCTGGATGGGGTTTTGAAGGAGAAGAGTGCGGAGTGGCTGGTTCAACAGGGAGAAAATTTCTATAAGAGCATGGGATTCCAGCCTCTGCCGCAAACTTTTTGGGAAAAATCCAGCCTCTACCCCGCGCCGCCGGATGCCGGTTACAAAAAGAACAACCACGCTTCCGCCTGGCACATGGATCTGCAAAACGACGTGCGCTGCCTGATGAGCGTGGCTGCCAATGCGGACTGGTACGAAACCGTGCATCACGAATTAGGGCATATTTACTATTTCATCTCCTACACCAATCCCGACGTGCCCCCGGTGTTGCGGGAAGGCGCAAACCGCGCGTACCACGAGGCGGTGGGCAGCCTGTTAGGCCTGGCGGCAATGCAGAAACCCTTCCTGGCACACCTGAACCTGATCCCTGCCGGCGCCCAAACCGACGAGATGCAGGCGCTTTTGAAGGAAGCCCTGAATTACATCGTTTTCATTCCCTGGTCTGCGGGGGTTATGACCGAATTCGAGTACGAACTGTATGCGAAGAATCTACCCGCGGATCAGTACAATCAAAAATGGTGGGAACTGGCGCGAAAATACCAGGGGATTGTTCCCCCGGCGGAAAGGGGCGAGGAGTATTGCGACGCCGCCTCCAAAACCCACATCAACGACGACGCCGCACAATATTACGACTACGCTCTCTCCATGGTGCAGCTTTTCCAATTGCACAACTACATCGCCGCGCAAATTTTGAAACAGGATTCCCGGGCGACGAATTATTACGGGAATGCCGAAGTCGGCGAATTTTTAAAGAAGCTGATGGAGAAAGGCGCCACGGAAGACTGGCGCAAAGTGCTGAAAGAAACCACCGGCGAGGAATTGAACGCGAAAGCGATGCTGAACTACTTCGCGCCGTTGATGGAGCATCTGAAAGAGATGAACCGGGGTAGAAAATATACCCTGTAAAAACTGCTCCCCAGGCTGTTAACAGGGGAAAAAGAGCAATGCCCCGGCGATGGGCCGGGGCATTGTCGTTTACGAGGGGCGAGAGAGGAGGGAGTGGAGAGCGGTTAGAAAGGGCGTAATATTTTAGCGCTAATAACCATCGGAAATTCTGGCAGCTTATCAAATCATTGCCGGGGATGCGGGAACACTCAGGCCACTTCCATTTTGAGGGGAAATTGCCAGTTCAGCTCCCCGGCGGCGTCAGCGGTGTTAACTGCGTTAGTACCGGTTGCTTCTTGAGAGGCAGGCGCAGAAGAGCGCAGGGATGCTTCCATAGCGGCGCGGTTCTCATTAGCGGTGTAGCGCAGAATGTCAATCGCCTGGCCTCTGCGAATGGCAATTCCGGCCTTCCTGAGCACCCGTTCGATCAAATTTATGGCGACTTCCGGGGTCAACCGGCCCGGTTTTATCACCCGGGCGTTATTCAAGAACAAGATTGTACTTTTTACATTGCGGTTTTCCAGGTAGAAATTTAGATAGTGCAGCGCCTCGGAGGGCAGCAGTATCCGGCTCTCGCCCGGGTCGAACCCGCGAAGGTTGAGATAAACCTTCTCTCCTTCGATATCGAAATCACCTGCTTTTCCGGCGGTTTTATGGGTGGAGATCAGACCGTTGAAACCGACGCTGAGAGACAGGGCGTCATTCAAACGCACCCCGGTTGCCAGTAAAAGAAAGATCAGCGCAGTTTCCTTTCGCTGCAAATCATTGCTAACGTTGAATATCAAAAAATCACGTAATTGCCGTTGCTCGCCGGGATTCAAGCCTTTCAACCGCGCCGGAGGCGTTTCCGGAATGCGGATAATCTCGGAGATTCCGTCTTCCGGGCAATACCCGCGATCCTCCAGGTATCGTAAGAACTCCTTCAAAGCAAGCAAATAACCGGCCTGGGCGGATTCCGACAACTGGATGCCCTTCTGAATCGGCTCCCAGCGGCCAAATCGCCAGGCATGAGAGACCTTCCGGGAGTCGATATCTTGCAGGGAGTTGATTTCCAGGCTGCTGAATATTGCCGGGAGCGTTTCCACGTAATGGATCACCGTATCGCGCGTAAAACGGCAGTCATTTTCGAGATAGCGTTTATAACCTTTGATGACTTCATACATGATTTATCCTCCTTTCTTCCTGGCCGCCGAAGGCAGTGCTTGGAAATTATCCGGTTTACACACCCATTATTACGCTTTACCCTGGTCAAACTGAAGTTTGGCGCTTCCGGGAAGCGATTCAATCAATTGGCGCTGAAGCGGGAACCATTTTGCGAAATATGCCCGCCGTGATCGATTTCCTCGAGATATTTCTTTACCGTGGCCGGGGAGGAAACCCCGATGGCGCTGGCCATCTCGGTCATGGATGCGCCCGGGTTCGATTCCAGGTACTTTTTCAATACCCGCTTCCGTTGTTCTTTCACGCCGTATTGCTGCGGTTTCACTTTTCCGTTCCCGGTATGGCCGGCCCCGCTCCGGGCCGGTTCCGGCCTGCCGCTCGATGCGCCGCCGCTGGCGCGCATCTGCTGCTCTCGCTGCATTTGCCGGAATTCCACCAGGTTGCGGGTGCCGATGGTATCGCACATGACGTAGGCGAGGATCGGGAAAATGATCGTGCCGGCCAGCCATTGCATCAGGGTCAACCAGTCCATTTTCGTTAAAGCAGCATAAGTCAGGCTGATGCCATAGGCGGATTTGAATCCTTCGGACATATTGGCAATGCCGGAAGCAAACAATACCAGACAGGTCACCACTCGAACCATCCAGGCCAACTCTCCATCCTTCAGCAACTCATCTTTGAAGATCGACATCGCCACCACGCCGGCATCAATGGCGAATGCGGCAATGGCGCCCAGTACCAGGCTCTGGTAAAAAAACTGGCTCATAAACGTGGTGCTGTGCAAGTACGTTGCGGTTAGAATGCCAATCAGGCACAGCGCCCCGGCCCGGTATTTCACCATTTCCCTAAATTTCATCCTGATCTCCATGGTTCTTTCCTCCTGCTTTTCGCGGTTTCTGCGCTTTGGGTTTAACAAATGAAGCGTCGCTGGCATCCGATCCCGGCTCGGCTCGCTTCAAGGATTTTGCCCCGCTGCGGGACTGCGCGTGATTATAGCCCCCGGGAACACCGGATTGATCCGAATGTCTTCGCGCCGCTACAAATTCAAGGTATTCCATGGCATTCCGGGTCAGCCGAACGTCCTGGCTCTGTGAGATTGGGGCGTCTAAACACCCGATGCGGTCCACCATGAGATGAGCGACCACTCTGCTGTCTAAAATTTGAAAATTATCCATTTTTTCTCCCTTGTGTGATGGGGTGATCGGTTGTTCGAATAGTGAGTTAATTTTGGGTTCTTTTGTGAACCGGGGCTGCTTAGAAGCTGTTTTAAAAGTTACCACGAAGGCTCAAAGACACAAAAAATTCACTAAAAATATCAGAATTCATCATGGAATCTTAGTGTCTTTGTGTCTTAGTGGTTAAAATTTAGACTTCTAAAACAGCTTCTTAGGGCCGGTTTTTTTTCTTTGCCTGCCTTTCAAAAAATTAGTGAACATATATTCACCTTATATTATAAATTTATAAAGACGCTTTGTCAAGCTTTTTTAAAAAAAATACACTAATGTTCACTAATTTAGATTTAGAGTGGCGGGAAAATGCCCGGATTTTGCCCCCAGGTGGCGCATTCAACGCTTTGCACTGCCCGGCGATGGCATAGTTTTCTGCTTTCTAAGACATTATGGCATATACCGGGGGCGAGGTCAAAAATTCCATAAGTCTTGTTTATTAAGTTGTTAAGGAGTGTAATATAAACATGGCACTATATTTGTTGAATCCACCATATCAAAAAAAAGATCATGGGAGAGTTGCATGTACCGATTATTCTTATGAAGGTTCGTTTTAAAGAAAAGAAATGTTAAAAATTATCTATCACGACAATCCGTAAAGAAAGGAAAACATACTTATGGCTATAAATCCCAAACATTTCGGTGAGATTGTAATCCCGGAACGAATTCCCGTGGTATCGGTGCGGAATACGGTCTTCTTTCCCCATCAATTTATTCCCCTGGCCATCGGCCGGCCGAAATCGATCCGGCTGGTGGAGTACGCTCTCCGGGAGGATTCGGTTATCGGCGTCCTGTCGCAAAAAGACGGCACCTTAGACGATCCCGCTCCCGAAGATCTGTATCAAGTGGGAACGGTTGCGCGAATCCTCAAGGTAATCGATCTGCCCGACGGCAGTAAGAGCGCCTTTATCCAGGGCATCTGCCGTTTCCGGGTAAAGAGTTTCGTGGGAACGGACCCCTTTTTCATCGCAAAAATCGAGCGGTTGGAGGATATTGCGCCCAAAGACGAGCTGAAGGTTCACGCGCTGGCCACGAACCTCAAAAATCTGTTTCAGCGGGTGGCCGATTTAGCGCCGGAGATTACCACCGAGCACCAGGCCATGATCTCCAACTTGCACGATGCCGGGATCATTTGCGACCTGGTGGTTGCTTTTACCAATATCCAGGTGGACGAAAAGCAGAGCGTGCTGGAAATCATCGATCTGGAGCAGCGCCTCAACCATACCACCTATATTTTCAACCGTTATTTGCAGGCCCTGGAGCTGGGCAAAAAAATTCAAACCGAGGTGCAGGACGAGATCAGCAAGAGCCAGCGGGAAATGTACCTGCGCCAGCAAATGAAAGCGATCCAGAAAGAGCTTGGCGAATACGAAGACGCCTCGGACATCAGCGAGATCCGCAAGCGCTTAGAAGAATCAAAATTGCCGGAAGAAGTGCAAAAAGTGGCGGAGAAAGAACTCGATCGCCTCTCCCGCATGCACCCCGCCTCCGCGGAGTACACCGTCTCCCGCACCTACCTGGACTGGCTATTGGACGTTCCCTGGTTCATCGGCACCGATGACAACATGGACATTGGCAGCGTGCGCGAACACCTGGAAGAGGATCATTACGGGCTGGAGAAGGTGAAATCACGCATACTGGAATATTTAGCGGTGCGCAAGCTGAAAAACGACATGCGCGGCCCGATTCTCTGCTTCGTGGGTCCCCCGGGGGTGGGCAAAACCTCCCTGGGACGCTCCATCGCCGACGCCCTGGGGCGGAAATTCATCCGCATCTCCTTAGGCGGCATTCGCGACGAGGCGGAAATCCGCGGGCACCGGCGCACCTACATCGGCGCGCTGCCGGGGCGCATCATCCAGGGCATCAAACGGGCCGGCTCCAATAACCCAGTGTTCATGTTAGATGAAATCGATAAAGTGGGCGCGGACTTCCGCGGCGACCCCTCCGCAGCGCTGTTGGAAGTGTTAGACCCGGAGCAGAATTTCTCCTTCAGCGACCACTATTTAGAGGTTCCCTTCGACCTCTCCAAAGTGATGTTCATCGCCACCGCCAACATGCAGGAGACCATCATTCCGGCGCTGCGCGACCGCATGGAGATCATCGAGATTCCCAGCTACATCGAGCAGGAAAAAGAACAGATCGCCAAAAAGTTCCTCATCCCCAAGCAGATCAAAGAGCACGGGTTGACGGAAGACGCCCTGTCGATTTCCGACGAGGCGCTGCACCTGATGATCAACTCCTACACCCGGGAAGCAGGGGTGCGCAACCTGGAGCGCAACATCGCTACTATATGCCGCGCCGTGGCCAAAGAAGTGGCTTCGGGGAAGACCGAGCCGAGCAAAATCGATGCGGAAGCCGCGGGAAAAATCCTGGGGGCGATCAAATTTTACAGCGAAGTGGCGGAACGCATCGACGAGCCGGGCATCGCCACCGGCCTGTCCTGGACGCCCATGGGCGGCGAAATCTTGTTCATCGAGGCCAACAAGATGAACGGCAAAGGACAACTGGTGCTCACCGGCCATTTAGGCGAGGTGATGAAAGAATCCGCCCAGGCAGCGCTCAGCTATATCCGCGCCCGCACTCAAGAACTTAAAGTCGAAGAGAATTTTTACGACAAATATGATATTCATATTCACGTGCCCGCGGGAGCGATCCCCAAGGACGGCCCCTCCGCCGGGGTGACGCTCTTCACGGCGCTGCTCTCGCTGCTCACCGGGCAGCGGGTGTGCAACGACCTGGCCATGACCGGGGAGATCAGCCTGCGCGGCAAGGTGCTGCCGGTGGGCGGCATCAAAGAAAAGGTGCTGGCGGCGCACCGGGCGGGCATCAAAAAGGTCATTCTGCCGGAAAAGAACCAGGCCGACCTGGCGGAAATACCGGAAACGGTTCTGAAGGAAATGAAATTCTTCCTGGTGAAGAACATGAGCGAAGTCGTGAAACACGCGTTGCAAAAGAAAAATTCCGGCGCCCGGGAGCCGGAAAAGATCGAATCCTGGCCCGAAAAAGGGATGCCCCAGCGGGCTTTAGCGCAAGAGGTGTAAGGGCATGAATTCCCAGGCGAACTATTATGAAGTGCTGGGCGTTCGTGAAGACGCTTCCGCGGAGGAGATCAAAAAAGCTTACCGGCGGCTGGCCAAAGAATACCATCCCGATTCCCGGGGCGGGGACAAGAAGGCTGAGGAGCATTTCAAAAAAATCAGCGAGGCGTACAGCGTTCTCGGCGATCCGCAAAAACGCCAGCAATACGATTTGATGCGCCGGGGCGGTTTTTCGGGCTTCGAAGGTTTCGACTACCGGGGCCCGGGCGCCGGCTCCTACCGGGTGAATTTTGGGGATAATGTTAACGACATCGGCGACATTTTCAGCAATCTCTTCGGCGGGGGAGGACGGCAGGGAGAGAGCCTGTTCAACAATTTCGAGGAGATTTTTCACCAGAAAAAACCGCCTCGCGCCCGCAGCGCGGACATGGAATCCACCATCACCGTGCCCTTCGAAATGGCGATCAACGGCGGGGAGACGATCATCAAAACCGGCGGCGACCGGCGAGTGAAGATCAAAATTCCCGCCGGCATCGAGGACGGGAAGAAAATCCGCATTCGCGGGCAGGGGGCGCCCTCCAAATCCGGCGCGGAGCCGGGCGATCTTTACCTTACCATCAAAGTGGCGGCTCACCCGGAATTCGAGCGCAGGGGGAACGACATTCATTCCTACCTGTACATCAACATGGCCGAGGCGGTGTTAGGCGCGGAAGTAACCGTAAAAACCGTGAGCGGAAAGGAAGTAAAGCTGAAAATTCCCCCCGGCACCGGCAGCGCCAAAATCTTTCGCCTGCCGGGAATGGGCGTGAAGGCGGAAACCGGCCCGGGCGACCACTTTGTGCGGGTGGAAATCGACGTGCCTGCGGATCTCTCCATGTCGCAGAAACGGGAATTCCGGGAGTGGGCGCGCAAGGTAGGGCTGCTGAAGTAAGAAGGGGCAGGAGCAGTTGGCAGTTTAAACCGGGAAGGTTTAATCCCGATAAATTCACATGGACGTGAATGCTTTTGTCGGGATTACCGGGAAGGTTTAATCCCGATAAATTCACATGGACGTGAATGCTTTTGTCGGGATTACCGGGAAGGTTTAATCCCCCGAGGGGGCAGGCCGATAAATTCACATGGACGTGAATGCTTTTATGGGAAGGCGGGGCAAAATAAGACTATCGAAAAATTCTCTCCTTTAGCAATTTTACAATTCAAATTTCCAAAGCAGCCCTGACGAATAGTTTTTTTTCAATTCAACTTTCGCCTTGTTGAGGGTGTAGGTTCGATTGTACGTAAATATGGCCTTATTGAGTTATCTTAACATATCACCACTACGTGGTTTTCTGGCTATTGGCTTCCATCACGCTACAAACATTCCACCGCTACGCGGTTATTGAGTGCAAAACTCAATTGTTCTTTTACCAATTGAACCCCGTCAGGGGTGGAATGTTTACAGAAAAGCTTACCATAAGCCTCAAAACCCCGGTAGGGGTGATATATACCTGTCGGAAAATTACGTAAAATGGAACCTGCACCCTTTTTTTTCAGGGCTGATATCTTTTACGAGCACTGGTTTTTTAATCGGGAGTGCGTTAAATTGGACTTGGACAAAAAAATTTTGTCGCGAGATGAAGGAAAACGGCGCTATTGAGCAAGATTCATTGAAACCCCCGCCTCCGCCATCATTAAATGGCCAAATCCACCCCATCGTCACCAGCCTGGAAGAACAGCTTCGCTTTGAGAAATTTATATCGGAACTCTCGGCCAAATTCGTCAATTTGCCCGCCGCTGAGGTGGATGCCTGGATAGATCAGGGCTTACAGCAGGTGGTGGAGTTTCTGGATATTGACCGAAGCTCTTTGATGCAATTTTCGGAAGACCAGGAAGAACTGCTTATTATCCATGTATACGCCAGGCCGGGATTGCCGCCAATACCGAAAATAAGAATAATGGAGAAATCATTCTTTCCCTGGGTGAGGCCTAAAATTCTAAGAGGAGAGACCTTATGCTTCTCATCACTGGATGAATTTCCCCCGGAAGCGAAGACCGACCGGGATAGTTATGCCGAGTTTAACCTGAAATCAAATATTACCATGCCGCTGTCAATCGGCGGTTTTGTTCAATATGTTCTGTCTGTGGGCGCTGTCATAGAGGAACGAACCTGGCACCCCGAAGTGGTTGCCCGGCTGCGGCTGATCGGTGAAGTTTTTGTCAATGCCCTGGACCGCAAGAAACGGGAAAAGGAACTCCACCAAAGATTAGAGGAAATTCACCAATTAAAGGAGCAGGCAGAAGCGGAAAATCTTTACCTGCGCGAATCTATTACTGCGGAATTCGGCCCGGGTGAGATTGTAGGCCAGAGCCCTGCGATCCGGAAAATTCTCGCGCAAGTGAATAAGGTGGCTGCGACGAATTCTACGGTGCTCATTGAGGGAGAGACGGGGGTGGGGAAAGAATTGATTGCCCGGGTGATTCACAACCTCAGCGCCCGCAAAAACCGGGTGATGGTAACGGTCAATTTCGCAACCCTGCCTGCCGCCCTGATAGAAAGCGAACTGTTTGGCCGGGAGAGCGGCGCATATACCGGCGCCCTGTCCAAACAAATCGGGCGTTTTGAAATAGCGGACGGTTCGACCATTTTCTTAGATGAGATCGGAGAACTTCCCCCGGAATTACAGATCAAATTGCTGCGGGTGCTGCAAGAAGGGGAGTTTGAACGGTTAGGCAGCCCGAAAGAGATTAAAGTTGACGTGCGGGTGATTGCCGCTACCAACCGGGATCTGACCGAAGAAGTCCGCAAAGGAAATTTCCGGAAAGACCTGTACTACCGCCTGCGGGTTTTCCCGATTCAAATGCCGCCATTGCGGGAACGGCGGGAAGATATCCCCATGCTGATCAAGGTGTTTGTGGATGAATTCGGCAAGAAGATGGGGAAAACCATTCAATCCGTATCGCGCAAAAGCTTAGAAGCCTTGCAGCGCTATTCCTGGCCGGGCAATATCCGGGAATTGCGCAACGTTGTCGAGTGCGCCATGATTAACTGCAGCGGAAGCAAGCTGAATATCCCTTTGCAGAAGGAACCGGTTGCAAACGATTATCCCCTGCAAACCCTGGAAGAGATGGAAAGAAAATACATTTTAGAAGTGCTGGAAAAAACAGACTGGCGAATTAAGGGCCGTTACGGAGCGGCGGAAATTTTGGGATTGAACCCCTCCACACTTTATTTCAAGATGAAAAAAATGAATATTCCTACCCGGGAAGATAAAGGAACTTAAAAACCGCCTGGCCGGAGTGCTCCGATCATAGCACGGTTAATTCTCCAAATCCCATAGGCTTTGCACTTCGAGATTAAAAATCTGCCCGGCATCAGGTTAACCTGCATTAACACTACCTGTAGTGCTAGTTGGTTTAAACCGCGAATAAACGCGAATAACTATAGGATCAAGACCGGCCGAAATTAGTGTTTATTCGCGTCAATTCGCGGTTAGATCGAGTGTCCGTTGGAAGAACTAGCACTACAGATAACACTATGTAAATCAGGTGCAAAAGGTCAGCAGGTTGACTTTGAGTCAACCTGCTGACCTTTTTTCGTTTCGCCTCCCCCCCGCTCTTTCCACATTTTCAGTTTCTAAAAGATAAATCTTTAATCATTTAGAATCGACGGATCGACCGTTTGCCCCCCATGGCATATTTTTGGCGAATCCTCCGATATGATGATGATGACAATTATGATAGTTGTTTTACCGGGCAGCCGCCGGAAGGAAATATTAGAAGCGCTGCGCAGGTTTAAGCAGTCAACGGAAATATCCGGCGGATGTATCGGCTGCCATATCAGCCGGGAGGTGGATAAACGAAATACGATTATCTATTGGGAAGAGTGGCAGACCCGGCAAGATTTGGAGAGGCATATCCATTCCCCGAAATACCGGCAATTGCTGGAGATTATCGAATTATCCGCGCAAAAACCGGAAATCAAATTTCTCACCATTACAAATATAGAGGGGCTGGAAGTCGTAGAAACCGTGAGAATTGCACGATAGATAGCATTGACCAACACGCTTTAACAATTGAGAGGAGATCCGTCATGAGAAACATTTTGATTATTGCATTATTTGCAATTTGGAGCACGCTTTGCGCGCAAATCGAACGGCCCAAATGGGAAATCGGCGGCGGACTGCGGTTGAATTACATGGGTCTTGACGGTGGATTTTCGGCTCACCGGAATTCTGACGGATATGAATCTGACATTCAATACGATGAAATCGGGATGAATACTTATTCATCGAGTTTCGCGCTTTTCCTTGGCGGAAGGTATAAAAAGTGGAACCTTGAATTTGGCGGATCAAGGGGATCATACGAAGGTGGATTTACCGCAAAGACAGATATTGTAAGGGATGAAACGCAAATTGATTCGGGGGCTGTCGTAGATGGCACTTTGGATCTAACAATGTACCTCTTAAGTACAGCCTTTAGATTCATCCAAAAGAAGCATGATCTGGGTGTTGGTATTGGCATCATGGCGCTTCATATGGGTGCAAATTATGCTACTACCGACATTGAGGGGAATGAGGTGAAACTCGGAGATGACTATTGGTTCCCGATGCCTTTTCTGGCGCTGAGCGGCCGGCTGAACTTTGACAGGTTGAGGATTATAGGTACGGCAGGCGGTGCAATTTTCAAGGGCAACATGGAAGGTGATGAATTTGACGTAGGCTATTATATAATCGATGTTGCAGTGGCCTATGAGTTTTTCAGGACAAAAAGGTGGACATATATCGCAGATGTCGGATACCGGAATATGTACCTGAATCTCGATATAGAAAATGAACGCGGATGGTACAAGGAAGAAGACATCTATCGGGGACCCTATGTCACTCTTCGCGTTAGCTATGCCAGTGAAGAATTATGGAAATTTTAACGAAAGGAGAAACCATTATGAAGCATTGCATCTTCACCTTGTTCGCGGCAGCGTGCATACTGGTGGCGATCACCGGTCCAACCCCCGCGCAGATAACGGGACACCATTTACCGGGTTCCTGGGGGCTGCAATCCGGAACCCAGCATCCCGAGGGATTCCTCGTTGCCCCGGTTTATATCCATTACGGTTCTGATAAAATTATGGATGGAGACGGCAACGAGCTGAAAAACATCACCGGAGAAAAGCGGGATGTCGGCATCGACGTTTTAACCTTGTTTGGCTGGTGGGTGAGCAAGTTCAAAATTTTAGGCGCAAATTACGGCGCATTGGTCAACATCGCATTGGGTAACAACCAGGTCGAGTTTGCTTCTTTTGATTTCGAATCCGGTTTCGGACTGGCAGATATCTACCTGCAGCCGGTCAACTTAGGCTGGCACCTGAAGCAGGCGGATTTTGTTGCCAGCTACGGCGTCTATTTTCCCACGGGCAGTTATGAAGCGGGAGCGACGGACAACAATGGCTTGGGCATGTGGACCCACGAATTCGGCGCCGGAACCACGCTCTTTTTTGACCCTCGCAAACAGTGGCATTTCGCCGCCAGCGGTTATTTCGAGCTGAACGGGAAAAAGAAAGATACCGAGATCAACGTGGGCAATACTCTCACTGTGGAGGGCGGTTTGGGCCGCTCATTTTTGAAAGGCGCTTTGTCAGTGGGGGCGGCTTATTACGGCAACTGGAAAGTGAGTAATGACAAGATCGGGTTGAATAACCAGATCCCAAACCTGCCCGGCGAGGTCACCCTGGAGGACAAACACCGGGTCTATGGGCTGGGGCCGGAAGTAACCCTGCCAATCGTGATCAAGGGCAAGCTGATTTCTTTAGTTAACGCGCGCTACTTTTGGGAGATGGGTACCAAAAGCACCCTGGAAGGGCAGCGTCTCTTAGTGTTTGTCATATTTCCTTTCTTCAAGAATGGCGGAAGTGATTAGTGGCCGGAGGGGCCCTGAGCCTGATCTTCATCAGCCCTAAGAGAGAAGCCATATTTCCTGTGGTATGCCTCCGGGGGAGGGGGTCTCCGCTACTTAGTGGCCCTTCTTCTCAAGCTCAAGGTAGGGGTTGGCGTGGCGGCGGGGCCGAACAACCAACTCGCCCGATATCTTCGCTGCCGCTATAACTGGAACTGGTGAAGGCGCCTCTTTGCGATTCATTAATCACCGGAATCACTCCCTTCGGCAGTGGAAAAATGAAAGGTTCTATCGTTTTAGTAATAAAAAATGAACTTTTCTCTTTCAAACAAAAAAACGCGGCTATCCAAAGGAGATTTACATGAAAACCGCAATTCTGTTTCTGATTCTTTGTGTCCTGGCGCTTTCCCCGGGCTGTTCTTCCGTCACTTACAATTATGATTACGACAAGAGCGCCGACTTTGCGGCGCTAAAAACTTATGCCTGGGTGACGGCGCCGAGCAACCCCGCGGCCGGTGTTCAGTCCGCGTTGCAACGCAACGACCTGTTAGACAAACGCATTAAAGAATCCGTCAACACCCAATTGGCCGCCAAAGGTTATGCCCAGAGCGCCGAGAACCCGGACTTCCTGGTCTTGTATCACACCGGCGCGCAGGACAAGATCAACGTGACCGATTGGGGATATGGGTACGGGCCTTACCGTTATGGTTATGGCGGCTGGTATGGCGGCGGAGTTGACGTTCAGCAATACACGGAGGGAACCCTGATCCTGGATATCATCGCTGCCAACGCAAAACATCTGGTATGGCGCGGCTCCGCGACAGCAGCGCTCAACCCCGACGCGCCGATGGAGAAACGCGAGAAAAGGCTCAACGAAGTGATTACCCGGATTCTGGCGAAGTTTCCGCCGACGGCAGCAAAGTGAAAGAATTTAGTAGGCAGTAGGCAGTAGGCAGGGGACAAATTTTGCTTATTACATGCTGCTGCCCCGATACACAGTACAGAATAAACTACCGCAAGAGAAATTCGGGGACAGATTCCCGGATTTCGGCATGAAGAAACCAACTAAATCATATCACAGGAGAAATGAACCATGCGAAAGTATTTGTTAACTCTGTTTGTTTTTGCGGCAACCGCCATCTTCGGGCAGGAGGTGGACAGTTTTATCGAACTGCTGCGCTCGGATGTCAGTACTCAGAAGAAAGCGATTATTACCGAGGTGATGGAATTTACCGAGACGGAAGCTGCGGCGTTTTGGCCGGTGTATCGCAACTACGAGCTTGATCAGGACA
The DNA here is from genome assembly GCA_013360445.1 of Calditrichaceae bacterium. GTDB lineage: Bacteria > Calditrichota > Calditrichia > RBG-13-44-9 > J075 > JABWBP01. The sequence goes on along the minus strand of JABWBP010000108.1, from coordinate 5,153 downwards.
AGTTGGGCGACGCCCGGGTGGCTATGATCAAAGACTACGCGGAGAATTATGAAACGATGATCGATGCCAAAGCCAAGGAATTGATGGATAAAGCCTTCAAATTCCGGGAAGATCGCCTGAAGCTGCAAAAGAAATATTTCAAAGAGTTTTCCAAAATTCTATCACCCGTTAAAGCTGCCAAATGGGCGATGTTGGAAAACCAGATCACCCTGTTGATCGACTTGCAGATCGCCTCGGAACTGCCGCTGGAGAACATTATGCAATCGCTCAGAAATCCGCTGGTTACGGTTGCGGCGGGGATGTTCATCATCGGCGGCATGCATTTCGCCGCGCCGGTGGTTAACCTGATCCTGCTGTCCTTTCTCCTGGCGATGTCGGTAACGCCGTTTATGGCATGGGCCATCCGCAAAGGAGCGCGCCCGGGCCTGGCGGTCACCGTCACCGTCCTGGCGGTCGTTTTCGGCGGCCTGGCGCTTTCCGCTCTCATCGGGGCATCGATCGTGCGGATGATCGACCAGCTGCCGGCTTACCAGCCGCGCTTAGCAGAAGTGTGGGGTTCCCTGGAAACATTTTTAGCCGGAATGGGGATTGACGCTCCCGCCTTGTTCTCCGGCTTCAGGATGCAGCCGGAACGGATCATGCAACTGGCCAGCAAGCTGCTCTCGGCCGGTTTGGGTATGGTAAGTTTGTCGCTGGTGATCATCCTGATCGTGGTGTTTATCCTGATCGAAGCGGCCGGGTATCTCAGCAAATTATCGCAGGGAGTGGAATCCAAAGGGATCATGTCACGCTACTTTCTGTTCGGCAAGGATGTGCGGAAATACATGGCGATTGTTTCCCTCACCGGCCTGCTCGTCGGCCTCGGCAATACCATTCTTCTGATCGTGCTGGGGGTGGATTTCCCGGGGATGTGGGGAGTGCTGTCGTTTCTGCTCAATTTCGTTCCCAATGTCGGTTTCATCCTCTCCCTGCTTCCCCCGGCGCTGCTGGCGTTGTTAGAGTTCGGCTGGGGAAGGGCGTTTATCGTGGTGATCGGATTTTTCCTGATCAATTCGCTGTCTGAGAATGTGGTCAAACCGCGTTTCATGCAAAAAGGACTGGAAGTTTCCTTTCTGCTGATTGTGCTCTCGCTGGTAATATGGACCTGGGCGCTGGGACCGATGGGAACCATCCTCGGCGTGCCTTTGACCATGGTGCTGTGGCGAATGTACCAGGAGTATGCCGAAGCAGGGCAAGCCAATAATCAAAGTGTCAAACCATAACGGAGGTTGTGTCATGAAATGGTTCATTAAAGGTCTTTGTTTGTTTATGATCCTCATGCTGACAGTCTTATTTTCGCAGCCGGCAGCGGGGCAGGACAAACCCAACATCCTGATCATCATGGGCGATGACATCGGCCAGTTCAATGTCAGCGCCTACAACATGGGCATGATGGGTTACCGGACGCCCAACATCGACCGGATCGCAGCGGAAGGGGCGCTATTCACGGACTGGTACGGCCAGCAGAGCTGCACCGCCGGGCGGGCGGCGTTCATTACCGGGCAGTCTCCGATTCGCACCGGCCTCACCAAAGTGGGGATGCCGGGGGCGCCGGAAGGTATGCAGAAAGAGGACCCGACCATTGCCGGGCTGCTCAAAGACTACGGCTACATGACCGGCCAGTTCGGCAAGAACCACCTCGGCGACCGCGATGAGATGCTGCCAACCAACCACGGCTTCGATGAGTTCTTCGGCAACCTTTACCACCTGAATGCGGAGGAGGAGCCGGAGAATGTGGACTATCCTAAAGATCCGGAATTCAGGAAAAGATTCGGCCCTCGCGGCGTCATCAAATCCAGCGCTGACGGGAAAATAGAGGATACCGGCCCGCTAATGAGGAAGCGCATGGAGACGGTGGATGAAGAGTTCACGGCTGCGGCGCTGGATTTCATGGAGCGCGCTAAAAAATCCGGCAAACCATTCTTCCTGTGGTGGAATTCCACCCGCATGCACATCTTCACTCATCTCAAACCAGCCTTGCAGGGAAAGACCGGTCTGGGCATCTATGCGGACGGAATGGTAGAGCATGACGGGATGGTCGGCCAGTTGCTGGATAAGCTTAAAGAGTTAGGCATCGAGAAGAATACCATCGTCATGTATTCTACTGACAACGGCGCAGAGGTATTGAGCTGGCCGGACGGCGGCACCACCATGTTCCGCGGCGAGAAAAACACCAACTGGGAAGGCGGTTACCGGGTGCCCTGCCTGATCCGCTGGCCCGGCGTCATCAGACCCGGTACGGTGATCAATGACATCGGGGCGCACGAGGACATGCTGCCAACCCTGCTGGCGGCGGCGGGTGATCCGGCGGTTAAAGAGAAACTGCTGAAAGGGCATCGCGCCACGGCCCTGCAGCGGGATTATAAGGTTCACCTCGACGGATACAACCTGCTGCCCGCTTTTAAAGGTGAAGCCCCATGGCCGCGGAAAGAATTTCTTTACTGGACCGATGACGGCGGGGTTGCTGCACTTCGCTTCAACAACTGGAAGTTCACCTTCATGGTGCAGCGCGCTAAAAGTATGGACGTCTGGCTGGAGCCCTTTGAGGTATTGAGAGCGCCGATCCTGACCAATCTGCGCATGGATCCGTTCGAGCGCGCCAAGGAAGAGGGTGTTGAATACGGGCGTTGGGTGATGGATCGCATGTTCATGATCGTTCCGGCGGGGGCAGGCGTCGGGCAGTGGCTGCAAAGCTTTAAGGAATTCCCGCCGCGCCAGGCGCCCGCGAGCTGGAATCTTGACAAAGTAATGAAAGCAATGACCAGCGGCCAGCCATCGAAGTAGTGGCGCCGCAGGGACTGAGAGAAGGAAGTGACTAAAGTGACTAAAGTTGGGGGGGAATGATGAAAACAGGATACAAGATTACAAGATGGCAGGATTACAAGATTCAAGATGGCAAGATGCAGGATAAGGATGGAGGGTGAAGGGGAGGATGCCGGATAAAAATTCTTTGAGCGTTGAGCTTCAGTCAGAGATGTAACAGAACTTCGGGAATTAGGTACTGAATCGATTGAAAGGGCTGTACCCGGCATTAGCAGGGGCGGCCCCACCTATCAGTACCGCGGCCGGTATCGCCTAAGGCTGGGATGCTGCAGCGGGTATATAGAGGGCAACCGGGGTGGAGGTCAAAAATAAAGAGCCGGTGGGGTGCAGCAGCAAAACGGGCTTTGAGAATATAGTTTCCTGACCAATTGAGGGGTGGCAGAGTTTTGAAAGCGTTACAATATGATTTAGTCTGGCGGACATTTGCAATGGTTGTGCGTTTTCCGACCCCGCAGAGAAGCGGGGTCGAACAGTGCACCCCTCCACTAATTAAAGTATCACACAATAATGGAGGTAATGACATGAAACGGTTCATTAATGCGATTTGTTTACTTATGGCTGTCATACTGGCGGCGTTATTTTGGCAGCCGGCAGCGGGGCAGGACAAACCCAACATCCTGGTCATCTGGGGCGACGACATCGGCTGGTCCAACATCAGCGCCTACAATATGGGCATGATGACCACCCGCACCCCCAACATCGACCGGATCGCGAAAGAAGGGGCAATGTTCACGGATTACTACGGCCAGCAAAGCTGTACGGCGGGCAGGGCTGCCTTTATTACCGGGCAGCACCCCTTCCGCACCGGGCTGCTGAAATGCGGTTTGCCGGGGGCGGAACTGGGGCTGCAGCCTCAGGATCCCACCATTGCCGATCTGCTCAAGAATCACGGCTATATGGCCGGCCAATTCGGCAAAAACCACCTCGGGGACCGCGATGAATTTCTTCCCACGAACCACGGTTTCGATGAGTTCTTCGGCAATCTTTACCACCTGAACGCCGAGGAAGAGCCGGAGGACCCGCAGTATCCCAAAGATCCGGAATTCAGAAAAAGATTCGGACCCCGCGGCGTCATAAAATCCAGCGCCGATGGCAAGATTGAAGACACCGGTCCCCTGACCCGGAAGCGGATGGAGACTGTGGATGAAGAGTTCCTCAACGCCGCGCTGGCGTTTATGGAGCGCGCAGTTAACGAAAAGAAGCCGTTCTTCATCTGGCACAACACGACCCGGATGCATGTCTGGACCCGGCTTCAGCCCAAGTATCAGAACAAGACGGGCTATGGCCTCTATGCGGACGGGATGCAGGAACTCGACGACCATGTCGGCATCCTGCTCAAAAAGCTGGAGGACCTCGGCATCGCTGACAACACCATCGTGGTGTTCTCTACCGACAACGGGGTCGAAAAGTTCACGTTCCCGGACGGCGGGACCGCACCATTCCGGGGAGAGAAGGGAAGTACCTGGGAAGGGGGATTCCGGGTTCCATGCGTGGTGCGCTGGCCGGGATTGGTCAAGCCCGGCACGGTCATCAACGGGATCATGTCACACGAGGACTGGGCAGTGACGCTCCTGGCGGCGGCCGGGGAACCGGACATCAAGGAAAAACTGAAGAAGGGGCACACCGCCAACGGCAAGACGTTCAAAGTGCATCTTGACGGCTATGATCAGCGGGGGCTGCTGGCCGGCACGGGGCCCAGTAATCGGAATGAGATCTTTTACTTCGACGACAACGGGAGCCTCAACGCGGTGCGCATCCGGGACTGGAAGGCCCACTTCTCGATCTGTGAAAACTGGTTGAATGGCGGCCCCGCCATGCCGCTGAATATGCCCAAACTTGTCAACCTGCGCATGGATCCGTTCGAGGACCATGTCTCCTTCGATGAGGATTCCCCGATGCTCTTTCGCTGGCAGGGGGACAAGCTCTGGGCCCTGGTGCCGATGCAAGGGGTTGTCGGAATGTTTCTGCAGACTTTCCAGGAATTCCCGCAGCGGCAAAGGTCAGCCAGCTTCAACATCGACCAGGTACTGCAGCGCATGCAGCAGAACCAGGGGGTGGGCAAGTGAGTTGACGGTGTAAAAGAGTCGAAGAGTCAGAAATGTCAAAGAGTCGAAGAGTCAGAAATGTCAAAGAGTCGAAGAGTCAAGAAAGTCAAAGGATCGAACAGTTGAGGGACTTCATAGGAATAAACGTGGGAGTGTCAGTTTTTTTGTGCTTTTGATGTAGAAAGAGATGTTGGTTAACGGAAGGAGCGGAGCGACTGAAGTTAGCCAACATCTCTGGCGAGACTG
>JABWBP010000162.1 GCA_013360445.1 Calditrichaceae bacterium | reverse complement strand
AGCTCTCCGCCACGAATCCTTCATCCGGCTGCCCGTCATGCTGCCGGTCGATCTGATCGATCCGCCGCGCTTTCATAAATCCATAAGCCGCTTTTTCCACTTCCGCGCCGGTCATCACGTCCCCCTGGGAATCCACGTCATCCGGCGCATAGACGATGCCATAAACCATCTGCTTTTCATCATCTATTTTGGCGATGCTGATTTCCCGGGTAAAAACCGGCTCCGCGGAATTCTGCGACTTCCAAACAATCGTACGCTTATTTGCCCCTTTATCTACCAGGCTGATAAAGAGCACCGTAACATTTTTTAATCGTCTTTTGGCTTGCATACACTATTCCTGTTTATTCGCCGCAATAATAATCCTTTTTCATCCTTATTTAAACGTAGTTTTTGTTACGGAAAATTGCCGATTAGCCCCGGAACAAAAAAAGCGATTAGAGCCGCTCTAATCGCCGATCTCGAAAACCGCTATATTGTTCGTCTTGGGGAAAGCCTCTCAATCCTGCCCGCTTACAACACCTTTACAACACTATTTAAGCCAAGAACTTCTCACTCCCGGATATTTCAAAGTTTGCGTTTCAGCCACAACCGTTTGGCCGCCATTCCGGAAACCCTCCCGGAATAGGGGTGCACCCCGATCAACTGCGCATTTTCATTCACCACCGCGTATCCGCCCTCGCCCCAAAAAACGAACTGTTTTTCGCCACCGGCGATTTGCGCGAAAATCTGCTTCGGCTTTTTTACCAGCCGCCGCGCCAATTGCAGATACTCATCTTTGCTTTTCACTTTTAGCTTTGCAGCGTCGCGCTCATACGCCGCTTCCAGGCTCTCCGGCGCAAAATTCAATTTCTGCCGCCCCTGGATGGTTGCCAGCCAATTGCTGTACTCCTCTTCGGTTAATCCGGCCAGGGTTTTCTTTTCATTCCGGCTCAAATCTTTTCCATATTCTAATTCATCCACCCGGTACGCCTCCGCTGGCGGATGCCATATCACCGTGCGGCTGCGGCAATTGAAATGATAGGGCGGCAGCGCCAGCCCGATATTCAACCGGCTGCTCTTCTTCCCCCGCACCTGCTCCGGCTTCATCCACGGCGCAATCTCTTTCACTTCCTCCGGGCTTTCCGCTGCTATCAGCTTATCACGCAGCGCAACCCCGTTTTTTACCGGGATGATCCGCCCGTGCATCTCCCGGCAAATATCCGTGGTGCGATAATCCAGCACCGCCCGCACCTCGTAAAATTCCACCCCTGCCCGCACGTAGCCTTCTATCCGCCCCATCTCCCGGCTGCGCGTCACCACGTGGTTACTATATCCCTGCCAATAGCGCCAGGAATAACTCTGGAATCTCCCCTTGAATGCGTCAATATAGAGCTGCCCGGCTTGCTCCCGGGTCAATCCCTGCTCTATTACCTGCCGCCCCAATTCCTCCACCTGCTCTCCCAATTGCCGGTCGAAAAATTCCCGCACCCAGAAGATGTTATGCCGTTGCAGCATTTCTAATGCCCGCTGGTCGACCAGATGAAACGTGGGTTTTATCTTGATAATATCTTTCATGCCCACTTCATAGGTCGCCGTCTCGATCTCCAATAGCGGCGCGGCGATCCGGTTGGCAAACCGCAGCCCCAGACGGATCGACAACTCCCGGCTCATCCGGTTCAACGCCTCCCGGCTGAACTTCTCCCGCCCTTTGATCGCCCGGATCACCTCATTGATTGCGTCTTTCGTGGCCTGGTTCCAGCCCAACAGCAGCACGTCCTGTAGCTCCGCGGCCAGGCGGTCGTATTTATCCTTGCGCAAAATTGCCCAAATCTTGCGCATTTCCACCTGGGATTTATAAAGATGTAAACGGTTCATAATGGGAAGGATAATTGATCTTTGAACAGCCGCGCCCGGCGATTGCGCTGCCGTTTTTTAGCGTCATAGCGGTTATGGCATTGCTGGCATAGCGCCGCCAGGTTTGCCGGATCATTATTGGCCGGGTTATGATCTAAATGCGCAATGGTCAGAATGATAATAATCCAGTGATTGCCGTCCGGGCACCAGTCATTGTAATGCTTTACCATTTCTCGCGCTGCGGAAATATCCAATTCGCCCCACCCGGCTCTATCACAATAAATATTTCCGCCGTTGCGAATGAATTTGCCTTTTTCATTCCGGTATCCCACCGCGTGATCCGGCACGCCGCACCATTCGCAGCGCCGTTTCGCCCGCCCTAAAATATGTTTCCGGATTTCCTTCCAGTTCTCCGGATATTTGTTTTTTTCTTCCGCCCGTATCGGCATTTTTTCCCCTTTTACCTCTCTCAAGGCAGCATCGGAACTACTA
>JABWBP010000107.1 GCA_013360445.1 Calditrichaceae bacterium | reverse complement strand
TTGCATGCAACCGACGCCGCCGGTAAGCGCCTTTGAAGGAGTTAAGGGGTGGAGTCAAGTTGGTAATGTTTACGCAGTTTGGCAGCAAATGGCGGCGCGCATATTAAAGGTCCTATGTCAAGCAAAAAATATCTTTCCTGCCCGATTTCTTATCTTTTTTAAAAAATCGGTTAATCAGGTATCGGTTACTGTTTTTGCCTGGCATAACCCCTTGCCGCCAGGGAGGGCGGCTGGGCTGCCGAACTGGCCTCTACCTCAACATTTGACAGCCAATCACTCGAATCGGATCCGCTTCGCTATTCTATGAATCGGTTTCGGGTGGAATCACCCGCACCAGCCGCATATCGGGTATGTCTATCCCTCTTCTCTGTCGGTGCAAACAGAGAGAGGATAGTGCTGCCCTCGACAGCACCAGAAATTACACGGTACCCCTGACTGCCTGCCCGTGGGTATCTCCGAAGGAGTCTGTGGCCATCCCTTTGGCGAAAGCCACCACTTCCGTGGCGGGAATGGCCAGCGAGTTGATCCATAATAGGGCAGGCAGCGGTAACGACGCCATTCGAATGATAGAGAGATCTTCCGGAGCAGATACCATCGCCGCAGCCTGTATTCTCACAAAGCTCCGCAAGGCCAGCGCCAGTAGGGCTATCGCCGGGGGCGGATGATTGGAGGCCGGCCATCAACTGTTTTATGTGGCCCCGATAATTGGTTCAGGCTGGCCGCCGGGCTGTTCTGAGCCTGGTAAACTCGCTGGGAACAGCCCGGCGGCCAGCCTGAACCGAGCGAAGAAGCAGACCGTTCTACCCATCAAGCTATCGGTTTGTGGCATAAGCCCCGAAGGGGTAACCGCCCCTTGCCTGGGGCAAACGATTCGCTTCTGTGCCACCCCATTGCGCACCAGGGGACCGGCCAGCACTTCGTGGGTGACCTGGCTGCCTGGGTTTATCAAACCTTTCCCATCGGGAAGGATTCCCACTATCCTCCCAGGGAAGTAAGCCAATTACCGGCAGCGCCCCATTGCTCCTAAAGACGGCTGGAGGATTTACTCACCGGGCGCCTCCTCCATTCATCCCGGCCATCCGGGATATTTATCAAAGGCAGTTCACTGCCGGCAAGGTTTTTTCTGATTCGGCAAAAGCCACCCGCCCATCGGTTGAAACGGATGAGAGCGCCCGGCTCTCCCTGGCCAGTGCCGCCACGGTCTGGGTGGCTTCGCCATGGTCTTTTTTCTTACCGACTTTCCTTCAGGGGGTTGGATATTACTACTTATCCACCCTCCTGAATAAAACGCTTTTCATCAAAGCTCTGGCCGTTCTTGAGCATGTAATAGACCGCAATGGCAAACTTATGCCCCATGATGCTCTTGGCCCGCCCTTTCCCATATTTACTGACTAAACGTTGGTAATACTTACCGATCGCTTCCGAGTGCCGCTGGGCGGAAAGAATAATCTGGCCATAGGCCCATTTCAGATAGGGATTACCCATCTTGAGGTAGGCATCCCCTTTCGCTTTACCAGCGGAAGTGCGCTGGCATTTCACCACCCGGCAGTAAGAACTATACTCCTGAACCGACCCGAACCGGCTAATGTCATGAGTTTCGTAAAGAATGACAAAGGCCAGAATCTCTCCCACTCCCGGAATAGTCATCAGAGAGTTAAAATCCCGCCGGTTATGATAGCGGGCCTGGGAGCGTATCTGCACTTCCAACTCGGCAATCAGCGGATCCAAACTCTCGATCAAGGCGATATCGGTTTCAATGTTTTTACGGGTATCGGCCTGCTCGAAACGAGAGATAAGTTCCCCGCGATGATGGCGATCCTTTACCAAGAGGGTGTTCACATCCAGCACCTCATGTTGATGGCACACCAGTTGGATGTGGCCAAATGCTTCTGCCCGCAGCCGAACCAACCGATGGCGGCGGCGCAGCAAATCCCGGGTCGCCCGCATCTGTTTAGGATATGGATAGGCCTCCGGGAAGTAATTGGTGCGCAACAGGTTGGCGATTGTCTGGGCATCCAGCCGGTCGTTCTTGTTCTTATGGCCGCTGATCGCTTTCATATAAAGAGCATGGCCCAGGTAGAATGGGATCCCGGCTTCTTTGCATCCGTCTGCCAGCCAGTAGTAGTTGTAGGTCGATTCTACTCCTACCGCTACATGGGGTAAAAACGGCGTAATTGTTTGCTTGAATTTGTCAAAATTATTTGGCAAATTCCCTTGTAGCAGCGTATGCCCTGCGGGGTCTAAAATACAGATGTAAGTGCTACGGGCATGCATGTCTGCTCCACAGTAGTAAGCTGCTTGAATTTGACGATACTTCATAATAAGGTCCTCCTTTGGTTAATGGTTTCCTCACCTGTAATATAATCAAGGAGGACCTTTATTGTAATATCGGTTGAAGCAGGCGTTAGCGCCCCAAAGTCAAATCGGTTGGGGGTGGGGATGTTGCCGCGGTCGATGATTGATGTTTCGGGAGGCTTTGGGAGGGCTTCGTCGTGAGCTCAGCCGAACGGTTAATGCGCTTCCGCAACGGCCGGTGAGGGCAGGTCTGGTTGAATGCACTTTCGCAAAGGCGGGAATAAATATGTGCGTCAGGCAGTTGGGGGAGTAAAATTCGGTTGGCCAACCTCTATAAAGGCCGTCTGCCGCCTTTGCTGGTGGCGCGGGCAGTTAAGCGCCGCCAATGCAGTTGGGCAAGTGTAAGGTGGTTGGTCAATCAATATCGTTGCCGCGTCGGGCTTGCTAACTTTGCATGCAACCGACGCCGCCGGTAAGCGCCTTTGAAGGAGTTAAGGGGTGGAGTCAAGTTGGTCATGTTTACGCAGTTTGGCAGCAGATGGCGGCGCGGTTGATGCCCACGTTATGCAAGTAAGTATGTTTTACCCCGCATTGTCACCATTACTAAAAATCGCCTGCTCAAATATCCTGATAAGGGAGATATGATCCCGGGTACCGCTGGGGCAAGGAAATTACGGAGGTCACTAACCCGGAAAGGCAAAAGCGGAGGCATTCGGGTTATTTATTACTGGAAAAAGCAAAATGAGAATATATGATGTTGACCGTCTATGAGAAGGGTGAGAGAAGTACAATTCCCAACCATACTCGCAAACTGCCTGCAAGCCGCTTATGGGTATTCATGTGAGTCGCTCCCCGATTCTCCGGGTCTCCCATTCCCCGGGTCATCTCCCGAGGGGCGAGTATCGCGCTGTCACTCTCTCGACATCCCCCGCAGCATCAGCAGGCGCACCAGGTGCATGGCGGAGACCGCGGCGGCGGCCACGTAGGTAAGGGCGGCGGCGTTCAGCACCGATTTCGCTCCCCCGGCCTCCTCCGTGGTAATGTAACCGCCCCCGGCTAATTGCTTGATCGCCCGGCTGCTGGCGTTGAATTCCACCGGCAGGGTTACCAGGTGAAACAGCACCACCCCGGCGAAAAAGAGGATGCCCAAATCCATCATCAGCGGGCTGCGGAACAGGAAACCGATCATAAACAGCGGAAAGGCCGCCCAGGAGCCTAAGTTGGTAACCGGCAGAATGGAATGGCGGATTTTCAGCGGCGAATAGCCGGTGGCGTGTTGAATGGCGTGTCCCACTTCGTGCGCCGCCACGCTCAGCGCCGCTAAGGAAGCGCCGCGGTAATTGTCCGTGGAAAGGCGCACGGTTCTGTCGCGCGGGTCATAGTGGTCGCTCAGGGTTCCCGGCACCTCCTCGACGTTCACGTCATGGAGATTGTTCATTTCCAAAATGCGCCGGGCGGCCTGGTAGCCGGTCATTCCTCGCCGGTTGGGGATCTGGCTGTACTTTTTAAAGGCGCTGCGCACCCTTATCTGGGCAAAAAACGCCAGGGCCAGCGCCGGTATCAGCAGAAGAAATGTTGGGTCCAAAAACATCGCAAACCTCCTCGGGTTATTTTTTTGCCAATTTAATGTCTTTCTCTGCGCCTGACCGCTTACATTTAACTTTCTTTAGATTATCCAAACGAAAAGAGGTTACGCGCGAGCCGGTAAGCGGTTCCCGGCCGCAGAAAGGAGGATAGATGGGTAGCATTGCATATTTTCAGAAATTATTCGAGTATGCTCACTGGGCCGATAGAGAGGCGCTCCGGGCGCTGCAAACATGCGCCGCCCCGCCCGCAAAGGCGCTGCAATTGCTGGGGCACATTCTGGCGGCGGAACAAGTGTGGCGCGCCCGCCTGCTGGGAAAGGACAGCAGCCATCTGCCGATCTGGCCGGATTATTTGTTAGCGGAGTGTGAGGCACTTATCGAAACGGTTTTCCGCGGTTGGCAAACCTATTTGGAAAATTTACCGCCGGGGGAATTTGCCCGGGTCATTCAGTATCGCAATTCCAAAGGAATCCCTTTTGAGACGGCAGTGGGCGACATTTTAACCCATGTGATCGTGCACGGGGGATACCACCGCGGGCAGATCGCGCTGTTGCTGCGCCAGGCCGGGGAGGCGCCCGCGGTTACGGATTTCATCGTCTATTTGCGGGAATAATACCGTGTTGGGGTGTTTTCCAAAGGAGTACCTTTGATGGCGCCATTTTTAAACTATTGTAATGGCTTTGTGCGAAAGGTACACCCTGCCAGCTTGAGTACGTTCCCCATCAACCCTGCGTCACTGCTTTCCACTTCGGGATATTGACCCCCTTCACCAAAAGCCACAAACAGAGTCCCGTTTCCGCGACAAAGGCGGTCAGGATGATCCACTGAAACAAATATTTCGCAGCAAACGCTGGCGCCGCCATCTGCGCAACGCTGAAAATGGCGTAGCCGTAGCCCGCAATTGCCAGCAGGATGCCGATAATGCCGGGCAGGTATCCTGATTTTTGGATGAGATGGCCGAACAGGATGCAGCAAAAGCCGAAGAATAGCAGGCTGGCGCCGTAGCCAAGGCTATGCACCCTGAGCGACATGTACGCCAGCTCGTACAATTGCTGGGGTTCGAGGAACTTCAGAGAGTCGGCGCCTCCTAACGCGACGAGGGCCGCAATTTCAAAGAGCTTGGTGACGCCATAGATCGCGATGAACGTCAACCTGAAAAACGCTCCGAGCAAAGCCAGGTTCCTGTTCACCGGCTTGAGCAGCACATACAGGATCATGGCCAGCGCGACATCGCAGACGCACGTAAGCATCTCACCCGCCAGGCCGACACGGAAGAGCGTCTCGGAACCCAGGATGTTGTTGGCGGTAGCGGCTGCGTCGCCCCAAACGATGAGCCTGTTCCGAACGAAGAGCTCCCCGAAACCGGCAGCCACAATGATGAACAAATAGAGCAGCCCCCCGGTTCGAGCATATATCTGCGGCGAAAATTCACCGGCGCGATTTGCCATGTTGGCTCCATTGGTGATTTATTCTCAGTACGACGAAGGGCTCAGTCGAACGACGCTCGATAAACCGATCAATCCGGCGTCCGGCAGCAAGCATCGAGCACCATTCTAAATCGCGGTTTTTTGTGCTGCCGGGAATGCGGTAAAGCGCAATTAATGATCGCGGGAAGTATAGATCCGTTTTCGCACTTTATCCACGAAGTATTGATGGATCAGGCGGTTCTCGGTCAACTCCGGGTGGAAAGTGGCCGCCAGCACCGCCTCGTTCTCTACCATCACCACGTCCCCGTTGTGGGTGGCCAGGGCCTGCACGCTTTTTCCCACCCGGGTAATCCGCGGGGCGCGGATGAAAACCCCCTCCACGGTCTTGATAGAGCCGTTCAGGTGAAGCTCCACGGTCTCATCGAAGGAATCGATTTGCCGCCCGTAGCTGTTCCGCTCGATGGAGATGTCGATCAAATTCAACGGCTCTATGGGGTGATTGCTCACCTCCCGGCTGACCAGGATGGCCCCGGCGCAGGTGCCGAAAATCGGCCATTCGCGGTTGAATTCCGGGAGCAGTTCGTACAGCCCGATATTTTTCAACAATTTCACCAGGGTGGTGGATTCCCCCCCGGGGATGATCAACCCCCGGCAATCCGCCAATTCTTCCGGCTTTTTGACCGCAACCGCTTCCACTTCTAATTCCCGCAGCCGCCTCAAGTGCAGGTAAAAATCACCCTGTAACGCTAAAACGCCAATTTTCATATTGATTCGATTTCACTCCCGGTCGCTTATTTGTGTCCAGGTGCTCATGTGTTCAAGTTTTAAAGTGCCCCGCTGTTAAAGTAACCCAAACACCTGTGCACACGAACACATAAACACGATAACACTTGAACACTGATTTACCATCCTCGTTTTTGCAGCAGCTGGTCTTCCGGGATGCTGGAAATTTCCAGCCCTTTCATGGCCCCCTTGAGGCCTTCGGAAGCTTTGGCGACGATGTCGAAATCCAGGTAGTGGGTAGTGGCGAGCACGATGGCGCGGGCGCGTTCCGCGGGGTCTTCGGATTTGAAGATGCCGCTGCCCACGAATACCGACTCCGCGCCTAACTGCATCATCAGCGAGGCGTCCGCGGGGGTGGCGATGCCCCCGGCGGCAAAGTTGGGCACCGGCAGCTTGCCGTTTTCCTTGATGTAGCGCACCAGCTCCGCCGGCGCGCCGAGGTTTTTGGCGTGGGTAACCAGCTCTTCGTCGCCCATGAGGGTGATTTCCCGGATGCCTTTTTGCACCATGCGCATGTGCCGCACCGCTTCCACGATGTTGCCGGATCCCGCCTCGCCCTTGGTGCGCAGGAGCGCCGCCCCTTCGGAAATGCGCCGCAGGGCTTCGCCTAAGTCGCGGCAGCCGCAGACCACGGGGATTTTGAATTTCTGCTTGTCGATGTGGAATTCCTCATCCGCGGGGGTGAGCACTTCGCTTTCGTCGATAAAGTCGATGCCCAGCGCTTCTAACACCTGGGCTTCCGCAAAATGCCCGATCCGGCACTTGGCCATCACCGGGATGGACACCGCCGCTTGAATTTCCTTGATCAACCGGGGATTGCTCATCCGCGCTACCCCGCCCTGGGCGCGAATATCCGCGGGGATGCGCTCTAAGGCCATCACCGCTACCGCGCCGGCGTCTTCGGCAATTTTGGCCTGCTCGGCGTTGGTAACGTCCATGATCACCCCGCCCTTGAGCATCTCCGCCAGGCCGACTTTGATTTTGTAATCCTTGTCGGTAAGCATGTGGTTCTCCTTCATACATATATTAGCAAGATATACTGCCAATCTTTTAGACGACTGTTATAGTCGCGCAAAACGAACCTGCGTTTCCGTCACAACAACAAAGTTGTCCCCCAGTTGTTGGGAATAACTTTCAAGCAATCGGCGAATCGTATTGATCTTGTTGGCAGATCGTTCATCTTCGAGACGCAAAAGAACAACTCCCTTATGAGGCCGTTGTTCACGATAAACTTTTTCTCCAAAGTCTTTGTCATTGGTGATCAAAATACGATTCTCTAAAAATGCCCGCTCAATGACCTCATCATCGTCAATCCCCCGCGCTTCTTCATACACTGAAAAGATCTCGTGGCCTTCCTCTCTCAGCCAGCGAGCGACCGCCGGACCGGTGCTTTCATCCACCAGAAAGCGCATTTATAGTATCTCCGCTCTCAGCGGCATAAAAGTCGTATTTTCCAGAGAACGAGATGCAAACAGCATACACGCCTGAATATCTTCTCCGGTTAAGCCGTCATATTCATCGAGAATCTCTGCTACGGTTGCGCCATGCGCCAGAAGATTCAAAATGTATTCGACGGTTAACCGCGTACCTTTGATAACCGGCTTGCCGGCCATTACTTTCAGGTTGATGGAAATTCGTTCGAGTAATTGTTGATCTGTCATGACTGCAACCTCTGGTATGAAAACTGATCATATACCTGTTTCATTTGTTGATTCAACCACACTTTATACTTCTTTACTCCCGCTTTAGTTTACCGCGTTGCGAATTCCCTTACCGGCAAACATATCCGCGATCTGCTCGGCGATGATCAGGGAGACGTTCTCCTGCGCTTCCTCGGTCGCCGCGCCGATGTGCGGCATGGCGATCACCTGGGGATGTTTCGCCAGGGTGAAATCTGTGGGAGGCTCTTTCTCAAAAACATCCAGCGCCGCCCCGGCTACAATCCCTTCCTCCAGCGCCCAGAGCAAATCCGCTTCGTTCACGATCCCGCCCCGGGAACAGTTGAGCACATATACCCCCCGCTTCATACGCTGGAACTGCGCCCGGGAAATGAAATTTTGGGTATCTTCCCGCAAACTCAAATGCACGGAAAGGTAATCCGACCAGGACAACACATCTTCCAGGGAGGATACCACCGCCAATGAAGCCTCATCAACCAGGTCCTTGCCGATTTTGGGATCGTAACAGCGCACCTGCATGCCCAGGGCGCGGGCTTTTTGCGCCAGCAGGCGGCTCACCCGCCCGTAGCCCAAAATCCCCAGGTTTTTGCCGATGATCTCGGTTCCTTCAAAGCGTTTCTTTTCCCAGCGCGCCTCTTTCATGGTATGAGCCGCGTCGTACAGGGAGCGCGCCAGCATCAGCATTTGCCCCAGCACCAGTTCCGCCACGGCGTTGCTGTTACCGCCGGGCGCGTTCATTACTACGATGCCCCTGGTAGAGGCGGCTTTCACGTCGATGTTGTCCACCCCGGTGCCGGCCCGCCCGATCACTTTCAGCTTCTTGGCGGCCTGGATGATCTCCGCGGTCACTTTGGTAGCGCCGCGAACGATCAGGGCGTCGAAAATCCCAATGATATTTTTCAATTCTTCCGGGGAGAGGCCGAAGATTTCATCCACCTCGTGGCCGGCTTTATGAAGAATTTCCGCACATTTCGGCGAAGATTTATCGGAGATCAGTATTTTCATTCCGGATTCCTGATTATTAGTTTTTATGTGTTCAGGTGTTCAGGTGTTATATGTTCGAGTGTTCAGTGGCGAAGCCATCCCCTTTGGAAACACTTGAACACCCGAACACTCCGCACTTCTTTTATAGCGTGATCAGCACTTTCTCAATCCGTTCCAGCGCCCAGTCGATATCTTCTTTCTTGATGATCAGCGGCGGGGCAAAGCGGATCACGTGCTGATGGGTCTCTTTGCAGAGCATTCCCTCGTTCTTCAGGGCTTCGCAGAAGCGCCGCGCGCCCCTGGCTTCCGGTTTCAATTCGATGCCGACTAACAGCCCCTGCCCGCGCACTTCTTTCACGTGGCGGCTTTTGATGGCTCGGAGCCTGCCCATGAAGTATTCGCCGGACTCTGCGGCGCGCTCGGCCAAACGTTCTTCCACGATCACGTCTAACGCGGCGCAGGCAATGGCGGCAGCCAGCGGGTTTCCGCCGAAGGTGCTGCCATGGTCCCCGGGATGGAAAACCCCCATCACCTCTTCGCTGCTCACAAAGGCGGAGACCGGGTAGAACCCGCCCGCCAGCGCCTTGCCGATGGTAACGCCGTCCGGTTTCACGTTCTCGTGCTGGTACGCGAACATTTTCCCGGTGCGGCCCAGCCCGGTCTGGATCTCATCTAACACTAACAGCACCCGGTTTTTGCGGCAAAGCTCTTCCGCCTGTTTCAGATACCCCGCCGGGGGCATATTGATGCCCCCTTCCCCCTGGATAGGCTCGACGAAGAAGGCGGCGGTGTTGGGGGTGATGGCTTTCTCCAGGGCGGCGATGTCCCCGTAGGGAATCACTTTGAAACCCGGGGTGAAGGGGCCGAAACCGCTGCGATACTGTTCTTCGGTAGAAAAACTGACGATGGTGATGGTTCTCCCGGCAAAATTTTCTGCGCAAGCAATGATCTCCGCTTTGTCGTTGGGAATGCCCTTGACGGTGTAGGCCCATTTGCGGATGGCTTTCAGGGCGGTTTCCACCGCTTCCGCGCCGGAATTCATGGGGAGAGCTTTGGGCAGCCCGGTAATGTCCACTAATTTTTTGTAGAGCAGGTGCAAGCGGTCGTTGCGGAAGGCCCGGGAGGTGAGGGTGATCATTTTGGCCTGGTCGATCATGGCCTGCATGATCCGGGGATGGCAGTGTCCCTGGTTCAATGCCGAGTAGGCGCTCAAAAAGTCTAAATATTTTTTCCCCTCCACGTCCCATACCCAGATTCCTTCTCCCCGGCGGATCACCACGTCGAGGGGATGGTAGTTATGGGCGCCGTATTTTTCTTCTAATGCAATATATTCTTGCGTGTTCATAAGGCCTCCATAAAGGTTCATGATTTGATTTTTTCAAAAAAAGCAGTGCGAAATTAGCGATGAAAGGAATGCAAGGCAATACGGAAAATATTTCCAAAGGAGAAGTGGGTAGGCAACGTAGAAGTGTCTAAAGTGCCTTAAGTGTCTAAAGTGCCTTAAGTGCCTAAAATTGGAATTCGCCTACAAGACGTGTCAGACAATTTAGCTCACTTTAGGCACTTTAGCTCACTTCAGGCGCTTTTTTACAACTTAATCTTATCGATCAACTCTTTTACCGCGTCGGCGGATTTGGCCAGGGCGGCTTTTTCTTCGTCGCTCAGCTCTAACTCGAAAATCTGCTCCACGCCTTTGCGCCCGATCTTGATCGGTACGCCTAAGTACACGTTGTTGAAGCCGTATTCCCCCTGCAAATAGGCCGAGCAGGGCAGGATGCGCTTCTTATCCTTCACCACCGCTTCCACCATTTCCACGGTCGCGGAGGAAGTGGCGTAATAGGCGCTGCCGGTCTTCAGCAGGTTGACGATCTCCCCGCCGCCCATGCGGGTGCGCTCCACAATCGCGTGGATGCGCTCCTGCGGCAGCAGCTCGGTGAGGGGAATCCCGCCGACCATGGTATAGCGGGGCAGCGGCACCATGGTATCCCCGTGGCCGCCTAACACCAGCGCGGAAATATCTTTGGTGGATACGTTCAACTCCAGGGCGATGAAGGAGCGGTAGCGGGCGGTATCCAATATCCCGGCCATGCCGAACACCCGCTGGGGCGGGAACTTGGAAACTTTGAGCGCGGTGTAGGCCATGGCGTCTAAGGGGTTGGAGACCACGATGAGGATGGCGTTGGGGGAATGCTCCACCACCTGCTCGGTAACGCCCTTCACGATTTCCACGTTCTTGGCCAACAGGTCATCACGCGACATGCCCGGCTTGCGCGGCAGCCCCGCGGTAATCACCACGATGTCGGATTTCGCGGTCTCTTTGTAGGTATTGGTTCCGCTAATGCGGCAGTCGCTGGCCTCTACCGGGGTGGACTCCCACATATCCAGGGCTTTTCCCTGGGGAATGCCTTCTAAAATGTCCACCAGCACGCACTCATTGGCCAGTTCTTTGTCCACGATGCGTTGAGCGGTGGTTGCGCCCACGTTTCCGGCGCCGATAACGGTGATTTTCATGGCGAATCTCCTCGTTTTATCAGTTAAGAGTTGAAGGAAATTAACCAGTGAAGGAATTTTGTTCAATCTTTTTTAAAGAATTATGCTCCCAACTGGCATTGATTGCGCTTTTTTGAATGATGCCGGATGTTTATTTTATCGAGCAGCGAGTATTAGGCCGTTGAAAGCGCCGGTAGTCCTAAACGAGTAATGCTGATTTGCGACAAGCAGGGATGCTTGTCGCACTGTACGACCGGCATCCCTGCCGGTCGAGAGTACACTCCGGCATTACCTTTTTAGGATTACCAAAGCGCCTAATCGCTTGGCTTCCCCTGCTGACGACATTAATATCCCGGTAATCACAAATGATCGAGTGTTTACAATGAACGCCTTGAAAGAAGAATTATTAGAGATTTTGCAAAAGCCCGGCTTATCCGAAGCATCGCTGCGGGAGGAGTTGAAAGATTTATTGGGAGAGCCGCCGCCGCGGAAAGAGATGAGCTACGAAGAATTTTTGGAATGGGCGGATGAAGATACGCTGGCAGAATGGGTAAATGGGGAGATCATTATGCATAGCCCGGCCTCGATAATTCACCAGGATATGTTGGGGTTTCTATATGAAGTAATGCGCCGTTATACTCACTTGCGGGAACTGGGCAAAATCATTCCGGCGCCTTTTCAGATGAAATTATCTTCATCCGGGCGCGAACCGGACATACTGTTTGTGTCACGGAAAAGGCTGAAACCGTTAAGAAAAGCCTACCTGAACGGCCCCGCCGACCTGGCGGTGGAAATCGTTTCCCCGGAAAGCGCCGGGCGGGATCGCGGTGAGAAGTTTTACGAGTATGAACAGGCCGGCGTGCCGGAATAAAGGAATCTTCCCCAGCCGGAGTTTGCCGGGGTTCTGGCTGAACCTTGAATGGCTGTGGGCCGATCCCCTGCCGGATTCCCTGCGCACCCTGGCGGAAATCGATCCTGCCCTCGCGGAAAAATTGCGCCGGGCGCTGGAAAGTTGAAAAATACGGGTATGACCTGCCGGGTTTTCAAAACCCGGCAGGTCTAAAATTTATCGCTATATCCCGCGCTTAATCCACGTACGCATTACAAATTCCATCCAAAAAGCCCCACATCGCTTTGGCGGATTGCTCCGCGGCCTCGATGGCGCGCCGCCGGGAATCTTCCGTATCGCAGTGGGCGAGCAGGAGGCTCACTTCCCCCTCGCTGTGCTCCACGTCGGCCTGCTCATGCACCGTGAAGTAGGAGACCGCCCGGGCGTCCTCGAGGCCGTAAAACTTCGCCAGCCCCTCGCGCTTGCTGCGGGCGACTTCCGGCACCTGCGATTCATAGGCATAGAGCGCCGCCACGCCGTCGATGAACCGGTCGCCGCGGGTGAGGCGCTGGAGGGCCTTCACCGAGGCGACCGTTTCCGGCAATAATTGCGCGGAGCGCACTTCCTCGCGGGAAACCCCCAATCCCTCAGCAAAACGCAGCCACAATTCCGGGTGGTTTTCCGCTCCGCGCTCTTCGTCGATCAGGTTTTCCAGCAGCACCTGGCGCGCCGCCATGTCCTGGCAGCGGGAGTGCACCGCGCTCAGGTAGGTGGGAAAGGCCTGCACGTGAGCGTAATATTGTTTGGCGTATTCCCGGAGAGCCTGGAGGGTCAATTCCCCGCGATTCCAGATCTCGTAAAAGGGGTGCTTCAGAAGGCTCCAGCGGGCGATCACCGCCTGCATTTCCTGCACGAATTTATCTGAATAGATCGGTTTGGCTTGCTCGATCATTTGATAGCTCCTTGTGGGTTAGGTTTCATAATGGATTACCCTCTCTTTCACTGCGCTGTCGTTGCCAATATAAAACGTCCCGGCGACTATTACAATTTCGAGAAAATCTTTGCAAGCCAACCCAATATTTAGCAGCAGACGCAAGTTGGCGGTTCGTCTCTGTTGCATGCTGCCCGGCAATATCCCCATTTTTCCCAAAATTTGCCGCCGAGCATCTTTAAACATGACAAAAATCATATTCAAGCTTGGCCAAAGTCGGGTTTTCCTGATTTTTTTTTCTTGGCGATTGTTTTTTTTTGCTATTTTGAGCCTAAAGTAAATGTAAAAAGAGGTTGATGGGTCGTATCAAGCCTCAGGATGTTGTGTTAGGCGGTGACACTTCATACCCCCGGGTGCGGCGGGACATCGTACCCCCGACCGTTGAAGCTGCCGGCCCGGCTTCGATTTTCGGAATCCAGGACATTGTCTACTTGTTGGGAGAGAGATCTTGTTCTTTGACAATTTTTTCAAAGTTGATGCCTTTAATAGGCCAGCGTTTGACCTCGCCCTTATCTGAGGAGCAAAAGATAAATTCTTTGCTTTGCGGGTCAAAGCAGACTTCAATCTCTTTACCCTTGAAAGCCCACCCGACATAGTATTTGTAGTGTCCAAGGGTGACGCATCCGTTGCCAGAGACCAGGCGTGGCCAGCGCAGCTGAGAGAGTTTGGCGTAAATCCGATCAACGGAAAACAACCTGATCTCCCGCACCGGTTTGTATGGCTGGGCTTTGCACTCAAGGTGGGCGGCTGTTTCGTTAGCCGTGCGCCCCTGACAGCGCAGCGAACGCGAGGGAACATATTGGTTCTGAAACTTGCCGAAAGCTTCCGCATCGTACTGGTGAAATGCTCCCCAAAGGTTCGCTGGTCACGTTCGACGCCGCCATTTTTGGCTGGGCAGCGCACCGGGATTAATTCGTGCTCTATGCCAAGCCCCCATAAATAGAGGGTGAAGTCACTGGGGAAACTATGTTTCTCCACACCGATGAAACAGGAACCGTGATCGGTGCGGATCGCCTCCGGAAGATAGCTCGCTTTGCTAAAAGCCTGCCGACAGAGCGGGATCATTTCTTTGGAGGTCAGCGCACAACGCCCTTCGGGCAAGGGGTATTTCAAGATCGAGCGGGTCGAGGCCATGTCGCGAATTTGCAAGAAAGAGAATTTCTGCTCCGCGCCATGCAGCGTCTGCTCGACGATGAAATCTATCTGCCACAACTGATGTAAGCGGGTAGCGCGACGGGCATCTTGCAGCGGTTGGCGCTTGCGGTGCCTCTGCCAGGGAAATTCAGGATACTGATGCAAAAAGCGTTCGATGGTACGCCGATGCGGTATCACTTTAAATCTGTGACGGCAAAGCTCTCCCTGAATGAACTGCCCGCCCCAGCTAAGATGCTGGCGTTTGGTTTCCAGAATTGCTGTGCGCATACCTTCCGACATCTGATGTGAAACCGCCTTTGGGGGACGTCGTGAAAACCGTTTAAGCCCTTGTTTACCCAGATCGCGAAACCGTCGCCAAAATTTTCTGACGCAACTATGGCTCAAGCCCAGTTTGGTGGCGATCTGGGAGAGTGTTAATCCATGATCTTTGAGTTCAACAATCTGTCCCCGAGTTTGTTGGGTGGTTTCTTTGCCATAAGCACTCCTTGTGAGTTTTTCTCCCAAGGAGTTTATGGCTCCCAGTTAATCAACTGTTAGCGGGGGTACGATGTCCCGCCGCACCCGGGGGTATGAAGTGTCACCGCCTAACAGCAACTTCCCACTTACCCATTCCTTCCTTTATTCTGCTGCTCCGCGTCCTCAAAGTAGGCCAGGGCTCGCAGTGCAATAGCCTGAAAACCGGGACGGTCAGAAAATTTGACGACGGATAGTTCCAGGAATTTTTCCAGCGTCACTATTTCCCGCAGACAATAAAGGTCAACAAAATCACGCCGGTTTCCACGGGAGTTAACAGCTGCCAATTTCATTAATCCAATATCAATCCAATATCGGTGGGCGAAGCAAGCTGAATTCCATGATAATCAATTGGCGGTTCAAGAAGAGTATGATGCTGGTGAATAAAGCTCACATCTGTGTCCAGGAATTTCGCGTATAACATCCCATCCTGTTCTGAAATAATTTTAAATTGACCGCATTTACTAAGTGTTTGGTGAATTGCCTCGCGTTCTGTGGTTGGAAGTAACAGGGTTGTGCTGAAAAAATCAAGATCGGTAGATATACGATGTCCAGTCTGCAAGGCTAACGCCGTTCCACCCGCCAGGTAAAAATCCTTTACAAAATCATCGCCTCGCAGATGCTTCAACGCATTACGGCGGGATTTCGTAACCGCGTTTTTATAAAAATTTTACCATGCCCCGGTCTCTTTCGCCTCTTTCGCCCACTCCGGCGCTCTATAATCAGTTATACCCAATGCCAATCGCCACAACGCAAAGGATCTTTTCGACAATAAACGAAATCCGGTAGTCCTAAACAATTAATGCTCTCTGCCGTGAGAGATTGTAAATTGTTTTGAGCAAGAGACAAGACAATCTCAAACAGCAGGAGCATTCAATGAAT
>JABWBP010000106.1 GCA_013360445.1 Calditrichaceae bacterium | reverse complement strand
TGCTGGCTATAAATGTTAAACCCTTACCGGGTTTCTTTTCCGAAGGAGTCTTCGACATAGAACAAGGAAATGGAAATTTTAAAATGCGCTCAGTATAAAACCTTTGAGGTCTTTGATGGTCTTTTAAATTTTTTTTTGAATTAAGTACGATTTACCGTATTATTAGCACTCGTATTTGAGGATGAGATAGAAGTAAAATGATTGATAAACCGGTCGTTATCATCACCGGCGCAAGCCAGGGAATCGGCAGGGCCTTAGCGGAAAAGTTTGCGAAGGAAGGCTACGCCGCGGCGCTGGCGGCCAGGAATAAAGCCGGGCTGGAAGAAACCGCCCGTTTGATCGAATCCGGGGGCGGTTTTTCGCCCCTGATCGTCCCCACGGACGTGCGCGACCCGGCGCAGCTTCAGGTGCTGGTGGATTCGAGCCTGACAGCCTGGGGGCGAATCGACGTGCTGATAAATAACGCCGGTATCATGCACCTGAAACCCTTTCTGGAAATTACCCCCGCGGAATTCCAGGAGATGTTAGACGTGAACGTCAACGCCGTGTTCGAGCTGACCCGGAAAACGCTCCCGGCGATGTTAGCGCAACGGAGCGGAACGGTTGTCAATATCGCTTCCCTGGCCGGGAAGAACGGATTTAAGACCGGCACCGGCTACACCGCTACCAAGTTCGCCCTGCGCGGCTTCGCCGCCTCCCTGATGTTAGAAGTTCGCGACCAGGGCATCCGGGTGATAACGGTGTTCCCCGGGTCGGTAGATACCCGGATGATTACCCGCAGCCCGAATGCTCCCAGCAAAGAGAGCATGTTACAACCGGAAGACGTGGCGCACGCCGTTTATGCCGCGGTTTCCGCCGATCCCCGGGCAATGATTAGTGAAATTGATATCCGGCCAAGCAACCCGAAAAGAACTTAGGAGGTTTCCATGTCTGCTGAAGCAATGCAAGGCAAAAGTTTTACCGTCACGCGGATAGATAAATTCGTCAACTGGGCGCGCAAGAACTCCCTCTGGCCCATGCCCTTCGGAACCGCTTGCTGCGCCATCGAGCTGATGGCCACCCTGGCCTCGCGCTTCGATATGGCCCGCTTCGGCGCGGAGGCGATTCGTTTCACTCCTCGGCAATGCGACTTGATGATCGTGGCCGGGCGGGTGGCCATCAAAGAACTGCCCATCCTGAAGCGGATTTGGGACCAGATGCCGGAACCGAAGTGGTGCATTTCCATGGGCGCCTGCGCCTGCTCCGGCGGGATTTTCGACACCTACACCCTGGTGCAGGGAGTGGACCGCTTCATTCCCGTGGACGTGTACATTCCCGGCTGCCCTCCCCGCCCGGAAGCGGTAATCGACGCGGTGATGAAAATCCAGAACTTAGTGGAAACCGACAGTTGGAAGAATTACAAACAGGAAAATATCGAGCGCATGCGCAAAGAAAAAATTTACACCGGGCCGAATTTGCCCTGGGAAGTGAAATAACCGTCCAATCAGCTATATGGGTATAAGGCGCCTTATCACGTGGTCTTTAAGAATTTTCAAGAAGTGAGGCTCCTTGGCAGCTTCTAACCTCACCCATCCCTACCCCCACCCTCCCCTTCCTTCTCCTGGTGGAGAGGGAAGGGGAGGGTGGCGCGAAGCGCCGGGAGAGGTTGGGTGAGGTCAAAGAGGCGCTGAAACCGCATATTTCCCGCAAATTCTCAAATGTCATGTAATAGTACAACCTTATACCCATATACCTTATATCCTATACCTTTTATGTCCATATGCAGTATATAAAACAACTGCGCTCAGCCGTTTTTAATAAACCCATGCATCTTCCGCGATCATGGGTTTTTTTATACTTGCGCTAATTCCCCTGCAATTAACAATGCGTACCAAAAAGGTTTGATTTGCAATACAGCCCGCCCTGCGGGGTTGTTTATTTTAGGCTCTCTTTTTGAGGAAAGCAGGCGCGAAGCCCGAAGTTCCGTTTACAGCTATAGCGCTTAGATTTATATAACACTCTGCTCTATGCACTATGCTCTCTGCGCCATGCGCCATACGTTGCAAACAAAACCGGGATGGCCGATGATTGATTTACACAACCACGTGATTTACGCTTTCGATGACGGACCGAAGACCCTGGATGAATCCCTGGAAATGCTGAAACAAGCCGCCGACCAGGGTATCACCGATGTGTTTGCTACTTCCCATTTCAACGAGATCATTCGGGAAGAGAGCACCGCGGATTACTTCTCCAAATTAGAGACCCTGCAGAACGAGCTTCGAAAAAGGGAAATTGCGCTGCGGCTGCACCCCGGCTCGGAAATGTTCTTTCACCACTATCTTCATCAAACCATTAAGAAACTCCGCACCGGCACCCTGGGAGGGAACAACCTGTATGTATTGATGGAATTCCCTCTCTACCTGATGCCCGCGGGCGTGGAAGAGACGCTCTTCAACTTGAAGATGGAAGGATTCATCCCTATTATCGCTCACCCGGAACGTTACTCCGCCCTGCACCAAAAACCGGAAAAAATTCTGAATTTCATTCGCTTAGGCGGGCTGTTGCAGGTGAACGCGGGAAGCGCGTTAGGCGGATTCGGGCGCACGGTGCAGAAAATCGCCCTGTGGCTGCTGGAGAACCGGTACGCGCACTTCCTGGCCTCGGACGCCCACTCCCCCCGGGGGCGCGGCTTTAAATTGGCGGAAACGCTGAGAGAATTAGAAAAGAACCTGGATAAAACCTACCTTCAGAAATTAGTGCAAGATCATCCCCAAAAAATCATCAACAACGAAATTTTGGAACCCCTCACCCTGCCGGAACCGGAACCGCCGAAGGGTTTTTTGCAGCGGATGAAGGAGCGGTTGAAGTTGTAAGACGGATTGCAAAATAAATTTTGCACTGCGATTGTTTTAAATTTTGCCAATTTCTATATTCCTTCCTGTTAAAGTTCAATTCGGTTAAGAATGCCGCCGGGACGTGCGAACGACCGTGTCCCTTTGCAGCAGCCCCGTTTTTCAGTCGTCTAACCTCTCATAAAGGAGGTCTCTATGTCGCCTACCGCTACAATTCTCGGAAAAGCCATTTTCACCTTCATGCTGGCCGTTTCCTTAGGCGCATTCGCCTATTTTATGTACCGCCGCATTAAAGTGCTCACCCTGGCCCGTCCCCTCAACCGCTTCGACCGCCCCGGGGAGCGGCTGAAGGGAGTGCTGGTCTATTTCCTGGGGCAGAAGCGCATCTTAGACCCCAAGCACTTCGGCGCGGGCATCATGCACGCCTTTATTTTCTGGGGATTCGTGGCGGTTTCCATCAACACCATTCACTTAGTGGGGCGAGCGTATTTTCCGGGATTTCACCTGCCCCTGTTCGGTCCTGACGATCTTCTCGGCGCGCCCTACATTTTTTTGCGCGACGTTTTCGAGATCCTGGTGCTGGCGATGGTATTGGCGGCCGCCTTCCGGCGGATTTTTATCAAACCGGAGCGGATCACCTTATCCTGGGACGCCGCCCTAATCTTAACCCTGATCGGCGCCCTGATGGTCACCGATTTCATCGCCAACGGCGCGCTGATGGCCGGGGAGGGCGAGACCGGGGAAGCTTATTCCTTTATGGCTGCTTTTATGAGCGGGCTGTTTAGCACCATGGGATTCTCCCAGGGCGCGCTGGCGGTTCTGCACCAGGCCGCCTGGTGGCTGCACAT
Organism: Calditrichaceae bacterium; assembly: GCA_013360445.1. Classification (GTDB taxonomy): domain Bacteria; phylum Calditrichota; class Calditrichia; order RBG-13-44-9; family J075; genus JABWBP01. The sequence goes on along the minus strand of JABWBP010000106.1, from coordinate 14,245 downwards.
GGCCGCGCTGCTGTTCTTCCTGGCTTACCTGCCGCTCTCCAAACACTTTCACGTGATTACCTCGCTATTCAACGTGTACCATCGCAACCTGAAGCCCAGCGCCCTGCCGCACCTGAACCTGGAAGATGAAAACCTGCAAAATTTCGGGGTTTCCCAAATCGAGCAGTTCGATTGGAAAGACATTCTCGACGTGTACACCTGCACCGAGTGCGGCCGCTGCCAGGACGCCTGCCCCGCCTATGCAACCCAAAAACCCCTCTCTCCCAAAAAAGTGAACGAAGACATGCGCGAGCATCTCTACGGAAAAACCCCCTGGCTGCTGCAAATGGCCGGGCGATCCAACGGCAATGGCGCCCCTTACGGCGGGCCGTCCCTGGTAGGAGGAGCGATTCAGGAGGATACCATCTGGTCCTGCACCACCTGCAAGGCTTGCGAGGAGGCCTGTCCGCTGTTCATCGATTTTATCGACCGTTTTGTAGAAATGCGCCGCCACTTGGTGCTGGAGGAGAGCCGCTTTCCCGCGGAGCTGACCACCATCTTCAAAAACTTAGAAAACAGCGGCAATCCCTGGGGCCTCTCCCCGGAAGACCGGGAGCGCTGGACCGAGGGATTGCGAGCGCCCAAAATCCGCGAGGTGGACGGCGAGGTGGAATACCTGATCTTCGTCGGCTGCGCCGGGGCTTTTGACCAGCGCAACCAGCGCACTTTGAAAGCGCTGGTAAAAATTTTGAACGCTGCAGGGGTGAATTACGCAATTTTGGGCAAGGAAGAAACCTGCACCGGCGACCCCGCCCGGCGGGTGGGCAACGAATATCTCTATCAAATGATGGCGCAGCAAAACATCGAGACCCTGAATTCCAAAAGTTTCAAAAAAGTGATCACCAGCTGCCCGCACTGCTACAATACCATCCGCAATGAGTATCCGCAATTGGGCGGGAATTACGAAGTGGTTCACCACAGCGAGGTGATCGCGGAGCTGGTCAAATCGAGAAAAATTCAATTGAAGAATTCGCTCGACAAAACCATCACTTACCATGATTCCTGTTATCTGGGCCGGCACAACGGCATTTACAACGCCCCGCGCGACATTTTAGCCGCCATTCCGGGGATAAAATTAGAAGAAATGCCCCGTTCGCGCAACAAGGGCTTCTGCTGCGGGGCCGGCGGCGGGCGGATGTGGTTAGATGAGGCAAAGCCGCGGGTGAATCAAAACCGGGTGAATGAAGCGGCGGAGAGCACCGATGCAAGCCTGGTGGCCACGGCCTGCCCCTTCTGCTCTACCATGATCGACGACGGGATCAAGGAAACCGGGCGGGAAGGGAAATTGGAGAACCGCGACATTGCCGAATTGGTAGCCGAAGCGCTGGGAGCGGACGCGAAGGTCTGAGAATCCGTTTTGAAAGTCTATAATGCTGCGCAAAAGGGAACTAACAGGGCCGGAACTACCAGTACGAACCAATAAAAAGGAGCGACGAAAAATGGCCAAGAAGGTGTCTATTGAATACTGCATGGAGTGAAACTACTACCCCAAAGCCGCCAGTCTGGCGGAAACACTCCAAAAAGAGTTAGGAATCGAGGTTGAATTCATCAAATCCGGGGGCGGGGTATTTGAAGTGCGGGCGGACGGAAAGCTGATTTTTTCCAAGAAAAAAGAGTACCGCTTTCCGGAACATGAAGAGATAATTGGAATTTTGAGGGAGTAGTAACCTCTTCACCTTTAATCCGCCATAAGCGCAAATTCTAATGCGGAGATGTAATGTTCGGCCTCGATTGCCGCCATACAGCCGGAACCGGCGGCGGTTACCGCCTGGCGATAAACATGGTCTTGCACGTCGCCGGCGGCAAAAACGCCCGCCACGGAGGTTTTGGCAGTGCCCGGTTCGGTAATAATATAGCCGTTTTCGTCGGTTTCGATTTGCCCTTTGAAAATCTCTGAATTGGGCTGGTGGCCAATCGCTAAAAACAACCCCTGGCAGGCGAACTCGCTTTCTTCCCCGGTTTGGGTATCTTTTAAACGCAGCGCGGTAACCCCGTCCTTCTGGTTTCCAATGACTTCCGTAACCACTTTATTCCATAAGAAGTCGATCTTCGGGTTCTTGAAAGCACGTTCTTGCATAATCTTGGAAGCGCGCAGTTCATCGCGCCGGTGAACGATGGTCACCCGGGAAGCGAATTTGGTCAGGAAACTCGCTTCTTCCATGGCGGTATCGCCGCCGCCGACCACCGCCACGTGTTTATCTTTGAAGAAAAAACCGTCGCAGGTGGCGCAGGCGGAAACGCCGTAGCCCATCAATTTAGATTCCGATTCCAGGTTGAGCAGCCGGGCGGAGGCGCCGGAGGCAATAATCACCGCCTCGGCGGTAAACATTTGGTCTTCTGCTTCAACCCCAAAAGGATATTTGGAAAAATCTACCCCGGTAACGGTCTTGTAAAGAAATTGCGTGCCGAAACGCTCCGCCTGCTTGCGGAAATGTTCCATCAACTCCGGCCCCATGATCCCTTCCGGGAAACCGGGATAATTTTCGACTTCCGTGGTAATGGTCAACTGGCCGCCGGGCTGGCTGCCGGAAATAAGCAGCGGCTTCAAGTCCGCCCGCGCGGCATAAATCGCCGCAGTGTATCCCGCCGGCCCGGATCCGATAATAATTACCCTGTGATGTTTTTGCAGGTCCATTCAAGCTCCTTTTTCTGGCGTTTATCTCCCAAGCGCTTTTTTGATGCTCTGTATTCAGCGCCGGATACACAAAAGTAAAAAGAGTTTGGGAGAGTTGCCAGAGGGGAATTATTTTGGGGGTGGGTAACAGGTAGAGATGTTGCACCGCAACGTCTCAGGGGCAGGGGGCGCCGGCAGGCAGTAGAGACGTTGCACCGCAACGTCTCAGGGGCAGGGGGCAGCGGCAGGCAGTAGAGACGTTGCGGTGCAACGTCTCTACGATAGAAAACAGAGAAAATTAATGATCACACCCAAACTCAGGGATAAAAGATGCTAAGCCAAAAACCCAAAGACGCCCAGCAATATCTGCTCCCGGAAGTGGTTTCCCGGTTGAAAAACCTGGAATTGATCGCCCGCTTCATCGTAGAAGGTTTTTTAGTGGGACTGCACAAAAGCCCCTTCCACGGCTTCAGCGTGGAGTTTTCCGAGTACCGCCAATATATGCCCGGGGACAATATCCGCGATATCGACTGGAAGGTGTACGGGCGCACCGACCGCTATTACATCAAACAGTACGAGGAAGAAACCAACCTGAAAGCCCACATCCTGCTGGATATTTCCGGCTCCATGGGTTATACCAGCCATAAAATTACCAAGCTGCAATACGCTTCCTACCTGGCCGCGGCGTTCTCTTACCTGTTCCTGAAACAACGCGACGCGGTAGGCCTGACGCTGTTCTCTGATAAAATTCACCGCTACCTGCCTCCCAAATCCACCCATTCCTACCTTAAAGTTCTGCTGGCGGAATTGGAAAAAGCGCGCCCCCAGCCTACCCCTACCGTGGTCAGCCAGACCTTGCACACCCTGGCGGAGAAGATCAAGCGCACCGGGCTGATCATTCTGCTCTCGGAATTTTTGTACGAAGACGCGGAGAGAATATTAGAGGGCCTGCGCCACTTTCGCTATTACGGGCACGAGGTGATCGTATTCAATATTTTAGACCCCAACGACCGCTTCTTCAATTTCGGCGACGAGGCCACCTTCGTGGACCTGGAAACAAAGGAAGAGCTTAAAACCCAGCCCTTCCTGATCCGCCATACCTATCAAAAAGTGGTCGATGAATTTTACGCCGAATTGAAGCGCGAATGCCACGCCATGAAGGTCGATTTTCAGAATATCCTCACCACGGAAAGCTTCGACAAGGCGCTGCTGCGCTACCTGGCCAGGCGGAAGCAGATGTATTAACAGACCCCGGAGTGCAGTCCCGGCTTATCCGGGATTGCATTGCGCACATGCAAAACTGAAGTTTTGCGGCGAGGCCGCTCCTTTGGAGCGCTTCAAAACACCCGAACACTAAAACACTATTTCCCCATCCCCTCTAACAGCGGCTTCAACACCTTCCAGACGTTCCGCGCCACGATTTGCTGCCCCCGGGCGTTGGGATGAATGCCGTCGGGCAGGTTCAGTTCCTTCACCCCCGCGACTCCCTCTAAAAGGAAAGGAATCAGCGCGGCGTTGTTTTGCTTCGCCAGTTCGCGGAAAATGCTGCGAAACTGGCGGGTGTATTCATCCCCTAAGTTGGGCGGCACTTCCATCCCGGCAATCACGATTTTTACTGCCGGGTATTTCTCCCGGGTGCGGTCGATGATCGCCTGCAAATTCTGCCGGGTGAGCTCGAGCGGGATTCCTCGCAGCCCGTCGTTGGCGCCCAATTCCAGCACCAGCAGGTCGATCTTGCGCCGCAGCAGCCAGTTGATCCGCCGCAGCCCCCCGGAAGAGGTTTCCCCGCTCAGCCCGGCGTTGATCGCCTCGAAATTCCATTTCAGGGAATCGATTTTTTGCTGGATCAGCGCCGGAAACGCTTCCCCGGGATCCAGCCCCAACCCCGCGGTGAGGCTGTTGCCCAGGAAAAGAATCGCTTTTTTTTGCGCCGGCGAGACTGTACTATCGGAGCCGGCGTTATCGATTGCGGAATGGAGATTGGGGATCGAGGATTGAAAAAAAATGTAAAGAAAGGCGCTGGCCAGGAGCAGTCGAATGGTAAACATGGTGGTCTTCTCGATAAATGGGAACTCGATCAAAGGTTCAAACGTCTAAAGCTCTTTTTGAAATCCGCCGCCGGTTGAACGGCGCGCAAAACTACCATAAACTTCGACAGAATCCAAATGTTCATATTCTTTACATCATACGGAATACGTATTGCGTAATCTCACTAAGTTAACCACTTAAGGAAATCATGCCGGCTATTCTGAAAGTTGAAAACCTGACCAAGAAATATCGCAGCGGCGAGCGGGAGCTGACCGTATTAGATGCGGTCTCCTTCGAGGTGGAAGCGGGCACTACCTGCGCGATTGTAGGGCCTTCCGGCAGCGGCAAAACCACCCTGCTGGGACTCTGTGCCGGGCTGGATCGCGCCAGCGCCGGCTCGGTCTATCTGAACGGCATTCACCTGAACAATCTCAACGAGGATGAACGGGCGCGGGTGCGCAATCAATACTTGGGCTTTGTATTCCAGAATTTTCAGCTCATCCCCACCCTCACCGCGCTGGAGAACGTGATGGTACCCATGGAATTGCGCGGGGAAACCGGCGTGCGCCGGGAAGCGGTAGAACTGTTAGAAACCGTGGGGTTAGGCGACCGGCTGCACCATTACCCGGTGCAGCTTTCCGGGGGCGAGCAGCAGCGAGTGGCGCTGGCGCGGGCGTTTATCAACCGACCCAAAATTCTCTTCGCCGACGAACCCACCGGCAACTTGGACGCGGAAACCAGTGAAAGAATCGACCAATTGATCTTCGATCTCAACCAGGCCGCCGGAACCACCCTGGTGCTGGTCACTCACAACCTGGAACTGGCCGGGCGCACCGGGCGCATCATTCGCCTCAAAGGGGGCAGAATTATCTCCGACGAGCCGGTTTCCTCGGAAGAAGGGGTTCTGGGGAGGGGGTGAAGGGTGTTCGAGTGTTCAGGTGTTCAGGTTGCACGAAGCAGCGACCAGAAGAACCGGAACCCGAACACACGAACACTCAAAAACCTTGCGGAAATTTTCAGAAAAAGACACCACCATACCATGAACGAAAATAAACCTGTTTCACCGAAAATTTTGTTGTGGAATCCCTGGCTGTGGCATATGGCCTGGCGCGACAGCCGCACCCATCGCAAGCGCTTGCTGCTGTTTATGGCTTCTATCATACTGGGAGTCGCCGCGCTGGTGGCCATATCTTCCTTAGGGGAAAACCTGGAAAAAGCGGTGGACGAGCAGGCCAAAAGCCTGTTAGGGGCGGATTTGCTGCTGCGCAGCCAGGAGGCTTTCACCCCGGAAGTCGAGGCATTTCTGGATTCCCTGGCCGGCGCGCAGCCGGGCGCTGAGCAATCGCGGGAAGTGATGTTCGGCTCCATGGCCTATTTTCCCAAAAATAACGGCACCCGGTTGGCCCAGATTCGCGCGCTTCAAGGGGAATTTCCTTATTACGGCAAGTTAGAAACCGCGCCGGCTTCCGCCCTGGCAAGTTTCAGGGCAACCAGCGGCGGGGCGCTGGTGGATCACGGGCTGATGCTGCAATATCAATTGAGCGTGGGGGACGCGGTGAAAATCGGCGAAAAGACCTTTCAAATCCTGGGAGAGGTGACCAGAGCGCCCGGGCAGGCCGCCGCCGGGGCGACCGTTGCGCCGCGCATCTACATTCCCTTAGCCGATTTGGAGGCAACCGGGCTGATCCGTTTCGGCAGCCGGGTTTTCTACCACGCCTATTTTAAATTCGCCCCCACGGTTGACGTGGAGGCGTTGGTGCAAAAGGCCAAATCGCAGATCACTCGCCATCGCCTGAGAGTGGATACCGTGGAAGAGCGCAAGGAGGATTTCGGCGAAGCGATGAAAAACCTCTACCGCTTTCTCAGCTTAGTGGCGTTCATCGCCCTGCTGTTAGGCTGCCTGGGGGTGGCCAGCGCGGTGCACGTGTACATCAAGCAGAAATTAGCGATTGTAGCAGTGCTGCGCTGCGTGGGCGCGCAGATCAAGCAGACTTTTTATATCTACCTGATCCAGACCGGGATGATGGGGTTGATCGGCTCACTGGCCGGGGCGCTGGCGGGTGTGGCGGTGCAAACCTGGCTCCCGGCGATCCTGCGCGATTTCCTGGTGGTGGAGGTGGAATTTCACGTGGCCTGGAAGGCGGTGCTGCAAGGATTATTGATCGGGTTAGGAATGACCCTGCTCTTCGCCCTGCTGCCCCTCCTGGCCATCCGCAAAGTCTCCCCCCTGCTGGCCATCCGCTCTTCTTACGAGGATTCCGCCGCAAAAGCCCGCGATCCCCTGCGCTGGATTCTCTACGGTCTCATCGTATTGGTGGTGCTGATATTTGCCATCAGCCAGTCCGAGGACTGGCAGCAGGGCGCCGGATTTACCGCGGGATTGCTGGCCGCCTTCGGGCTGTTGGCCGGAACCGCCAAACTGATCATGTTAGCGGTGAAAAAGTTCTTCCCCTCTTCCTGGAGTTACGTGTGGCGGCAAAGCTTAGCCAATCTCTACCGCCCCCACAACCAGACCCTGGTGTTGATGCTCTCCCTGGGCCTGGGAACTTTCCTGATCGCCACCCTGTTCCTCACCCAGCACAGCTTGCTGCGCCAGGTTTCCCTGGCCGACAGCGGGCGGCAGCCCAATCTGGTGTTATTCGACGTGCAGGTGGATCAAATCGAAGCCGCGGAAGAGCTGGTGCGTTCCCATAACCTGCCGGTTTATCAAACCGTGCCCATTGTAGCGATTCGCTTAGAGAGCCTCAAAGGCCGCAGGGTGGAAGAAATCCGCGCCGATTCCAGCAGCGCGGTTCCCTCCTGGGCGCTGCGGCGGGAGTATTTCGTCACCTATCGCGACAGCCTCTTCCCCACGGAGAAAATCATTGCCGGAAATTGGGAAGGGCAGTTTGCCGCAAACGCCGACACCATCCCCATCTCCCTGGAAAAAGGCATTGCCGAAAATCTGGAGGTCGGGGTGGGAGACGTGCTAAGCGTGAACGTGCAGGGCGTTTCCCTGCCGGCCCGGGTGGGAAGCATCCGGGAGGTGAACTGGCAGCGGGTGCAGCCCAATTTCTTCATGGTATTTCCCAAGGGGGTGTTAGAAGATGCGCCCCAGACCTTCGTTTTGGTGACCCGGGCGCCCTCCGCGGAAGCCTCCGCGGCCTTGCAGCAGGCAGCAGTAAGAGAATTTCCCAACGTCTCCGCCATCGACCTGGCCTTGATCCTGCAAACCGTGGAAGCCATTCTGAACAAAATTTCCTTCGTGATCCGCTTCATGGCCCTGTTCAGCATTCTTACCGGGTTGACCGTATTAGTCGCGGCGGTGATCACCACCCGCTACCAGCGCATCCAGGAGAGCGTGCTGCTGCGCACCCTGGGGGCAAAAAAAGCGCAGATCAGCCGCATCCTCACCCTGGAATATTTTTACTTAGGGGGATTCGCCGGGTTAGCGGGAATGCTCCTGGCCTTAGCAGCGGGCTGGGCGCTGGATATATTTGTATTCAAAACCTCCTTTACCCCGCCGTTGTGGCCGGTAGCGTTCATCTGGATCGGGGTCACCGGTCTAACTATTCTGTTAGGAATGCTCAACAGCCGCGGTATTGCCGAGCGCCCGCCCCTGGAGGTGCTGCGCGCGGAAGTGTAGTATCGGAGTGCAAAACTTCAGTTTTGCAGCAGGCAGTAAGCAGTAGGCAAGTAGGCAATTAGGCAGTGGGCGGCTCCGTTTATTGCCAATTCTTCCCTGCCCCCGCTCCCTGCCTACTGCCTGTTCCTACTGCACACGCCTGCTTAAATTCATTAACCCGCACCCAGACGAACCCCCATGGAACCCGAAGACCGCTTTTTTCTGCTAAAACGCGCCCTGCAAGCCTTTCAGGCCGCGCGAATCCGGCAAACCTACGCAGATATCGTCGCCAGTCCCCAATACGCCAAACTCGGAGCATTTTTCTTCGAGCAGATCTACGGCCCGCAGGATTTCGGTTTCCGCAATCACAGCATCAAAAGCCTGCACCACAAACTGAGCGCTTTCCTGAAAGGGGAAATTATCGACGCGGTGGGCAAGGTGATCGAGCTGCAGGATTTATCCGACGAATTAGACGAGCGAATGGCGGAGCAAATGTTAGAGCGCGGTCTGGGCCCGGAGCTTACCATGCAGGAATACGCGCACCTCTACCGCGGCTTAGGCAATTACCCGCGCCGGATTTACCAGATCGATTTGCTGGTAGAATCGGTAAAGGCGATTCACCGCATCAGCCAAATCCGCTTCATCGGCTGGTCGCTAAAAATTGTTGATAAAGCCGCGCACTTAGCCGGCATGGGCAAAATCATGGATTTTTTAGTGCAGGGCTACGACGCCTTCCATGCCGCCAGGGACATTGATTTTTTTGTGCAAACGGTCGAGCAGCGCGAGAAAGAATTGAATGACCGGTTGTTTGGGGGGAATTAATGTCTCTCCCTAGGGCTTTCGCCCTTTTTATTGTACCACTGAACGCTAATGTGTTTCAATAACTCTGTGCGCTCAGTTGGGTACATTATTTTTTTCTGGCTCCCTTAGTTTCTGTGCTGGTAAACCGGGCTGGATTAAAGCCCTTTGAACATGATAGCCGTATTCACCATGGCCGCTGAAAAAAAATTAGATAAAAAATTATACCGGGAATGGCAGGAGTCCATGCGCCAATGGAATGAGGCGGAGTTGATCGACCGCCTCCGCAACGCCGGAGAACTGACCCCGCAGGAGGGTTGGGAGCAATTTGTCGCCCTGGTAGATTTTTGCTGGAAGCTGGCTCCTCCGCAAAGCGACTATCAGCGAAAAGAAAAATTGGAATCTTTGCAACGCTACTATGAGCGAATCCAAAAGTTTGAGGCATGGAGACAGGCTCATGGAAAAACATCTTGAAATTCCATTGCAAAAGGCGATTCGCTTTCTGGAAGAAAATGGTTATAGATATGCAATCATCGACGGGGCGGCCCTCCCCCCCTGGGGCCATGTCCGAGCCACCTACGATGTGGACCTCAAGGTACTGGTTCCCGATACCAATTACGATGCCGTTCGCCAGGCCATCCGCGCCGCCTTCCCGCAGCGCGCCCGTTCCCATGCGCCGGAAAATCCCCTGATCGTTGCCGTTTCTATAGATTCTGTAACAGTAGATTTTTTATTGGCCATCCCCGGTTATGAAGAATTAATCATCGAGCGGGCGGTCAAGCGCGACCTGGGCGGCTGGTCGGCCTGGATTTGCTCCGCGGAAGATTTGATCATTCAAAAAGCGGTTGCCGGCCGGGGAAAAGACTGGCTGGACATCGAAGCGCTGCTGATCGAGCAGTATGGCAAGTTGGATGAAGCCTACATCGAAGATTGGCTTTCCCAATTTGCCGAAGCCCTGGAGCAGCCGGAAATTTTGCAGGAATACCAGAAGCTGTACAAGAAAATTCGCAGCCTGGCCGAAAAGTAATTCGCCCCATGAATTCCCTCCTTGCTTTTTTCACCGACAACCTGCCCTCGCTGAAAAGCATCCTTCTCGGCGGCCCCCCGGGGCTGGCCTGGGCGTACGCCTGCCTCTATTTCGCCGGCCGGCTGAAAAAATATCGCGGCCTGAACACCGGCTACACCCGCAAAATTTTTCACTTCCTGATTTTTATGTCCGCCGCAGGGGTTCATCTCGTCTGGGGTTTACCGGGAGTCTTTCTCTTCGGCGCGGCGGTTTCGCTAATAATTTTTTACGCCCTGTTCCGCGGCGACGGCCACTTGCTCTACGAGGCCATGGCGCGAGAGAAAGATGCCCCCCATCGCACCTATTACATTCTCGCCCCCTATTTTGCTACTTTGATCGGCGGGCTGGCCGGCAATTTCTGGTTTGGCAGGGCGGCGCTCATCGGCTACCTGGTCGCCGGAGTGGGGGACGCAATCGGCGAGCCGGTTGGAGTGCGCTTCGGCAAACACCTCTACCGGGTTCCTTCGTTGAGCAGGGTAAAATCGTTTCGCAGCCTGGAAGGCTCGGCGGCGGTGTTTTTAGCCTCCCTGGCCGTCGCCATCGCCGGGGCGGCCCTCAGCCCGCATTTCGGCCTGGCCATGAACGCGCTTTGGGGAATTCCCCTCCTGGCGCTGGTCTGCACTTTGGTGGAGGCATTCTCTCCTCACGGGTGGGATAATGCGCTGCTGCAGGTGGCTGCGTCGTTCCTGGCCGTTACAGTCTTATAGATCTATTCTCCTTAAACCTTGCGTTGCTTTTGCTGATTTTTTTTATATATTTCAAAACCGTTTTTAGGAATGAATTTCGGTATCATCGTAAATCAGGAGCCGCCAGCAATGGAAGACGCCGCCAAACTGCAAGAATTCGAAGCCCGCATCGAAGCGGGGGAAAAAATAGAGCCGAAAGACTGGATGCCGGAAAAGTACCGCAAGCAGTTGATCCGCATGATCTCCCAACACGCCCATTCGGAGATTGTGGGAATGCTCCCGGAGGGCAACTGGATCACCCGCGCGCCTTCGCTCAAGCGCAAACTTACCCTCTTAGCCAAAGTGCAGGATGAAGCGGGGCACGGCCTCTATCTCTACTGCGCCGCGGAAACCCTCGGCGTGGATCGCCAGGAGTTAGTGGAGCAGTTGCTGGAGGGGAAAGCCAAGTATTCCAGCATTTTCAACTATCCCACCCTCACCTGGGCGGACATGGGAGTGATCGGCTGGCTGGTGGACGGCGCGGCCATCGTCAACCAGACCATGTTGGCCAAAGCCTCCTACGGGCCCTACGCCAGGGCCATGATCCGCATCTGCAAAGAAGAGAACTTCCACAAACGCCAGGGCTACGAGATCGTCGCTACCATGGCGAACGGAACCCCGGAACAAAAACGTATGATTCAGGATGCGGTCAACCGCTGGTGGTGGCCCTCGCTGATGATGTTCGGCCCCCACGATTCCGACTCTCCCAACAGCGGCGATTTGATGAAATGGAAGGTGAAAACCAGGAGCAACGACGATCTGCGCCAGCGTTTCGTCAACCTTACCGTTCCCCAGGCTATAGCCGTGGGATTGACCATTCCCGATCCCGCGCTGAAATACAATGAAGAAACCGGCAACTGGGAGTTCGGGGAAATCGATTGGGAGGAATTCTGGGCGGTGGTCAGCGGCAACGGGCCCTACAACCGCGAGCGCCTGGAAGCCCGCCGCCAGGCCCACGCCGAGGGCGAGTGGGTGCGCAAAGCCGCGGAAGCGTACGCCGAAAAACAACGGTTGCGAGAGAATAAAGTCGCATGAGGGTGATTCCATGAAGAATCTCTATACTGCCGTCATTAAAAGAGACGGCGATTGGTGGATTGGGTGGATCGAGGAAATTTCCGGGGTTAATTGCCAGGAGGCAACCCGGGAAGAGTTGTTAGAAACCCTGAAAATTACCTTGCAGGAAGCGCTGGAATTCAATAAGCAGGAAGCAATCAAATCAGCCGGAGAAAATTATCAAGAAGAACAAATTGCAGTATGAAACGGAGCGAATTGTTCCGGCATCTTCGTTCTCACGGTTGCGAGCTGCTTCGGGAAGGAAGGCGACATTCCTGGTGGCATAATCCTGCTTAAATAAAAGGTCCGCGGTCCCCCGGCATAATGAAATCAACGATAATCTTGCAAGAAAAATATGCAAAGACCTTGGTATAATTCCAGTGAAATAACCAGTGAACCAGGAATATCAGAAAGGCGATCTGATGAGTGAACATAAAAACACACCTGGCGAAGTTCATAATAAGGACACCCAATGGCCGCTGTGGGAAGTGTTCGTACAGGAACAACAGGGCGCGCCCCACGAACACGCCGGCAGCCTGCACGCCCCGGACGCGGAAATGGCCCTGCAAAACGCCCGCGACGTGTACGCCCGCCGGGGAAGACTGCTGAGCATCTGGGTGGTTCCCGCCGGCGCCATCACCGCGTCTGCGCCGGCGGACGACGGCCCCTTTTTCGACCCCGGCAACGACAAGGTCTATCGCCATCCCCAGTTTTACAAAGTGCCCAAAGGGGTGAAGGTGTTTTAATTGCCAATTAAAAATGGATGCAACCCAATATGAAATTCGACCAACAAACCACTGAAGATCTGTTTGATTATCTCCTTCGCTTAGGCGATGACCGCCTGATTTTAGGGCATCGCCTCTCCGAATGGTGCGGGCACGGCCCCATTTTAGAGGAAGATATTGCCCTGGCGAATATTGCCCTCGACTGCATCGGCCAGGCTATCGGGTTCCTCAAACTGGCCGGGGAGGTGGAGGGCAAGGGACGCAGCGAAGACGATCTGGCCTACTTCCGGGAGGCGATTGATTTTCGCAACCTGATACTGCTGGAGCAGCCCCGGGGGGATTTTGCGTACACCATCGCCCGGCAATTCCTGTTCGACGTGTACAGTTTTCACCTGTATGAAGCATTACAGCAGAGCAGCTTCGACGAATTAGCCGCGCTGGCGGCAAAATCATTGAAAGAAGCGCGCTACCACCTGCGCCACAGCAGCCAGTGGGCGCTCCGTTTAGGCGACGGCACCGAAGAGAGCCGCCAACGCATTCAAAACGCTTTTGAGGACCTCTGGCGCTTTACCGGCGAGATGTTCCGGCCCGACGCGGTGGAGCAACGCCTGATAGCGAAAAACCTCATCCCCGATACCGCGGCGCTCAAACCGAAATGGGATCAAATGGTTGGCCAGGTTCTGGCGGAAGCCACCCTCACGGTTCCGAAAGAGGGCTTCATGGTCTCCGGCAGCCGCCAGGGACGCCACAGCGAGCACCTGGGCTACATTCTCTCGCAAATGCAGATTTTGCCCCGCTCTTATCCCACTGCGCAATGGTGATTTTGGATTTGCGATTGATGATTGGCGATTTGCGATTGATGATTGGCGATTTGCGATTGATGATTGGCGATTTACGATTGATGATTGGCGATTTACGATTGATGATTGGCGATTTACGATTGATGATTGGCGATTTACGATTGATGATTGGCGATTTGCGATTGATGATTGGCGATTTGCGATTGATGATTGGCGATTTACGATTGATGATTGGCGATTTGCGATTGATGATTGGCGATTTGCGACTGAATGACGTGGGATAAAATGCTCCCCCCGGTAAAGCGAAGATGACGGCGAAGCAAATAAGCCTAAAAGCATTTGATTAGAATGGTGAAGTTTAAAGGAGATATAATCATGTTTGAAATTAGCATTGAGGAAGCAAAAAAACAATTTTTGCTGCTTGTTCAGAAAGCCATCACCGGTCAGGAAATCATTATAACCCAGGGCAGCGTCCCGGTGGCTAAATTAATCGCTATTTCCAAATCAAAACCTCAGCCCCAATTTGGAAGCGCGAAAGGATTGATCACTATTTCAGAAGATTTTAATGAGCCGTTGGAAGATTTGAAGGAATATATGCAATGAGAGTTCTATTGGATGCGCACAGTTTGCTGTGGTTTATTGCCGGAAGATCTCAGTTGAGCAATCATGCACAAAAAATTATCGAAAACCCGGCTGTTACTATTCAGCCACAGAGATCACAGAGGCCACAGAGGAAGAATTTTGGGTATCCACCACTTCGTGGAGAGCATTTAGAATCGTTTTCCCTGCTTGT
>JABWBP010000105.1 GCA_013360445.1 Calditrichaceae bacterium | reverse complement strand
GATAACCCGGAATCTTGACCTCCTTTCTGTTAAATTGAGTTGAATTTAACAAAAGGAGGTCTCATTTTAAAGTGCCTAGTAGCATGGGGAATTTCTGGGGCTAATTTTGCAATGGCATCGGCAAAGCATTCGGGAAGCTGCTCGAAATTTTCAGGTAATTTTACGCCTCGAATGCTTTGCCCCTACGAAATCATCGGGTTGGCTTTCTCCGGATCGACGCCTAATTCTGCAATCGCCTTTGCCACCGTTTCCGGTTTGATCTCCCCGCGTTTGGCCAGTTGGTATAGCACTGCGACGGCGATGCACTCCGCATCCACTTCGAAGAAACGCCGCAGCGCTTCCCGGGTCTCGCTGCGCCCGAATCCGTCAGTTCCCAGGGCGTACAATCCCCCCGGGACCCAGCGGGAGACCTGGTCGGCCAGCCCTTTCAGGTAATCGGAGGCGGCGACGATCGGGCCTTCCTCTTTTTCCAGGAGCGCAGTGATATAGGGTTTGCGCGGCGTTTCCGCGGGATGGAGCATGTTCCAGCGCTCCACCGCCAGGGCTTCCCGCCGCAGTTGGTTGTAGCTGGTGGCGCTCCAGACGTCCGCGGCGACGTTGTATTTCTCGTCGAGGATTTGCTGCGCCCGCAGCGCTTCCCGCAAAATCGAGCCGCTGCCGAAGATGTGGGCTTTAGGGCGATTCTTTTTCTTGCCTTTATCCTTTGCCGGGGCTTTCGAAGAGCCGCTCTCACCGGCGGCAAATTTATATAACCCCCTGATGATTCCATCTTCCACCCCTTTGGGCATGGCGGGCATGGGATAGTTTTCATTGCCCACGGTGAGGTAGTAAAACACGTCCTCGCGGTCGAAATACATGCGTTTAAGCCCGTTCTGGATGATCACCGCAATTTCGTATGCCCAGGCGGGATCGTAAGTAATGCAGTTGGGAATGGTGCTCGCCAAAACGTGGCTGTGGCCGTCCTGGTGCTGCAAACCCTCCCCGTTCAGGGTGGTGCGCCCCGCGGTTCCGCCGATCATAAACCCGCGCCCGCGCTGGTCGCCGAAGGCCCAGGCCAGGTCGCCGATGCGCTGAAAACCGAACATGGAATAATAAATGAAAAAGGGAATGGCGTCCACCCCGTAATTGGCGTAAGCGGTGCCGGCGGCGGTAAAGGAGGCCATGGAGCCGGCTTCGGTGATGCCTTCTTCCAAAATCTGCCCGTTTTTGGCTTCGCGGTAGAACAAGAAGGCGTCCGCGTCCACCGGCTCGTAGAGCTGCCCCTTGTGGGAATAAATCCCGATCTGGCGGAACAGAAACTCCATCCCGAAGGTGCGCGCCTCGTCGGGAACGATGGGAACGATACGCTTGCCCACCTTCGGATGCTTGATCAACAGGGAGAGCATCCGTACCAGGGCCATGGTGGTGGAGACTTCCCGCTCGCTGCCGGTGAAGAACTCGTCGAAAAAGTGCAAATCCGGAACTTCCAGGGGTTCGGCGAGGGTTTTACGGGCCGGCACAAAACCGCCTAACTCGCCGCGCCGCTCTTTGATGTATTGGATCTCCGGGCTGTTTTCCGCGGGGCGGTAGAAAGGGCTTTCCGCCAGCCGCTCATCGGGAATGGGAATATCGAAGCGGTCGCGGAAATGGCGCAGCTCATCATCATTCAACTTTTTCTGCTGGTGGGTGATGTTTTTGCCCTCCCCGGCTTCACCCAGGCCGTACCCCTTGATGGTTCGCGCCAGGATGACGGTCGGCGCGCCAGAGTGCTCCACCGCGTTGCGATAGGCGGCATGAACCTTCACCGGGTCGTGCCCGCCTAAGCGCAGCTTTTTGAGCTGCTCGTCGGAATACTGCTCCACTAATTTTAGCAACTCGGGGTACTTTCCGAAGAAATGCTCCCGCAAATAGGAACCGGGTTCGACCACGTATTTCTGGAGATACCCATCAACGGTTTCTTCAAAGCGCCGCACCAGCAATTCCCGCGCCTCGCTCTGCCAGAGAGGATCCCAGTCCGACCCCCAGATCACCTTGATGACGTTCCATCCCGCCCCCCGGAACACGGTCTCCAACTCCTGGATAATGTTCCCGTTGCCGCGCACCGGGCCGTCAAGCCGCTGCAAATTGCAGTTTACCACGAAGATCAGGTTGTCCAAATGTTCCCGGCTGGCCAGGGTGATGGCGCCTAAGGTTTCCGGCTCGTCGGTTTCCCCATCGCCTAAGAAGGCCCAGATGTGCTGCCCGGAGGTATCCTTGATTCCCCGGTCGTGGAGGTAGCGGGCAAAGCGCGCCTGGTAAATCGCGGAGATGGGCGACAATCCCATGGAGACGGTGGGAAACTCCCAGAAATCCGGCATCAACCAGGGGTGAGGATAGGAGGAGAGCCCCCCGCCCTTTTCCATCTCCCGCCGGAAGGCCTCCATGTGGCTGCTGTCGATGCGCCCCTCTAAGAATGCCCGGGCGTAAATTCCCGGCGAGGCATGGCCCTGGATATAGATCAAGTCGCCTGAAAAATCATCCCCCTTAGCGCGAAAGAAATGGTTGAATCCCACTTCGTAGAGAGTGGCGGCGGAGGCGAAGGTGGAAATATGCCCCCCGATGCCGGGGTACTGTTTATTCGCCCGCACCACCAGGGCCATGGCGTTCCAGCGGATAATGCTCTTGATGCGCCGTTCAAGCTGGCGATCCCCGGGGTAGCGCGGCTGGTCTTCCACCGGAATGGTGTTAATATAGGGGGTATTGGGAAAAAAGGGTAATTCCTGGCCCTTGAAATAGGTATGCTGAAATAATTGGCTGAGCAAAAAACGGGCGCGGTCTCCCCCGCGATGGGTGAGAACCTGGTCGAGGGCTTCCAGCCACTCCGCGGTCTCCCCCGGATCTATATCTCCTGCGGCATGATTATTTTCCGATATTTCTGTTTCTGGAAGTTCGTATTCTGTCATCAGAATGACTCCTTTAGGTTATTAGCGGCTACTTTTGATCGCTTATAGCGGCGAAGAATATAAACACTTTATGAGTATGAAACAAGCGATGAAGGGCGAGAGCAGCCGGGAGCTTTAGAGGAACAGGGGGCAGGAACAGGGGGCAGTGAGCAGTCAATGTCATTTCTGATCCTATCCCTCTGCCCCTGCCCCTGTAATTGGCAATTGTCAATTGCTAATTGGCAATTTTACCTGCCCCTGCTCCTGCCTCCTTTTTTTTTACCCCCGGTGGCGAAAGGTCCATAGGTCATTCAGCACGAAGTTAAACAGCATTCCCACCCCGATCCCGATCAGGTTAGAAATCAGGTAATAGATGCCCGCCACTTCGGTGAGGAACACCAGCAGCAGCCAGTTGGCCAGCACCGCGCTCACGCCCACGGAGATATGATATTGAAGAAGCTTCCGAAAAAAGGATTTGCCCATCCGGTCGCGCCAGGTCCAGTAGTTGTTCAGCAAAAAGTTGGTGAGGATAGAAAACTCGATGGCAAAAACGCTGGAAACCATATAATGGATGCGGGCGTAATGGGTCAGCAGGTACAGTACCCCCATGTTTACCAGAACGCCGCTGCCCCCCACAACGGCAAATTTGAGCACCCGGGGATCGCGGAGATTCTTTTTTATATAGTTGGAGATTGGTTGCATCAGGCTCCTGAATGTATGGTTAGAAAAACATCCGGGGATATACAGGGAGTATGGATTGCCGGATGGCTAAATTGCTAAATGGTTGGATGGTTTTACGGGGGTAACACCGGAAAACAACCAGGGAACCAACAATTCAGCCATTTAACCATCCGGCCGTTAAACTATTCCGCTGCCATTACAACATATACATGGCGGATACCGTCTTTTGCTCGATTACTTCGACCATTTCTTGCCGGGAACTGCCCAGGTAGTCCAGTACCGTCACCAGGGCCAGATTCGGGGTGTTGTTCTCCTCGCTCAAGTGCCCCAAAATCACCCGCTGCAAGCGGGGATGGAGAACTTCTTGCAGCAATTCCCCGGCGTTATGGTTGGAGAGATGCCCGGCGCGCCCGGCGATGCGCTCCTTTAATTCCCAGGGATAGGGACCATTCATCAACATATCGGGATCGTGGTTGCTCTCTAAAATCAGCATGTCGGCCTGCCGCACCTGCTCCCGCACGCTCTCGGTCACCACTCCCAGGTCGGTGCAGAGCACTAAGGCCCGGGAATTTTCCCGGATTACGAAACCGAAAGTCGGCTGGCAGTCATGGGAGAGCGGAAAGGGGGTGAAGGCGAGGTCCTTTACCTGAAAGGGTTGCTGCCAGGGAAGCACCGCCTGGCCGGGTTTGAGCAAAGGGGTAATGCTGTCGAGGGTGTCCGGGTGCGCCATTACGGGAATTCTATGGCGGTAGGCCAGCACGCCGACCCCGCGTACATGATCGCTATGGGCGTGGGTGAGAATGATCGCGTCAATGCCCGCCGCCTCCACGCCCACGCTTTGCAGGCGCTCCTCGATTTGCCGGGCGCTCAATCCCACGTCGATCAAAAAGCGCCCGTAAGCGGATTCGATGAAAAGGGAATTCCCTTTGCTGCCGCTGGCCAGGATGCAGAATTTCATAATGAGTATCTTATCCGAGTTTGGTAAGGGCTTTCGCCCTTTTTATTGTACCACTGAACGCTAATGTGTTTCAATAACTCTGTGCGCTCAATTGGGTACATTATTTTTTTCTGGCTCCCTAAATTAAAAAAAACCTGTTGGCAGATGAAGTAAGCAGTAGGCAATTCACCCCACCCGCTACTTTTTCCTGCCCTCCCGACAATACGTTCGCATCCCTGCTCACTTGTCGGGATTGAATCTTCCGGGTTCACCTGCCACCTGCAAAACTGAAGTTTTGCACTCCTGCCCCTGCTGCTGCCCTGCCCCTCTAAATCTCCCGGCTGCCCGGCTTGATCAGGGGTTTTTTCTGCTGGCACAGGGGGCAATTTTCCGGCTTGTAGGTAACCACTTTCGTGGAGTACACCGAAAATACCGGCACGTCCAACTTGTGTTTCCCTCCGCTGCGGTCCACAATACAGCCTACCCCGATCACGAACGCGTCGCTGGCTTCCGCCAATTCTACTAACTCCTGCACCGTTTCCCCGGTGGTCATCACGTCTTCCACGATCAGCACATTTTCGTGCGGTTCCAGGGTGAAACCCCGGCGGAAGGCCATTTTGCCCCCTTCCCGTTCGGCAAAAATGCTGCGCACGTTCAACTGCCGCCCCACCTCCTGCGCCACCACAATGCCGCCGATGGCCGGGGCGATGACCACGTGAATGGTATCCTTTTCTTCGTGATAAGCTTCCACGATCTCCCGGCAAACCTGCTGGAGATAGTGGGGATGTTGCAGCAGCAGGGCGCATTGAAAGTACTGCGGGCTGTGCAGCCCGGAAGTGAGCTGAAAATGCCCGTTTTGCAGCGCCCCGGTTTGCTCTAAAATACGGACGATGTCCTGCGTTTCCATGCCGAATTTCCCTCGCATTTTTGAATTATTGGGCTACCGAGAGTGTAAGGTAATGCGTATTGCGTAACTCGTAATGCGTAACAAAAACGGAATACGCACTACGCAATACCCTTCGGCAAGCTCAGGGTAAACTCATTTACGCATTACGTTTCACGCATTACGAGTCACGCCTCACGCTTCACTCCCCATGCAACTGCTCATGGAGCACTCCTAACAGCTTCTCCGCGGTGTAGGGTTTGTGCAGGAAGGCTTCGATGCCGTCGCCGACGAACTGGGCGATCTTGGCGTCCTCCATGAATCCGCTGGAGGCGATGATCTTCGCATGGGGACTGATGCGCCGCAGCGCCCGGATGGTGGCGGCCCCGTCCATTACCGGCATCATCATATCGGTAATTACCACCGCAATGCTGTCTTTGTAGCGGGCGTAGAGCGCGATTGCCTCCGCGCCGTCATGGGCGATCATCACTTTATAGTTGTAAGTTTCCAGGGTTTCCCGGGTAATTTCTAAGATAGAGGTCTCATCATCCACTACCAGAATCAATTCGCCATTCCCGAACAATAAGTCGGTTGGGCCGGTTTCCACGCCTTCGGCTTCGACTTCCGCCTGGGCGGGCAGGTACACTTCGAAGGTAGTGCCTTTTCCGACCTCGCTGGCGACCGATACAAACCCGCCGTGGCTCTTAATGATCGCCAGCACCGTGGAGAGACCTAACCCGGTGCCTTTGCCGGGATCTTTGGTGGTGAAAAACGGCTCGAAAATTTTATTGATAATGTTGGAAGGGATGCCGACGCCGCTATCCTTCACCCGGATCACCAGGTAGTTTCCCACCCGGGCGTCCAGATTGATCCGCGCCAGGTGCTCATCCACCACGGTGTTTACCGCGCTAATGGCCAATTCCCCGCCTGCAGGCATGGCGTCGCGGGCGTTCACGCAGAGATTCAGCAGCACCTGGTGGAGCTGGGTGGCATCCCCGGAGATGTTCCAGAGGTTGGCGGGCAGATCCAGGTGGATTTTGATGGATTTGGGAAAGGTCTCCAGGGCGATTTTTTCCAGCTCGTAGATCAGGTGCTGGATTTGCAAGGGCATCCGGTCCCCTTCCACGCCCCGGGCGAAGGTGAGGATTTGCTTGACCATATCCGCGCCGCGCTTGACGTTCGCTTCGATGGTATTGAGAATGCGCTGGCTTTTCTCCTCGGTATGGCGAAGCTGCAGGATTTGCACCGCGGTGAGAATGGGAGCCAGCACGTTGTTGAGGTCGTGGGCAATTCCTCCCGCCAGCGCCCCGATGCTCTCCATCCGCTGGGCGCGCAAAAACTGCGCTTCGATCTTCTTCTTCTCCGTCACGTCGGTATTGACCACTAAGATCGACTTCGCCTCGCCCTGGTTATCGTGCACCAGGGTCCAGCGGCTTTCTACCATGATTTCCTTGCCCTCCTTGGTCACCTGGTGAAGCTCGCCCTGCCACTCCCGGTGTTCCAGCACCGCCCGGCGGGAAGCGATGAACTGGGTGGAATCGCGGTTGAAGAGCAGCTCGAAGGCGTTGTTTCCGATGGCCTCTTCGGTTTTCCAGCCGTACATGCGCTCGGCGCTCTTGTTCCAGTAGATGATGTAATCGTTCAGATCGCACACCAAAATGGCGTCCTGCGCCTTGTCCAACAGGGCGGCCTGCTCCCGGATTTGCTCCTCCGCCCGTTTTCGCGCGGTAATGTCGCGAGCGATGGACATGATGGTGGGTTTTTCATTGAACTCGAAGAGGTGGGCGCTGATTTCCACCGGGATGATCCCCCCGGTTTTGGTGAGGAACATATCTTCGTAGAGAATGTGCCGGTCGTTCAACAGCTTGCCCATTCGCAGGAAAGATCGCTCCTCGTCATAGCCCAGGGAGATGGAGCGGGGCGATAATTTGAGCAGCTCTTCCCGCTCGTAGCCCAACTTCTGGCAGGCCACGTCGTTCACTTCGATAAAATTGGAGACCTCCCGGTTCTCCAGGGGATGATAAACGAAAATCGCGTCGTTGCCGCTGTTGAAGAGCAGGCGGTATTTCTTTTCGCTCTGCAGCAACTGCTCCTCGGCGCGCTGCCGCTCTAACATCTGCTGGATCAAAGTGGTATTGGCTTCCGATAGCTCCGCGGTGCGCTCCTGCACCCGCATTTCCAACTCATCTTTGGCGCGGTGCAGCGCTTCCTCCACCCGCTTGCGGTCCGCAATATCGCGGCAGATGGCCGCCAGGGCGATAATTTCCCCGGTGTTGGGGTGGCGCACCGCAAACCCGTTGAAGAGGGTGGGCGTGAGCGCCCCGCTGCGAAAATTCTGCAGGGATAGCTCGCCCTTCCAGGAGCCTTCTTCGATAATCAGGGGAATGACCGTTTTCTCCAATAGCTCCCGGCTTTCCGCGGGGAGGCACTCCATCAGGTGTTTGGAGCGCACCGTTTCCTTGCCGCGCAATCCTAACGCCTTCATGCCGGTTTCGTTTACATAGATCAACCTTCCCTCCGGCGAGGCCATAAGGATCACATCGTTGCTGTTTTCCACCAGGGAAATGAATTTCTGGCGCTCCTCCTCCAACTGGATGCGCTCGTGGATTTCCCGCTGCAGCGATTCATTGGACTTCCGCAGCTCCCCGGTACGTTCTTCCACCCGTTTTTCCAGCTCGTCGTGCGCCCGTTTCAGGGCCTGCTCCGCTAACTTGCGGGTGTGAATGTCCGCGATGATGCCGAACGAGCCGGTAACCAGCCCCCGGGAATCCTCGATGGGAACCCCGCTGATCTGCACCCACACCGGCTCGCCGGATTTTTTGATCATTTCGATTTCGTACTGGTCGGCCACCCTTTGAGTGCGCAGGCGGTTCTTTTCCCGGATCACTTTCTGGTCATTTTTGCGGAACAGTACCTTGTAACCCACCTTGCCGAGCAATTCCTCCTCCCGGTAGCCTAACATCCGGCAAATGCGCTGGTTGACGAACTGGATCACGTCGTGGTTATCCACGATCATGACCCCTTCCTGCATGTTCTCGATCAGGGCGCGGAATTTTTGTTCCGATTCGCGCAGGGCTGCTTCCGCGCGCCGGCGCTGGCTGATGTCGTGAACAAAGGAGAGCAGGTAATTTTTCTCCTCGATTTCCACCGGCCAGGCGGTAATTTCCGCGGGAATGCTTTCCCCGCTGCGGGAAATGCACGAGAACTCGTTGGTCCACCCCTCGCCGGTCTGGAACACCCGCTGGATGAAGGCCTCGAAGGATTGGTGATCGGAAAAAATCTGGCTGGCTTGCAGGGTGAGGCACTTTTCCCGGGGGTATCCCAACATCCGGCAGGCGCGTTCGTTCACTTCCACCACTTTTTGCTGTTCCGGGTCGATAATGAAAATGGCGTCGTTGGAGTAGGTCAGGATGGTGTCGAAACGGTCGCTGCTCTTTTGCAGCTCCTTTTCTAAGTATTCCAGGTCGATTTGCCGGTCGCTGCCGGCCGTGGATTTGGCAATGTTCTTGACCATCTCCACCAGGGCGTTTTTCCGTTTCTTCGAATCATTCATATTTGTGATGCTTCATATCTTCGCGCCTTAGCGGCGGCTAATCCTTCATCAGTTAAAATTTAACCACTACCGATCATGGTGTTCAAATAAACAATAAGGAATGCCCGTTTGCAAGATGTGTTTTAACGCACGCAGGTGCGACGCGCTTACAAAGTGCGTCGCACCTGCTACCCCGCTAAATATCGAACTTGATCCCCTGCGCCAGGGGCAGTTGAGTGCCGAAATTGATGGTGTTGGTCTGCCGGCGCATGTAGGCTTTCCAGGCGTCGGAACCGGATTCCCGGCCCCCGCCGGTCTCTTTCTCGCCGCCGAACGCCCCGCCGATCTCCGCCCCGGAGGTGCCGATATTCACGTTGGCGATGCCGCAGTCCGAACCCCAGGCGGAGAGGAAATTCTCCGCTTCCCGCAGGTCGTTGGTGAAGATGGCGGAAGAAAGCCCCTGCACCACCCCGTTGTGCAGGGCAATCGCATTGTGCACCTCGCCCTGGTATTTGATCAGGTAGAGGATGGGGGCAAAGGTCTCTTCCTGCACGATGGGATAGTGATTCTCCGCTTCCACCAGCGCCGGTTTGACGTAACAGCCGGATTCATAGCCCTTGCCGGAAAGCGTTTCCCCGCCGTAGATCAGCTTGCCGCCCTGTTTCTGCACCGTCTTCAAGGCCTCGCTGAATAGCTCCACGGCCTGGCGGTCGATCAACGGGCCGACGTGGTTCTTCTCATCCAGCGGGTTGCCGATGCGCAGGCTCTGGTAGGCTTTCACCAGGGAATTTTTTACTTGCTCATAAATGGATTCGTGGATGATCAAACGCCGGGTGGTGGTGCAACGCTGCCCGGCGGTGCCCACCGCCCCGAACACCACCGCGGGAATGGCTAACTTCAGATCCGCGTTGGGGGTGATGATGATGCCGTTATTGCCGCCTAATTCCAGGATGGCCTTGCCGAAGCGCCCGGCGATGATTTGCGCGGCGCGCTGCCCCACCACGGTGGAGCCGGTGATGGAAATCAGGGGAACGCGCTTGTCATGGAGCATTTTTTCGCCGATGGTGGAGCCTTTGCCGATGATCAGGCTGAAAATTCCCTCGGGCACCTGGTTTTCCTTCAAAACGTCGCGGATGATGTGCTGGCAGGCCACCGCGGTGAGGGGGGTCTTGGAGGAGGGCTTCCAGAGGTTGGCGTTGCCGCAGGCCGCGGAGAGCATGGCGTTCCAGGACCACACCGCCACCGGGAAATTGAACGCGGTCACGATGCCCACGATGCCCAGGGGATGGTACTGGTCGTACATGCGGTGATTGGGGCGCTCCGACTGCATGGTAAACCCGTAGAGCTGCCGCGATTGCCCCACCGCGAAATCGCAGATGTCGATCATCTCCTGCACTTCCCCCAGGCCTTCCTGGAGGGATTTTCCCATCTCGTAAGAGACCAGGGTTCCCAGGGGGCGCTTGTATTCGCGCAGTTTCATTCCGATCTGGCGCACGGTTTCTCCCCGTTTGGGCGCGGGGATGGTGCGCCATACTTTGAACCCCTCCTGCGCCTGCCGGATGATCGCTTCGTAATCCGCTTCCGAAGCCTGGTACACCGAGGCGATGTACTCGTTGGTCGCCGGGGAGACGATTTTCAACTCTCCCTGGTCGCTGGTTTCGCGCCACTTCAAACCCGTGGACGCGCCGAAGTTCTTCTCTTTGATGCCGAGGTCTTTCAGGAATTGCATAAAAAGGCTCCTTTGGTAGTTTGAGTTATGATTCGAATCGGAATCATGGGGATTTTTTAATTGCCAATTGCCAATTGCCAATTGGCAATTTTTCCGAACTGTCAGGAGGAGAATTTAACTGGAAAGAAGGGAAGAAACCAGAAAGTTCTATTTCTATTCCGGGCAAATCTGTTTATATTGCGCCCGGCCAGACGAAGCGCGCGAAAACCGTGAGAATTCCATGTTCAAAATTTTATCCCATACCGCGGACATCGCCCTGGACGTGCGGGCGGCCAATTTAGAATCCCTGTTTACCGAAGCCTCCCGGGGATGGAAGGAAATGGTGTTCGAGGATTCCGAAACCCGCCCCGCCAAGACCCGCAGCGTTCGGCTGGCCTCCCCGGAAGCGGAGGATTTGCTGGTGCAATGGCTCAGCGAGCTGAACTATTTTTTGACCGTTCGGCAATGGGTATTCCACCAGACCGAGCAGTTTTCCTTGCATGGAGCGGCGGGCGAATGGACGCTGGACGCGCGGATTAGCGGGGAAAGGTTAGACCCCCAACGGCACTATATCTATTTCGACATCAAGGCGGTGACCTATCATCAATTGAAAATCGAGCAGACCGGGGGAGAATTCCGGGTGCAAATCGTGTTCGACATTTGAGCAACCGGAGTGCAAAACTTCAGTTTTGCAAGGGCAGCGGTGAAGTAGGCAGCAGGCAAGAGCAGGGTGTAAAACATTGCCTACTGCATATTGCCTACTGCCTACTGAACTCCCTGCCTGCTGATTCCAAAGGAGCAAGATATGAAAACGTTAACGTATAACGACGTCAAGATCGAGCAGGTGGGGGAAGTTACCTGGATCGTTCCGCCGGTGGGGGGGATGCGGGTTCCCGGCAAGATTTACGCCGATCAGCGCATGATGGAAGAGATCATCAAGGAAGACGAAAGTATCAAGCAGGTGATCAACGTGGCGATGCTGCCGGGCATCCAGAAATATTCCATCGCCATGCCGGATATTCACTGGGGGTACGGATTTCCCATCGGCGGGGTGGCGGCCACGGACCTGGAGGAGGGGGTAATTTCTCCCGGCGGGGTGGGCTACGATATCAATTGCGGGGTGCGCCTGGTGCGCACCAACTTAGAATACGCGGACATGAAGCAGCACATGGAAAAGCTGGTTCAAAGCCTGTTCAAGCACGTTCCTACCGGCGTGGGCGCTTCCGGCGCGATCCCGAAATTATCCAAAAAGGAGATGAACCGGGTGCTCCAGGATGGCTCGCGCTGGTGCTTCGAGAACGGCATGGCATCCCGGGAGGACCTGGAGTGCACGGAAGAGAAGGGTACCCTGGCCTCGGCCGACCCGGACGACGTGAGCGAGCGCGCCAAAGAACGCGGCTTCAGCCAGGTGGGAAGCTTAGGCTCCGGCAACCATTTCCTGGAATTAGAGATGGTGGAGGAAATCTACGACGCCGCGGCCGCCGATGTGTTAGGGTTGTTTCCCGGCCAACTGGTCATGATGATCCACTGCGGCTCCCGGGGGCTGGGGCACCAGGTCTGCGAGGATTACCTGCGCGTGCTTTCCCATGCCTCGCATAAGTACGGGATTTATCTTCCGGACCGGCAGCTGGCCTGCGCGCCGATCAAATCCGATGAGGGGCAGCGTTACTTGGGCGCGATGGCCGCGGCGGCCAACTTTGCCTGGGCCAACCGCCAGGTGATCATGCACCGGGCCAAACAGAGCTTCCAGGAAACGCTGAAAATTTCCGATCGCAATTTAGGTTTCCGGTTGATCTACGACGTTTGCCACAATATCGCCAAAATGGAAGAACACGATATCGACGGGAAGATGAAAACGGTGTGCGTGCACCGCAAGGGCGCCACCCGGGCCTTCCCGCCCCATCATCCCCTCACCCCGGAAAAATACCGGGAAGTAGGCCAGCCGGTGCTGATTCCCGGGGACATGGGCCGGTATTCCTTTGTGGCGGTGGGGCAGCAGGCTTCCATGCTGGAGAGCTTCGGCAGCAGCTGCCACGGGGCCGGGCGGGTAAAAAGCCGCCACCAGGCCAAAAAAGACGCCCGGGGAAAAGATCTCTTAGATGAGATGAAAAAGTTGGGGGTGGTCATCCAGGCGCGGGGAATGGGCACGGTGGCGGAAGAAATGCCTGCGGCGTATAAAGACGTCTCCCGGGTGGTGGAGGTGATGCACCAGGCCGGGATCAGCAAGAAAGTGGCCAAGCTGGTGCCGGTAGGGGTGATCAAGGGGTAGGGGGCCATCATTGATCGGGAAGGGGAGGGCCGGGGCTTCGTCGTGATCCCGGAAAGCCGCATTCGCGTTAACCTTAGGTATTTTTAACCGCAAAGACCCCGGCCATCCGGGGCAAAGAAAACAGTGCTGATTTTTGTGAAGATCAGGAGGAATTTCAGGCGAAA
>JABWBP010000161.1 GCA_013360445.1 Calditrichaceae bacterium | reverse complement strand
CGCCGAGCAGGTATCTTGCAGGCCGCCGTTATCCAGCACGGTATAGAGAACCTGGTAACTGCCCTCCTGGCCGGGGGCGGGAGTCCAGCTAAAATCGGAAGAAATGCCGCTGGCCGGGCCGCTGAAGGGTAACGCCGGATTCATCACCGCGCCGGATGGCAGGCCGCTCACCGAAAGGGTGATAATATCCAGGGGATTGGGATCAGAAGCAGACACGATAAAGGCGAGGGATTGGCCGACTTCAAGGGTAAAGGGTCCCGGCGGAGTAATCTGGCACACCGGGGGATCATTCGCTGCCACGGTAATGCTTACGGTAGTTTGGGACGTCGCCGAACCATCAGTGACGGAATAAGTAACCAGGTAATTCCCCACCTGGTTTGCGGCGGGAGTCCAGTCAAATGTCGAAGAGATACCGCTGCCCAAACCGGTGAACGGGAGGGGCGGATTCATGGCGGCGCCGACGGGGAGGTCAATGACGCTCAGGGTGATCACATCGGTAATATCCGGGTCGTTGGCCAGCACGTCGAAGGTGAGCGGCTGGTTTACCTGCACCACAAAGGGCCCTGCCGGATTGGCCTGCACCACCGGGGTACTGTTCACGGTAATCTGCACCGTGCAGGTATCGGCGGCATTGGAAGTGTCGGTGACGGTATAGACCAGTTGATACGTTCCGCCCTGGCCGGGGGCGGGAGTCCAGTTAAATACGGAGGACACGCCGGTATTAGGCCCGGGGAGGGGAAGCCCGGGGGTCATGGTTGCGCCGGCGGGCAGGTTAGCCGCCGCCAGGGTAATTTCATCGCCCGCGTCCGGATCGGCGCCGGAAACGGTGAAGGTCAGGGGTTGATTTTCATTGATGAAAAATGGCCCGGCAGGCTGCACCTGGCAGGTTGGGCGATTGTTTTGCCCCACTGCAATTTCGCCAAAAACGGACAACCCGAAGAGGGTAAACGCCCCGGTGCCGGTATTCACAGGGCCTACCAGCAGCGCCCCGGTTTGGATATCGAACTTATAAAAATTGCTGGTTCCGAAGTTGCCGCTCCAGAAGGAAGTTCCGTCGGGATCCAGGTTCAAGGCGAACCAGGTATCTTCCCCGGGAGCATCATAAGCCTGGACGACCGACCCGGTGCTATCCAGACGCACGATAACCTCGGTATCCGCCACCAGCATGCCTCCCCCGGGAAGCAAGCGCAGCGCGTAAGCAATGGAGCCGGGAAGGGTGGTGGAAAAATCGCTTAACTGCACGTTGTTGGCCACGTCAAAGCGTTTGACGGTGTTGCCTTCGGAAGTGTAGTACATGGTCTGTTGATCGGCGGCCAGGTCAATCCAATCCGAGCCGCGGTCTTCGGTGGCAACGTCATAGCGTTGCAGAAGATTGCCGGCGGCGTCGAATTTCAAAATATCCCTGGTGCCGTCGGCCTGGCCAACGTAAATGTTCCCCTGGCGGTCGAAAAGGATCGATTCTACGGAGCTACCCGGATCGGTGTTAAAATGAACCGTATGGTTGTGGGGTACGCCGGGGCCGGTAAAGCGGGAGACCAGGGCCAGGGAGAAGTTGGTTACGTAAAGGTTTCCGGCCGAGTCGGTTGCCATACCGGTGGTAAATCCACCCAGGTTAGAGTTCAGAACCTCCAGGAGATTCCCGGCAGCGTCGTAGTGTTGAACCTGCCCGTTACCGACCGCGGCGAATACGTGTCCATCCTCAAACGGGACATTCACAACATCGTGTTCTGACTTCTGGGGTTCCGGGTTATTCACCAATCCGTTATATTTTGCCGGAATGGGGGTTTGGGCAAAAATTGATCCCATCAGCGCCAGAAGCAAACCGACGCATAGCATTCCAATCACTCGATTCAGTAGTACTTTCCGCATAATTCCTCCTGGGGAATTGAAATTGTCCATCCGAAACACATCCAGTGTATGAATTCTTCCTATTTCAATAAAGCTTATTATGTTCCTGACGAAAATAAGAGAGCAAATAAACCGGTTTTCAGGCCCCGCCCGGGAAGGCCTTCAATATCTATCGCTGTACCAGAGAGTAGAAAAAAAACAGGAGCCCTTCCACCGGGTTCGATTAAAAAGTTTGTTTTGAAAATTTTTCTAAAAAAACTGAGGTCTGAAAGTAAGCCAATCGCTTAAAAACTTTGGGCAGCCAAAACAATGTCAATGAAAAAAATATGGCAGAAGATGGCAATTTCACCAATAATACTGCGTGACCAAAATCACCGGGCAGAATAATTTTTATAATATACTTTTCGATGCAACGGAGAGCGTATTGGAAAAGCGGTTACAATATGGAGTCAGAAATTCCCCATGCTACTAGGCACTTTAAAATGAGACCTCCTTTTGTTAAATTCAACTCAATTTAACAGAAAGGAGGTCAAGATTCCGGGTTATCTA
>JABWBP010000016.1 GCA_013360445.1 Calditrichaceae bacterium | reverse complement strand
ATTGTTTTTTTGCGAATATATTTCCAATTATATAGCGTTGTATCCGCGTTAATCAAGTCAATCACCTGCACGTTGGCAGGGGGGTTGTCAAAATCAAACTGGTGGTCGGTAATATCCACGTAGCGCACCAGGCCAATTTCTTTGTGGGTCATTTTCAACAGGTTAGGCTCTACCTCTTCCACGGTGTAGCTTTGCCCTAAGTGGCGCAGGCGCTGCTCGGTTAAACCGGGAATGCGGTTGGTCAGCGACTCCCAGGTGGTGGGCTGGGCAGGCAGGAACGGTGGTAAAAAAGAAAACACTGCGACTAATAAAATTATCCGTTGCATGGTAAATACCTCCGGGTCTAAAAACATAAAGCCCGCTTCCATCCCCACCGGGGAGTTGAAAACGGGCTTACCTGGTGATTTGGTTTGGCGAAATGGTATGCCCGGCGCAGGCCGCCTGAACGCCCTCGCCGGAAGAAGGATTTTCTGCCAAGAATATCTTTGCAGATCGCGCCGGTGAATAAATGGCTCATCACCGTAATCCCAATGCTCAAAGGTGAATCCGGGTGAGAATCCCTTCCCTCATTTTCTTTCCCGCTGAAAGATAATATATGAGGGGGGGGGGAGGTCAACTGATTTTTTTCTTGCATCGAGAACCGGGGGCATATTTATTCCCCCTCGCGAGCGACAGACAAGGGAAAGTTGCGGGAGAATATCGGGAACAGGATCGTGTAATCATAAAAAACGAAGAAGTGTGAAGCAATGGCAGAATATCCGGAATATGATGTCTTAATCGTGGGCGGCGGGCCGGTGGGCATTAGCTGCGGCATCGAGGCGACCCGGCGCGGCCTGGGCAATATCATCATTGAAAAGGGCTGCCTGGTGAATTCCATCTTCCATTTTCCCACCAACATGACCTTTTTTTCTACTTCCGAACGGTTGGAGATTGGCGGCGTGCCCTTCATCGCCCACGGCTACAAACCCACCCGCCGGGAAGCGCTGGAATATTACCGCCGGGTGAAGGAGCAGTGGCAACTAAACGTCGCGGTTTATGAAGAGGTGCTGAGCATCGAAGGCGCGGAGGGGGATTTCCGGGTTAGAACCACCCAAAACCGTTACCGCAGCCGGGCGGTGATCCTGGCCACCGGCTTTTACGACCAGCCCAACCTGCTCCACGTACCCGGGGAGGATTTGCCGAAGGTGAAACACTACTTCGATGAACCCCATCCTTACGCCTTCCGGAAAGTGGCCGTGGTAGGGGCGGGCAACTCCGCGGTGGACGCGGCGTTGGAAACTTACCGGCGCAGCGCGGAGGTGACCATGGTCATTCGCAGCCCGGAGTTGAAACCCTCGGTGAAGTACTGGGTGAAGCCGGACATCGAAAACCGCATCAGCGAAGGGGCGATCAAAGCCTATTTTAACGCTACCGTGGCGGCCATCCGGGAAAAAGAGATCGAGGTGCAGACCCCCGAAGAACGCATCACCCTGGAAAACGATTTTGTGCTGGCCATGACCGGCTACCATCCCAATTATGAATTTTTGCAACAGGCCGGCATTGAGATCGGTGACGACCCCTGCAAAACCCCGCGCTTCGATTTGAATACCTTCGAGACCAACCGCAAGGGGGTGTTCTTGGCCGGGGTGGTCTGCGGGGGCCTGCACACCGGGCGCTGGTTCATTGAAAACGCCCACGACCACGCGGTGAAAATCTTCGATTGCCTGGAGGGGAAGGGCGGGGTTCGGGTGTTATAGTGTTTTAGTGTTGTGGTGTTATGGTGTTCACACTTTCCACTAAAACACTAAAATACTAAAATACTAAAATACAAACTTCCTTAAAACGCAAATTTTAACCCTTAACGCCATAGAGGAGCTAACCATGTCTCAATACGCCCATCCCGAAGCGCTGGTGAGCACCCAATGGGTGGCAGACCACATCAATGATCCGCAGGTCCGGATCGTAGAATCGGACGAGGACGTGCTGCTTTACCGCACCGGGCATATTCCCAACGCGGTCAAGATCGACTGGGAGCGGGATTTGCAGGATCCGGTGCTGCGGGATTATATCAGTAAGGAACGCTTCGAGCAGTTGATGTCCGAAAAAGGGATCGCCACCGATACCAAAGTGGTGTTCTACGGCGACAAGAGCAACTGGTGGGCCTGTTACGCGCTCTGGGCCTTCAAGCTCTTCGGCCACGAAAACTGCGCAATCATGAACGGGGGGCGCCAAAAGTGGATTGAAGAGGGCCGGGAACTGTCCAAAACTACGCCCGATTTCCCCGTAACCGGCTACCGGGTCAAAAATTTCAACGAGAAAGCGATCCGGGCATTCCGCGACGAGGTTCTGAAACACCTCAAAAGCGGCAAACCGTTGATCGACGTGCGCTCCCATGAGGAGTACACCGGCAAATTGCTGCACCTGGAAAACTATCCCCAGGAAGGGGCGCTGCGGGGCGGGCACATTCCCGGGGCCAGCAACGTGCCCTGGGCCACCGCCGCCAATCCCGACGGCACTTTCAAATCCGCCGAGGAGTTACGGGACATCTACCAGCGGGAAGTGGGTTTGCAGCCGGACGATGACGTGATCGTCTATTGCCGGATCGGGGAGCGCTCCTCGCACACCTGGTTCGTACTGGCCTGCTTGTTAGGGTTCTCCAAAGTGCGCAATTATGACGGCTCCTGGACCGAGTGGGGCAACATGGTGCGCGCCCCGATAGAAAAACCGTAACGAAATAAGTAGGCAGTAGGCAATAGCAATTGGAGTGCAAAACTTCAGTTTTGCCGGGCAATAAACATTGCTTACTGCCTGCTTTTTTCAGGAAAAAATACCGCATGTCCCGATTGGAAGAAATCATCGCCAATTTTCAGATGCTGGAGGGCGAATTCCGCCTGGAGTTGCTGTTGGATTACGCCGAAAAACTGCCCCCGCTGCCGGAAAGATATCAATCTGTAGCAGAGAAAACGGCGCACAAAGTCCCCGAATGCCAAACCCCGGTCTCCCTCTGGGTGGAAATGGTTGAAGGTAAAGTGCAAATTCACGCCGACGCGCCGCGAGAGTCGCCCACGGTGCGGGGGTTTGTTTCCCTGTTGATTTCCGCATTCAACGGCGCAACCCCGCAGGAGGTGTTGAATGCTCCCGCGGATTTGCTGAGCCGCAGCGGGCTGGCCCACGCCATCGGCATGATGCGCACCCGGGGATTGAACGCCATTTTGCAGCGAATCAAAGCAGAAGTGCGCCGGGAAAGCGCTTCGGGTTAAAAAATCTATCAGCGCAGCAGTTGTTTTCTCGCCCGGGGCGCTCCCGACGTCTAAACCCTGATTTAATTGCTCGTCAGCATTTGTTTCGCTTTACTGCGCACGAAGGCGTAGTTCATGCTGTTCAGGGTATTATGGTTGGCCACGGTGGTGAACATGGCCCGCGCCTGCTGCAGGTCGCCCTTGCCCTGGTAGGCCAGCGCCATGCGGTATAGATTATAGGGATCCTGCTGGTTGGCCTGGGGAAGCTCTTCCAACGCCTTTTCGTAATTTTTCTCTTGCAGCGCGATCATTCCCGCGGCCTGGTGCGCCAGCCAGATCTGGAAGCGATTATTGACCGCGTGCGCCTCCTTGCGGAGCGTTTCGGCAGCCTCTTTGGCGGCGGCAAGATCGCCCTTCGCCACCGCCGCGTAAGCGCTGTTGAACATGGAAAACCGGCGGTTGTTTGCTTTTACGGCGTCGGAGAGGGTCGATTCCTGAACGACCTTGCGGGCCTGGTCGTATTTCTCCTTTGCCTCGTCAAACTTGCCCATTTCGATCAGAATATTGCCCATCAGGACGAGGTCGCCGGACATGGCTGCGGCGTCATTGATCTTCTCGGCAATGGCATATTGCTTCCGGAGCATTTCCAGCGCCCTATCCATTTTACCCTCGTCCGCATACGATACCGCCATGCTAAAATAAGCGGCGCGGCGCTCCCCGTCGTCGCGGGCGGCATCATAGAGTTTCTGAAGCTGCTTGCGAGCCTCGCCATGCTTCCCCATGAAATTTAGATTGGTAGCGATTCCGGTATGCGAGGCCACAAACTGCGGATCGATCTTCAGGGCCTCCTGGTATTTTTGAATCGATTCGGCATAGCGCCCGATTTTCATCAGCAATTCCGCATAGGAATCGTAGGGGTTGGGATCATCGGGGATCAATTCCACGTACTTTTTGAAAGTCTTCTCGGCGTCATCATATTTTTCCAGAAAGCGGTAGGCGTAGCCAAGCTGGTTATAAGGCTGGGAATAAGCGGGATTGATCTTCACCGATTTCTCATAGACTTCGATGGCTTTGGCGTAATCTTGCAGGCCGAAGTAATAGTTTCCCAACAGGGTCTGCGCCCGTTCATCATTGGGATAGGCGTCGCAGAGTTTCTGGTAGATTTCTCCCTGTTTGGCGGGATTGCCGGTAGCCCCGGCCTGAACGCCCATGATCCACCATTTCTCGCCCTCGGAAGCTTTATCCGTTAATGCAACCGCTTTGTCGAGATTTTCGAAGAACCCTTTAGCGCTGGGCTGGGCGTTGGCCAGGAAGAGATAGGCAAGCGCAAAATCAGGATCTTTGGCAACCGCCTGTTCAAAATACTGGCGGGAATTCTGGGCGCGCAGCTTCTCGAACAGATCCCGCCCTTGTAAAAACGCCTTCCGGGCTTCCTCCGACTTCGTGGTAATGGGAATTTTCCCCTCCTTCTGCGGACCGGCAATTCCGCTGCTTATCAGCAACGAGGAGAAATATATCCCGATGAACAACAAAGAAACAGGGTGGCAGCGTTTCATGGCAGCCTCCAAGAGTTGGTTTGACCTGGATGAATTAATGACAATTGTTCCTTAACGGAGCGGCAGGCGTAAAGTTGCTTTGGGGCGGAATGCTCGAAAAAATCCCAATGGCCCGGATGCGCCGGCAGAATAATGTTTTCTTTGCGGTGCAATAATTCCTGGATTGATTTTTACGAAAGGATGCCCTAACTTTAACCGAATCAATACCGGGGGATGCCATGAAACCGGAAGCGTCGATGGAAACGCAGGAAATTGATTTTACCGCCGCGCTGGAGAAATTGCGCCAGCCCATCGCCGGGGAAGCGCCCATCTCCGAGCTGATCGATCCGCAGGTGCGCGAGGGCGAATTATACCAGCCGGCAGGGGAGGGGGCGGTATTATGTTACGCCTGCGGGCATCGCTGCAAGATTTCCCTGAACAAGCGCGGCATCTGCCAGGTGCGTTACAACCTGGAGGGAAAGCTTTATGTTCCCTGGGGATACGTGGCCGCGCTGAACTGCGATCCCACGGAAAAAAAGCCCTATTACCACGTCTTTCCCGGCTCCCAAACCCTGACGTTTGGGATGTTGGGTTGCGACATGCATTGCTCATTCTGCCAAAACTGGGACATCTCCCAGGTATTGCGCGACGCCAATGCTCCCGGCCATACCCCTTACAAAGTTACTCCCGAACAAATTGTGAACCTGGCTAAAAAATATGACGCCCAATGCCTGGCCAGCTCTTACAACGAGCCTTTGATCACCTCGGAATGGGCCATGGCAAGCTTCAAATTGGCGAAAGCGGAGGGGCTTACCTGCCTGTACGTCTCCAACGGGAACGCCACCCCCGAAGTGCTGCAATACATCCGCCCCTGCACTGACGGGTTCAAGGTGGATCTGAAAACCATGAACGATAAGAATTACCGCAAGTTAGGGGCGGTTCTGCAAAACATTCTCGACAGTATCCGGCTGGCGCATCAAATGGGATTCTGGGTGGAGATCGTCACCCTGGTGGTGCCGGGATTCAACGATTCCGCGGAAGAGCTGCGGGAGGCGGCGCAGTTCATCAAATCCGTCTCCCCGGATATTCCCTGGCACGTTATCGCTTTCCATAAAGATTACAAAATGACTGGCCCCGACAATACCGACGCCCGCACCCTGCAGCGGGCGGTGGAAACCGGTTATGAAGAGGGTTTGCATTACGTCTATGCCGGCAACCTGCCCGGCCGCCTCAGCCGCTATGAGAATACCTATTGCCCCAACTGCAAGGCCACGCTGGTCAAGCGCAGCGGCTACCTGATCCATTACTGCCGCGTAACCGGCGAGGGAACCTGCCCGGATTGTGGAACTGCTATCGCGGGTATTTGGTAAGCAGGATGTTAGGCGTGTAAGTAAAGCAAACTGCTGCAATAAGACGCCGGTACGCTTCAGTAAAAAATAAGCGTTCGATTTATGGCAACTCAACACAAAATCATCATCGGCGATTCCCGTAGAATGGCCGAGCTTGCCGACGAGTCCGTTCACCTTGTCGTCACTTCGCCGCCGTACTGGCAGCTCAAGGACTACGGGGACGAGAACCAGATGGGCTTTCACGATTCCTACGAGGACTATATCAACAATTTGAACCTCGTCTGGAACGAATGCTTTCGGGTTTTACATAAGGGTTGCCGGCTCTGCATCAATATTGGGGATCAGTTTGCTCGCTCTGTTTATTATGGACGGTATAAAGTCATTCCGATCAGAACCGAAATCATTAAGTTTTGTGAAACCCTCGGAATGGATTATATGGGCGCTATTATCTGGCAGAAAGTCACCACCACCAACACCACCGGCGGCGCAACCATAATGGGCTCCTTTCCCTACCCACGCAACGGGATTCTCAAGATTGACTACGAGTTTATTCTGATTTTCAAAAAGTTGGGTACTCCGCCGAAGGCCAGTAAAGAAGTTAGGGAACACTCCAGGCTTACCATCGAGGAATGGAACACCTACTTTGCCGGCCACTGGAATTTTGGCGGCGAGAAGCAGGATAAACATCTTGCAATGTTTCCTGAAGAACTTCCCCGGCGATTGATCCGGATGTTCTCATTTACTGGCGAAACGGTCCTTGATCCTTTTCTTGGCAGCGGGACGACATCCCTGGCAGCAAGGAATCTCAATAGAAACTCGGTCGGCTATGAGATCAATCCGAAGTTTGTTCCGATCATCCGGCGGAAGCTCAAAGTATCCGAGCAAGACATCTTTGCAAATGCTACCTACGATTTCGTCAACCAGAAAGCATCCGAAGATGGTTTCTCCGAACGAATCCGGCTGTTGCCTTATAGATTCTACGATCCGCACAATCTCGACAAGAAGATAGACCCGCGCAAATTGAAGTTTGGCTCAAGGATCAAGGAGGGCGACATTGGAGCGGGAGTACAACTCTATTCTGTTAGAGAAGTCGCAAGTCCTGAAATCCTTAAGCTTGACACCGGAATATCAGTTCGCTTACTCGGTGTTATGGAACAGCCTTCGCACCGCGAGCAAGCAATTGCGTTTTTGATGGAGATGACGAGAGGCCAGAAAGTATTCCTAAAATTTGATAAAGACAAGTATGATGAAGCGGGCAATCTTCTCTCCTATGTCTATCTCAGAAACAAGACGTTCCTCAATGCTCATCTGATCAAAACGGGTTTTGTATCTGTTGACATCCAACGAGATTACAAGCACCGTGACAAATTCCAGAATATTTTGAGGCAGCCCCATGCCTAAAGAATGGATTTTGAACAGTGCAACCAACCGCTTTCAACTCAATTTCAAGAGGAATGTGGGGGCCGTTTCCGAAGCAATACGCAAGTGTGCGCCAAAAAATATTGAAGAGTGGGAACAGTACTATTTCAAAAATATTCGGAGCAAGGGACATATCGAAGAACTTGGCAGAAAGCTCTATGTCAAGATCACCGAGGTCATCGTTTCCGAGGTCGATGAGGTTACCGAGGAAGATTGTATCGAATATATGCTCCAATTGGTTATCGACCGCACCTACGATGGCTACATGACCGAGATTCGCACAGTCTATGGCCAGCTTCAAAATTTTCTCGATGTCAAGATCGAGGCGGCACCCGACGAGTGGGACAGGCTCTTTAATGTCGATTTTTTTATCAAGGTTAGAGACAGGTACATCGGTCTTCAAATTAAGCCTGCCAGCGGTGTCTCTCATATTCCGGAAATATTTAAAGAGCGGAATCAGCAATTGGCAACGCATCGGAAGTTTGCAGAACGGTACGGTGGCAAGGTATTTTATATTGTCTCAGTCAAAGAGGGTAAGAACAAGATCATCTACAATAAAGAGGTCATCGACGAAATCCTGGCTGAGATAAAACGTTTAGGTGGATGAATGAACTTTGCCATAGGAAGTAGCTAATTTCCATACACATTTTCGGACCTGGACGATAAAGACAAGTAAGGAGAAACCATCATGAACTACCAACTGCTCAAAGACAACCTGTTAGAACTCATCCGCCGCACCTCGGCGTTTTTACCTCCTGACGTGGAAAACGTGATCGCGCTGAAGAAAAACTTAGAAGCGAAAAACTCTATGGCGGAAATGGCCGCCAATATGATCATGCAGAATATCGGGCTGGCGAAAAAGGAATCCCTGCCCATCTGCCAGGATACCGGCACGATTACCTTTTACGTGAAAAGCCCGGTGGGAATGGATCAACTGCTGTTTCAGAAAGCCGCGGAAGAGGCGGTGGTGCTGGCCACGGAAAAGGGCTACCTGCGCCAGAACTCCGTGGATTCCCTGAAGGGAAAGAACACCGGCAACAATTTAGGCAAGGGCAGCCCGGTCTATTATTTCGAGCAGACCCGGGATGATAAAATCGATGTGCGATTGGTCTTGAAGGGCGGCGGGTGCGAGAACATGAGCAGCCAGTACTCCCTGCCGGCGTTTTTTAACGGAAAACGCTACGACCGCAACCTGCAAGGGGTGCGCGCCTGCATTATGGACGCGGTGGCGCAGGCGCAGGGAAAGGGTTGCGCGCCGGGGTTCTTAGGGGTGTGCATCGGCGGGGACCGCGCCTCGGGTTATTCTTACGCCAAAAAGCAGCTTCTGCGGGAGTTGGATGATACCAATCCCTACCCGGAGTTAGCGGAGTTAGAAGAATCCATCTTAAAAGAGGCGAATCGGCTGGAAATCGGGCCCATGGGCTTCGGGGGGAGTTTCACCATCGGCAGTTGCAAAGTGGATTACCTGAACCGCCTCCCGGCCTCTTTTTACGTGAGCATTTCCTACATGTGCTGGGCGTTCCGCCGGCGGGGAATGGTGCTCGACGTCAGCGGCAAGGTGCAAAAGTGGCTCTACCAGGCTCCCGGTGAGTTCGAGAAAGAATTCGAATTCCCCGCGGAGGTCGAGATCGGCGCGGAGAACGCCAAGAAATTGGCCCTCCCGCTCAGCGAAGCGGACGTGCGCGGGCTGAAGGTGGGGGACGTGGTGCTGTTGAGCGGCCCCATGTTCACCGGGCGGGACGCGGTGCACAAATATTTATTCGACGGCGGCGATCTCCCGGTGATCAAAGGCGGGGTTATTTACCACTGCGGCCCGGTAATGCTGGAAAAGAACGGCAAATACCAGGTAATGGCGGCCGGCCCCACCACTTCCATCCGCGAAGAACCCTACCAGGCGGAGGTGATCAAACGCTTCAACCTGCGCGGGGTGATCGGAAAAGGAGGAATGGGCGAGAAGACCCGCCAGGCCTGCCGGGAACATGGCTGCGCGTACCTGCACGCCATCGGCGGGGCGGCGCAGATTTACGCCAAATGCGTGGAAGAAGTGAGCGGGGTTTCCCTGGAGCAGTTCGGCAGCCCGGAAGCGGTGTGGCACTTGCGGGTGAAGAACTTCCCGGTGGTGGTGACCATCGACGCCCACGGGGGCTCGCTGCACGAGAAGGTGGCGGAAAAATCGAAGAGCCGCCTGGCGGAGATTTTGGGGTAAGCGTGGGGTTTCCCGGGCGCGTTTGAAAGTTGGAGGAGGTTGCTAATCGCTTGACAGCAATAGTTATTCTTGCAGAATAATCCCTGCAATATCCTGCTTTGTTGTTCCTAACGCCAGCAGGCTTTTTACCAACAGGTCGAGTGAAACGGAAGGATGGCCGGCTTCCATTTTGGCAACCCGCGACTGATTGGATTGCAGGAGTTTGGCCAGTTCCACCTGGGTCAATTTTTTCTCCAGCCGGCGTTTTTTGAGATTTTCCGCCAGCGCCAGTTTCAATTCGATATAGGCGTTTTCCTGCTCGCTCAGCCTCAGGAACTCCTTGCTGGAGCCAATCCGCCAACCTCTGGATTCAAGACGTTTTCTTTTTGCCGGGTTCATTTGAATCTTCCTAAAAATATTTTGTTCTGTGCTGTACTATACAATTATATGCCATATTTGACATAAAATCAACCTGTGAATCATTCACAATCTGGATCGAATGAGAGGATATTCATGGCAAACCAACAATACCGAACCGAACGCGACTCCCTGGGCGAAATGAAAGTGCCCGCGGAGGCCTACTGGGGCGCACAAACCCAGCGGGCGGTGGAAAATTTCCCCATCAGCGGGCTGCGCTTTCCCCGGGGATTCATCCGGGCGTTAGGCATGGTAAAATTAGCCGCGGCGAAGGCGAACGTTTCCCTGGGAAAATTGGATGAAAGGGTAGGGGAGGCCATTATTCGAGCCGCCGAAGAGGTGCGGGAGGGAAAGTTAGACGCGCACTTCGTGGTGGATATTTTCCAGACCGGTTCGGGAACTTCCACCAATATGAACGCTAACGAGGTAATCGCCAACCGCGCCAATGAACTTCTCGGGGGGGCGAATGCCCTCCTCCGGGGTAAAATCGGCGACCGGAAACCCGCGCACCCCAACGATCACGTAAACATGGGGCAGTCCAGCAACGACGTGATTCCCACTGCCATGCACGTTTCCGCGCGGGAGGCCCTCGAAAAAGAGCTGCTCCCGGCGCTGAAGGGCTTGCAGCGGGCGCTGGAGAAAAAAGCCCGGGAGTTCGATAAGATCGTCAAAATCGGGCGCACCCATTTGCAGGATGCTACCCCGCTGCGCCTGGGCCAGGAATTCGGCGGCTACGCCAGCATGGTGGACCACGGCATCCGGCGTTTGCGCAATGCCCGCCGCCATTTGGAAGAACTGGCCGTCGGCGGCACCGCGGTGGGCACGGGCATCAACACCCATCCCAAATTTGCCCGCAAAGTGGTGAAAGAAATCAGCGCTATGACGCGAGTTCGTTTCCGGGAAGCGGAAAACCACTTCGAAGCCCAGGGCGCGAAAGATGCAGTGGTAGAAGCAAGCGGGGCGCTGAAAACCCTTGCCGTAAGCCTGATGAAAATCGCCAACGATATCCGCTGGCTCGGTTCCGGGCCGCGCTGCGGCCTCGGGGAATTGATCCTCCCGGCGGTGCAGCCCGGCTCCTCCATCATGCCCGGCAAGGTCAACCCGGTAATGGCCGAGGCGCTCTGCATGGCCTGCGCCCAGGTAATCGGCAACGACGCCGCCATTGCGGTCGGCGGGCTTTCCGGCAACCTGGAGCTGAACGCTATGATGCCGCTGATGGCCTATAACCTTCTGCAATCCATCAGCCTGCTGGCTAACGCTGCCAACGGGTTTACCGAAAAGTGCCTCAGGGGGATCAAAGCCGACCGGGAACGGATTGCCTCGCTGCTGGAACAAAGCTTAGCCCTGGCGACCGCCCTGGTTCCCTACATCGGCTATGACGCCGCGGCGGCGCTTGCCAAAGAAGCCCGGCGGACTGGCAAGACCATCCGGGAAATTGCCGCGGAGAAGAAAATTCTGCCTCCCAACCAGCTAAAAAAGGTGCTCGACCCGCAGGTCATGACCGGGCCGGAATAGAGTGTTTCGGAGCGTCGATACAATCTGCTGTTGCGCCTGTAACTTCCCACCATCGCCGCCCTCTTCTTTCCAAATAACTCCCTGGGGCAATACTCTGCGCCGCTTCATCGCAATTTAGCATTTGTTTTCCGAGGGAGAATTGCCTATTATCCCCGGTGTTTTGAGGTGAGAAGGGGGCGCATAAAATGTCCGTGCAAAACTGAAGTTTTGCACTCCGGCTGAACGCGACGAATCTACATAAATGAACATCCATAAACTCCGTTATTACGCCAACTATCTTTTCCTGAAGCGCAATTTTTTCCTGCTCCTCACCATTGCCGGGTTTGCCTATTACTGGTTGAACCACTATGCCGCCCTGCAAGGTGACAGCGCCCGGGTGCAGGTGATCCTGAGCATCATCGCCCTGGTAATATGCGCGATGGTGCTTCTGTTCGGGATTATTACCTGCGTGGGGCCTTATCTCACTCTCTGGTTCAAAAAGCGCATCCTGGAGACCGACGAGCTTGAGCGGCAGGATATCATTAAAATCAATTTCAAGAAGATGAACCCCGCCCCCGGTTACGTGGAAGCGGAGGTGCGTATTTACGGCATTCGCAAACCGCCCCTGGGCTATGCCCGGGTGCGCATCGTATTCGAAGACGACGCACAGACCGAAGACATCCTGCTGAATCGGTCTCTCAAAGAAAATGGCCGCCGGGCCGGGGTAATGGCGCGGAAGGCGCTCTGGCTGCCCAACGTCCGCGATTACCGCATCCGTTGCAGCATCATCCACTTCGAGGATTTTTTCCATCTCTTCTCCCTGCCCTACCGGGAAACGGAAAATATCGGGGTTTTTACCGAGCCACCCAAAACCGGGGAGGAGCCGATCGACATTTCCACCCACAAGTCCGAAGAGCCGGTGCTGAAAGTGGTGCAGCATAAGTTTGCCAAAGGGGAGCTGTTAGATTATAAAAAATACGCTCCCGGGGACGACGTGCGCCGGATTATCTGGAAAAACTACGCCCGCAGCCGGGAGCTAACCGTGCGCATTCACGACCGCACTTTTCCCTACGTTTCCCACATCAACGTGCTGGTGAGCTTTTATGACGGCGCTCCCCCGCGCAGCCAACCTTTTGAGTTAAAAGATTTTCTGTTAGATATTTACAAAGAGAAAGTCCGCCAGGTGGTCGATTCCATCCTGGAGCAGGGCTTTACGGTGCAATACCTCCCGGATCAGAAGTTAGCCGACCATTACCAGTTGGAGGAATACGAGCGGATTCTCTACCAGATCAGCGCCTGCCGCTGGCAGCAGCAGTTGCCGGTGGAGCAGTACATCAAAGAGAATTACTACAAGCTGCGGGGCGGTTCCAACCTGCTGATGTTCTCTTCCCTGTGTCCCTCCGAACAACTGCAGAATCTCGATAACCGCCGCTTCGAGGATCTCAATGTCTGCTATTATAACGCTTCCCGCACCTTAAAAAAGAGCCGCCCGCCCGCGCTGCTGAAACGGATCTTTTTGATCAACACTTTTGATCCCCTGGAAAGAGCGCGCCGGAAACCTATTGCCCGGAACGCGGTTAAATTCATCTTTCGGAACGGGGAAAAACTCCAGGAGGCGTTTCAGCGTTCCAATTTATCGGTGATCGAATTATGACCCTGAATGATTGTGTCAACCACGAATTACACTAATTTCACGAATGGCGATAAATGACAGTGGGGCAGCCCATGACCATAAATGACGGCGAAGCCAGATGACGCCGAAGGCAATTGACGCCGAAAGTAACTGACGCGAAAGCAATACGACGATGAAAAAAATAGATTTATCCTTAGTGCTGGCCAATGCCCTTTTCAAGCTGGTTCCCACCATTTTGATCGGGGCTTATCTCTGGCATCTCTACGCCGCCACCATCACAACCCTGGATACCAATTATTGGGCGAATGTGCTGGTGTTTAGCGCCGGGTTGTTGATCTCCTTTTTCTTGTACTCTTTCAACGTACGCTTCTCGGTTACCTTCCTGCTTCTTGCGGCGGTTCTGTGGGGGATTTACCAACTGATCGGTTCCACCACCATCGGGGAATTCGACAGTTTCTATTATTCGCTCTCCTTTTTCATTTATGCAGCGATCTTTGTTTTTGCCTGGGTAGCGGGATACGGATTTGCCCGTTTCGGTTTCTTCCCCTGGGTTGCGGCCGCGGCGGTGTTTCTGCTGGCGGTCTCCTTCATCGTTCGCGACATCCTGAGCGTGGAAGCGCAGATGAATTCGGCGCTGGTAAGCTGGGCTGCTAACGGTCTTTTCGCCAAACCGGATCTGGTGCAGCGGCTGTTCGTGCTCTTGTTCCTGCTCTTCGTTCCGGCGCTCTTCTATTCCTTTTATATCATTTCCATCAGCGAAGCGCTGCGCCGGCTGGCCAGCGTGGATTCCCGCAGCTTTCGCCGCCTGTTCAAACGCAGCGCGCTCATCGCCGCGGTGCTGCTGCTGATCTTGATCTCTCCCCTGGTCTATGTGTACTTCTTCGGCCTTCCCGAATCGTTCTACGACCGCTTGCAGCAGGCCCAGGCAAGCTCCGCCAGCTTTCTCAAAAAAACCTACGACCAGCAAACCCGCAAACCGCAATTCGATCTCCAGGAATACGCCCAGTTGCTGCCGGAAGTGAAACTCTCCGACGAAACCGTTTTCTGCACCTACATCGACAACTTCTTCCCCTTGAAAGACGGGGGAAAGGCGCCCCTGCCGGTGCACTTCCGCCGCTACGTGCTCAATCGCTACGAGCCGCGCGGGGAGAAATTCGTGCTCGACCCCTACCCGCCCTCTTCCATTCCCGACGACCTTTTTTCTCCCTCCATCAAAGACGTGCCGGTGGGGTTTGCGGTGAGCGATTCGGTGATCGAGGCGGCTACCCGGCGCTATCAACAACGCAAAAACATCTTTTCCATTGTTTACAACCAGGCGCTGGCGCCGGACGCCTACGTGGCCCCCAACACCGGCTACTCTTACCAGAAATTGCCGGTGCCGCCCCAGGACCGGGAAACTTTCACCACGGTTTATCAGTGTTCTTCGCTGATTTCCATCTGGAATTTGCCGCCCTTTGTGTACAGCAGCAGCAACCCGGAGTTGCTGGATTTCAAGAACTACCGGGCGGAGGCGCTGCGGATAGACCATTCTTATGAAGGACTGGATTCCACCTTCCTGGCTTATTACACCGAGGCGGATACCACCGATACCCTGATCATGAACCTGTCCCGGCAGCTTACCGATGGCCTGGAATCCCCCTACGACAAGGTGCAGAGCATCGTGGATTACTTCTTAGGAAACGATGAGAGCGGTAATCCCCGCTTCACCTACACCCTGGAGCCCGGCTCCCCGAAAACCTCCGGCCAGAGCTTCATGCACTATTTTCTGTTCGAAAACAAACGCGGATATTGCACCTATTTTGCCGGGGCGACTACCCTGCTGCTGCGCGCCGCGGGAATTCCCTGCCGCATGGCGGTCGGT
Organism: Calditrichaceae bacterium; assembly: GCA_013360445.1. GTDB lineage: Bacteria > Calditrichota > Calditrichia > RBG-13-44-9 > J075 > JABWBP01. Next base: position 167,830 of record JABWBP010000016.1, on the reverse strand, counting down.
TACGCCATTTTCGACCGCAGCAATAAAAACAGCGGCTGGTACTGGGTGTACGCCGACCAGGGGCACGCCTGGGTAGAAGTCTATTTCCCCTCTTACGGCTGGGTGGATTTCGACACCACGCCTACCCAGGATTCCGAACCCATGCGCCCGCCCAAACCGGACGCCACGCCCCCGGAATACGCGCGCGAGCCGGTTTTTGCGGTGTTGGGCAAGCTGACCGGCGTCAGCGCCGATTCCACTGCCCTGCTGGTGAATCCCTACAGTATTCGCTATCGCAGCAAAGAATATGAAATCCCGGAAACCGAATCCCGCGTTCTTACCCTGATCCCCCAGGACGCCCTGGTGACCATTGAAAACGAGAAGGTGAAGATCGGGGAATTATCCCTGGAAAAAACCATGGTGCTGTCGGCCTATTCTTTCCATTACAGCCTGGAGCAGTTGAAGCCCTATAACGAGAAAACGCCGTTTATGAGTTGGGCGGCGGAGAATTTCCCGAAGAAAATACCGGTGGACGAAGCGATGGTAGTCTATAAAGATGACGCTGCGGAAAAGGGGCTGATTTTTGCGGTGGACGGGCAGATCCAATCCCTTTTACCGGATTCCAGCGGATTGACGATACTTCCCCGGAAAATTTTCTACCGCGGCAAGGATTACGAGATGGACCCCCGAAGAACCGGGCCGATCAACATCAAGCCCGAGGAGGCGGTGATCTACGAAAAGGGGAAGAAAAAATCCCTGAAAGAGTTCACCGTGGGCGATTCCATGCAGGTTTCTGCGGAATCCGGCAACCCGGCGCTGCACCAGATCAAGCCTTTTTTGGCGGTAGAATCTTTCGCCACCTGGTTCAAAAACCGCTTCCCGGAAATTATTCCGGTGGACCGGGTCACCCTCCAGGTGCAGGAAACGCCGCTAACGCAGCGGTTTTTCCGGGGAGCGCTTATCATTATAGGAACGGCGCTGTTGGCGCTATTGCTGTTCGCTGCCGCGGTGTATCTCTACCTCTCCCTGCGGATCGATTATGCTAAAGGGAATCAAAAATTATACTGGATTTACCGCTTCTCCCTGATGGTGCTCAATCAATTGGGATTCCACCGGGTGATCAAAACCCCATTGGAATATGCCCACGAGAGCATCGATCCCCGTTTCGGCACCCGGTTAGGCCAGTTTGTCAATATCTATCATAAAGCCAAATACGCCCCCGCGGGAATGGGGCTTAGCGCGGACGAGAGCCGCTTTGTGGAAACCTTCCCTGCCCGGTTCCGCAAACAGGTGTTGGGCAGCTACTCCCGCCGGGAGGTTCTGGCCAGTTTCGCCAATTTTATCCGCACCCTGCGGTTTTTGTTTGTCAAATGACACCCCGGAGTGCTAAACTTCAGTTTAGCAGGGGTGGTGAGGAGCCTGGCCAGGCTGAAGCTTGATACTTCTTAACCAGACCTCAAAGGTTTCGGAAACCTTTGAGGTCTCCATTGAACATCAACGAGGACATTCGATGAGCGAATTAGAAATGCTGACCCTGGAAGAGGTTGCGTATTGCCGGGAAAAGGCCAGCGCCTTGACCCATAATATCGGGAAAATCATTCGCGGCAAGGAGCCGGAAATTCTGAAAGTGCTCACCTGCCTGGTGGCCGGCGGGCATATCTTGTTAGAAGACCTGCCGGGGCTGGGCAAGACCTCCATGGCCAAATCCCTGGCGTTCTCCATTGAAGGGCATCACACCGCGGAGAAGCATCAGAACGATTCTCACGTGACCTTCAAACGCATCCAGTTCACCCCGGACCTGCTGCCCATGGATTTGATCGGCACCTACATCTTCGACGACCGCAACAAGGATTTTATCTTCAAGCCGGGGCCGCTGTTCGGCAACATCATTTTAGCCGACGAGATCAACCGCGCCTCCCCCAAGGTGCAATCCGCCCTGCTGGAATGTATGGCGGAGAACCAGATCACCATCGGGGAGAGAACCTATCCCCTGGATGAATTTTTCTTCGTCATCGCCACCCAGAATCCCATCGAATTCGAGGGCACTTACCCGCTGCCGGCGGCGCAGTTGGACCGCTTTTTCATGAAATTCAGCTTCGGCTACGTTTCCGAAGCGAAGGAGATCGAAATCTACACCGACTACATTTCCATCAATAAAATTCCCCAGACGGTCTCCCCGGTAATCGGCTATGAGGACATTCTGCTAATGCGCCGCAGCGCGGAGAAGGTGTTCGTGCACCCTGAAATCATTCGCTCGGTGAGCAATATCGCCCGCGCCACCCGCGATGACGCCGCCATCCGCTTGGGCGTTTCCACCCGCGGGGGAATTATTTTCCTGCGCTGCCTGCGCGCCTATGCCCTGCTGCAAGGGCGGGGATACGCCATCGAAGATGACCTGAAAACCTTAGCCGCCCCGATTTTGAATCACCGCATGATCTACAAAAACCAGGAGGAGACCATCTCGGTGCTGGATCGCATCGTGCACCGGGAAGTGGAGCGATTGGCGAATTTGCGGTTACAGCAGTAACGCCGTGTTATAGTGTTCGGGTGTTTTAGTGTTTTAGTGGAGCAGAGAATCAAAATTCATGAATTTGAAACGCTATATTTTCACTTTTTCGATATTCCTGGGTATTTTAATCCTGTCCCATACCGGTTACAGCGATGAAAAAGCCCGCGAGGCCATCGACACCTTGCGCTGGGGATTCGATTACAAATCCGCCGAAGCCTACCAGCGCGCCAACCGCGCCAAGCAGTTGGACAGCACCTACTACGTGGGCTACCTGATGGAAGGGTATCACTATTTCGAGAAAGCGGAAGAGCACACCGGCCTGGCAAAATCGGTTGCCCCGCTGCGCAAGGCCATCGAACTGTTCAAAAACGATTTCGGGTACTGTTTAGGGGTGAATTACAGCCGGGAGGATATTTTCCGCGGGGAGTGGCGCAACCTCTTCCGGCAACTGGATTATTTCGACATGAACAACCGGCTGGTCAATTGCTACATTTCCCTGGAGCAGCCCGGCGAAGCCTATAACGCGGTGATGGATTTCAAACGCGCCAATTTTGCGTATGATTTCCAATCCTATCACTGGCTGGCCTGGCTCTATTTTCGCACCCGTATTTACACCGGCGACAAATACCCCTTTCTGAAGGATTCCATCGAGGAGAACCTGCAAGCCGCCTTCGATTACACGGATTCCCTGCAAACCCGGCTGCGCCGGAACGAACCCTACCTGCGCAACGAGATTCTTGGCGCGGTAATGGAAGGAAGCCCTTTCTACAATTTTTTCGAAGAAGCGTTTTTGAAAGCCCCGCGCGGGGTGATCGCCAATAACCTGGGAATTCTCTACGGCTACATGCTTCAGCCGGAGCTGGCGGCCAGTTACTTCAAAAAAATGGAAGATGAAGAGAGCCTGGCCAAAACCGTCAACTTAGGCTTCACCTACCACTCCAATATCGATTTCCGCACCTCGGAGAAATATTTCTCGGAAGTGCCCGATCAAGGCTCGCGCAGCCGCGGCGGGCACTGGCAGGGGTACTCTACCCTCTTCGTCTATAAGGGCGAGCCGCTGCAAGGCGCGCTGCAATTGCGCGAAGACCGCGACAAACACGGGTTTACTATCGGGTACGGGTGGGACAACCTCTGCCTCGCGCGAATGTATCTTTACAGCGGTTACGCGGATGAATGCGCCGCCTCGCTGGATAAAGCGGATAGATTTACCGAGGTGCATTACAATACCTCCTTCCGGGAAGACCAGTACCGCTTCATGCTCAAAGCTTTGCGATTGCTGCAGATCGAATATCAACTGCAAACCTACCGCTTCGAGCATAAGAATCGCTGGCTGAGCCTGGAGTGGTGGAAAAATTCTCCCGGGCTGGCGTACCGGCGCTACACCACCGTCTATCAACTGGCCAACGAGTTGGCGCGGAATCCCGAGCGCGACATGGTGTACTATCATATCTTCCATACCGAATCCATCATTAGCTTTGATGAGCTTTGGCAGATCGTGAAACATTTCAACCGGGATTTTTTCAAGAATACCTTCCGGCGCCTGTCGCGGGAGGACCCGCGCCAGAACTTAGGGCGCTATTATAACTATTTCGTGGGAAAATTGATGTTAGAAGAGGGCAAGGAAGAAACTGCTTACGACGTGCTTACCTCCATCCTTACCGATCCGAAATTAGATAAAGAATACGAAAAGCTGTTGATCGCCCGGGTGCATGAAAACGGGGCGATCATTGCCGGGGAAAAGGGGTGGGGGCCGCAAAGAGCCTTTCACCTGAATGAATTCTACCGCGTCTATCCGGAGTTGCTGCCCTTTTCCGGGGTGCAGATGGCTTTCCGCTTGCAGCTTGCCCCGGAATTGCAATCCGATGCCCGCCCGGAAGTGCGCCGCGCCCTGGAGCAATTGCGCGATTTCAACATCGACTGGGAGCCTCCCGAGCGGGAGAATTACCCGGAAGTGGCGCTGCGCCTGGAAGAAAGCGATTTGCTGCAATACCAGGTTATAATCAACCGGGAGGTCTTCACCCAGGGATCGGTGGATTTAACCCAACCGGACGCCGGAAAATCCCTGGCCTATCGCTTGTTCAAAATCTTGAGGTAACTCTCGCAGGGGAGTGATGATTACATGGTTGGAGGGCTTTCGCCCTTTTTATTGTACCACTGAACGCTAATGTGTTTCAATAACTCTGTGCGCTCAGTTGGGTACATTATTTTTTTCTGGCTCCCTTAAATTGTTAAATGGCTAAATGCGATATAGCCTTATTCTCCAACCATTTAACCATCCAACCATTTAACCATTTGGCCGTTCAGCCATTCAATCATCTAACCATGCACCCACATCACCACCCCCATACCCATCCTCATCAACCCGCGGTTTCCAATATCACGGTCGCTTTTTTTCTGAATTTTTCGTTCACGATCATCGAAATCATCGGCGGGATCCTCACCAACAGCCTGGCGGTTCTTTCCGACGCCGTCCATGATCTCGGCGATACCGCGGCGTTGGGGTTTTCCTGGTACATGGAAAAAGTCTCGATCAGAAAACGCGACCGGCGATTCTCCTACGGCTACAAACGCTTCTCCCTGTTGGCGGCGTTGCTCAACGGATTGGTGCTGGTGGCCGGCTCCCTGCTCATTTTGCGAGAGGCGATTCCCCGCCTGGCCGCTCCCGAACCGGTTCATGCCCCGGGAATGCTGGCCCTGGCAATCTTAGGCATTCTGGCCAACGGGGCGGCGGTGTGGCGCCTGCGCCGCGGCAAAACCATGAACGAAAAAGTAGTCAGCTGGCATTTGTTGGAAGACGTGCTGGGCTGGGCGGCGGTGCTGCTGATCAGCATCGTCATGCTCTTTCGCGAGATCCCCATCCTCGATCCCCTGTTCTCGGTGCTCTTTAGCCTCTACATTCTTTGGAACGTGTTGAAGAACCTTAAACAAACCATGATGATTTTTCTCCAATCCACCCCCCGGGAGATCGAAATTCTCGAAATCGAGAAGCAGATTGCCGTTTTGCCGGGGGTTAATGAAGTGCATGACACCCACCTCTGGACCATGGATGGGGAATTTCACGTTTTGACCGCCCACGTGGTGGTGGAGGCGGAGATGAGCAAAGAGAACATTATTCTGCTCAAGCGCCGGATTCGCGAGGTGATCGGCGGGTTCGAGATTCAACATGCCACATTGGAGATCGAGCGGGCCGGGGAGGAGTGTTATTTGCGGGATTGCTGACCTATAGATCGGCGTCCGGGTATTATGATGGTATCTTAACCAACCGAAAGGAGACATTATGCAAAACCATATAAAAATTTATCGCGCCGGAAGCATGGCAGCCGTGCTGGCGATTTTGTCGTTCCTGCTGGCCGCCTGTTCCGGCGAAGGCGAACAGGCGCGCCCGGCGGCGGAGCTGCAAGCGAAGCTGGTCTATTACGCCCTGCCCGGCTGACCGTTCTGCGCAAAGATTACGACCATCGTGAATGGTCTGGAAACAGAATACAACGGCGCTTTGAAGTGTGAAATAAAGGATGGCACGACCCCGGAAAGCAAAGCGGAAATCCGCCAATTGGGTTTTAAGACCCATGGGCTGGTGGTGTACGATCTTGCCGGGAACATCAAAGCGAAGTTAGACGGGCACCAATTGAGCGAGGAGGAGATTCGCGAAGCGCTGGGGAAGGCGTTGTGAGGAGCTGCGTCGAATCATTCTATCTCCTTGATAATCGCCTCCACCGCCTCCCAGTCCTCCGCGCCGGGCTTCAATTTCAGGTATTCCCGAAAGTGTTGCAGCGCCTGGTGATTGCGGCGCTCATCCCGGTAGCATAAATACCCCAGGTTCAGGTGGGCGATTTCGTCGCCCGGCTTCAGGTCTAATATCATCCGGTAATATTTTTCCGCCTCGGCCGGCTGCTCTTCTTCCAGGGAGAAGCTGGCCAGGGTGTGCAGGATTTCCGGTTCGGGGGGGATCTTTTGCAAAATTTCCTGCAAATAGGTTTTGGAATCCTCTACGACCGCCAGGTGTTTTGCCGCGATTCCGTTGATCACGGCCTGAATGAAAGACGAAGCGGCCTCCGGGTAGCGCTCCAGGTCGAATAAAATGAGGGCGCGGTTGAAGAAAACAACCTCATCATCCGGCTGCAGCTTCGCCAGGTAGTTGTAAACTTCCAACTCCTTCGGTAAATCGCCCTTTTCGGCCAGGGCGTCGGCCTGCCGGTGCAGCGCCTCGATGGTCTTTTCGATCTCGTCCAAAACCCGTTCAGCCGCGCCGCCTTGTTCTCGCGGAATCAAGATATTCAGGGAAGAACTGCTTCCCCGCCCCATCGGAATCCACTCCGCCCAGCCCGGGCTGCTTCCCCGGACGATGTGCCGAACTCCCGATTTGTCGAGCGCCGCAGCAATAATGTCGATATAATCGCGGGAGGGCGAGCTGACCAGGACACTCCAGTCATCCAGGTAAAAATCATGCTCGATATTTTCGTACCAATCCTCGAAGCGGCAGAATTGCCGCACCGTTTGCGCCAGGGTATCAAAAGAGTTTAACAGGAAGGAGTTGTGATACTGCTCCTCGAAATAGTAATGCAGCAGGAAGCCGGCGGCGTCTTTCTGGATCACCAGGGTTTCCTCCAGGTAGTTGGTCAGGCTCCAGGAATCCCGGGCGGTTAGCTCTCTCTTCAGTTCTGCCAACGCCTCCTCAATAGCCAGCGCCCTTTCCACCTGGTCATTGAAACGGAGCTTTACCGGTTCGGCGACCCCGGCAAGGTCGATGTTCCGGTCTCTTAGCTCCCCGGCGATAATTTCCAGAAATTGCTCGTTAAATTCTTCCCGGTCAATCGTGGCCGCCCGTACCAGCTCACGGTCGGACATCTGGGAGCACTGCTCTTTCCAGTTCTCTTGCGCCATGGATGGTCTCCTCCGAAAACATCGCTTTCGAGGCAAATCTAAGGGTTGGCCGGAAAAATTCAATGTGAGTGCGCAAACCGAAGCGGGCTTCTTGCAATCTATTGCTGCGATCCCTGCCGATCCATCATCATCCGAATATCATTAATCTTTTTCTGAAAGCGCTGGTTTGCGGGATCCTTTTCCAGCAATTGCCGGAAAACGTCTAAAGCCTCTTCGAAACGTCCCTGGGAAATGTAGATTTCTCCCAGGGTGGGGGAGAGAATCGGCGGGCGGCTGAAGCGGGTGGCGCCGTCGCTGCGGGAAGGAGCGGGCGGAACCGGGCGGGGCCGCGGGGGCGTGGCCGCTGCGCTCATTTTTTCTTCCGGCGAAGGCAGCTCCGGTTCCGGTTTTTCCGGCGACGTGGAAGCGCCTTGCTCCTCGCCGGGGCTTGATTCCGGCTCCGGCTCGGCAAGGATCTGGTCCACAATCGAGCGGTAATTTAAAATTTCCGGATTATCCGGCGTTTGCGGGGCTTCGGCGCCCGGCTCCTCGATGATTTCCGAAAGCAGTTTGTCGAGATCCAAAGGCTCGTCTTCCGAGGTTTCCCGGGGTTGCGGGAACTCCTCCTCGATGCCGGGAAGGGTATAAAAATCATCGAAGTCACCGCCGGCTTCGGCAGCGGGGGTTTCTTTTTCTTTCGGCGGCGCCTGGGGAGGCTCCGGCTGCGGTTCTTTCACCTCGAATTCGTCGAAGTCTTTCAGGACGTCTTCGCTGAGAGGCGTTTCCGCCGCTTTGCTCTCTTCGCGCTCGAAGGTGAAATCGCCCAGGGTTTCTTTGAACACCTCATCGACTTTGCGGGAAATATCCAGTTCCTCGGCTTCCGGGCCTTCATTCTCGAACAGGTCATCAATGGCGGTCTCGTCCGAAGGCAAATCGAAATCTTCGTCAGCCATGAAGGTTTCCTCTTCGCTTAACTCGCTCTCCAGCTCCAGGGCCTGGTCGCTCTCGAATTCATCGAACTGCTGCATTTCTTCCTGCTGGAATTTATCCACCGCGTCTTTGTTAAATGAATCCAGCAAATAGTATTGCAGGTTGGAATCCGCCGCCTTGATCGGCTGGCTGAATTTTTCGTTGATCTCCCCGATCAATTTCCAGGCGCGGGGGTTCTTATCATCGCAGGCTACCGATACTTCCAGGTGCTTTTTGGCGTTTTCCAGATCCGCTAATTGGTAATAGCACAGCCCCAGCACAAAGTGCCCGAATCCGTACGCGGGGTGCTTCTGCACCCCTCTCTCGGCGATGGGCAGGGCTTTTTCAGGCATTCCTTCTTCTAAATAACGGCTGGCCAAAAAGGCGAAAATAATGGAATCAGGATACTGGGCATAAACGGATTCCAGATTGGGAATCGCTAAAAAATCTTCCATGGGATATTCTCCCTTTTATTGCAAATTTGGATTTCGGTTACGCCTGCTTACCAGGCCGCGATGGTGCGATTCAGGATTTCCGCGATCACTTTTTCCACTGCGGCGTCAATGGCCTGGTCTTCTTCCGCCTGGTTCGCATCCCCGCTTACCTCGCCGAAATCGGAGACCGTTCCGCTCCAGAGGGCTTTGTTGGTGTGCAGGTTGAGGCATTCCACCTTGACGCTGACCACTAACTGCTGCAATTCTACCACTTCCTCGGGGGAGATGCTGGTACGCCGGATTTGCACTTCCAGGATGGTGCCTTTCAGCACCAGGTCCGCGTCTTCTTCATTTTCCACCACCCGCAGGGTATTGTCCTGCACGAATGCGTTGATGACCCCCTGGGAAATGTTTTCCTGCAAACCGACCCGGCGGCTGCGATCTTCAAAGAGCGGGATGGAGATGGTTTTCAAATACGAGGGCAGCGCCCCTTTGAATGAGTATTTGACACATCCGGAAAACAACAGGCAGACCAGCGCTGCGAATGCCATTCCCCGGAATATTGGAAAAATAACCTGAAACCGCTTGAAATTCATTATGAGAATCACAAATTAGCTGAAATAAATTCTATGGTTAAATGGTTAAATGGCCAGATGGTTAAATGGTCAAATGGTTAAATGGTCAGATGGCTAAATATGGTATAGCCACATTCTCCAACCATTCAACCATCCAACTATCCAACCATTCAACCATCCACCCATTCAACCATCCAACCATCCACCCATCCAACCCCTCAAGCCAGCCCGTACTCCTTGATTTTGCGATAGAGGGTTCTCTCGCTGATGTTCAATACCCTTGCAACCTTGCGGCGGTTGCCGCGGAATTTGTCCAGCGCCCGGGCAATGGTCTCGCGCTCGATCTCCTCAAGGGGCTTGATCTCCATATCCTGGGCCACAGAGGATTCTACCGGCTCGTACACCATCCCGCCGGGGAAATTGCCGTTCAGGCGCTCGAAGAACTGCAGCAGCAGCGCCTTCATTTCTTTGATCTCCAGGCCCAGCGAGACCAGCGCCTTGTAAACCAGTTCCCGCTCCGCTTCCTGCACGTTTATGCCCAGCGGCATGGGCAGGGTGGTGGAGACCTCTACCGTCTCTTCGTAATGGGAGAGGTGCTCCCGCACCATCTGGGAAGTCACTTTCTGGCCCCGCGCCAGGATCACGATGGTTTCCACAAAGTTGCGCAGCTCCCGCACGTTGCCCGGCCAGGAGTATTGATAGAGCGTCTCTATCGCTTCTTCCGTAAAACCGGCAAATTCGATTCCCTCCCGGGAGAGAACTTCTTTTACCAGCGCTTCTAACAGCAGGGGAATATCCTCCCGGCGCTCCCGCAGGGGGGGGATGTGGATCGCCACCGCTTTCAGGCGATAGTAGAGATCTTTGCGGAAAACTCGCTGTTTCACCATTTGCCCCAGGTCGCGGTTGGTGGCGGCGATTACCCGGGCGTCAACGGTGCGCAGCTCCCCGCTTCCCACCCGCATATATTCCCCGGCCTCTAACACGCGCAGCAGTTTGACCTGGGTTTGCAGCGACATCTCCCCGATCTCATCCAACAAAATCGTTCCCCCGTCGGCTAACTCGAAATATCCCTTTTTGGTGGCGATGGCCCCGGTAAAAGCGCCCTTTTCGTGGCCGAATAATTCGCTTTCCAGCAAGCCTTCCGGAATGGCCCCGCAGTTAACCGTGACCATGCTCTTCTGTTTGCGGGGGCTTAGCTGGTGAATGGCTTTGGCAAATACTTCTTTACCGGTGCCGCTCTCCCCGGTAATCAATACGGAAATGTTGGTGGGGGCGATGGAGATGACCAATTCGACCAGTTCCCGAATTTGCTCGGACTGCCCGACAATCCCCAACTCCTCCTGGATTTTCTTATATTTGTTTAAAATTGCCAATAGAATACTCCCGGGAGCCAGAAAGGTCTAAAATGCTCTGAATATCGCTCGTTTCTATATTCACGACTAAAGTTAAATTTTGAGACCGGTGAATGCAAGCACTATCAAGATAACTTTGGCAACGATTAACTCAATGAAAATAGAACATTAACGGCAGGGTAAGACCCGCCGCCACACGTCCTAACTGCCGGGCGCTTTTAAAAGAGTGCTATCAAAAATTGTAAATCAATAAGTATATTAGGCCATTCAATTGCAGGAAAAGGGTGAATTCATGGGGAATCGGAGAGGCGCCACGGCGCAGAATGATCGGCAAAGAGCTTCCGGAAATGCCGGGAAGAAATCTCGCCAGCTTCCGCAGGGAGGGATCGAATTAATGGAAGATCTCTTTCGGATCCTGGTGGAAACCATTGACGCCGCAATATTCGTTTTACATGGCAGCCGCACTATTTACGCGAATCCTGCCGCGCTCGCGCAAACCGGCTATGGCAGGGAAGAATTGCTCTCCCGGCAGTTTTGGGAAATCGTCCACCCTGATCATCAAGAATTGGTAAAAAAACGCGCTGCGGAACATCAAGATGGGAAGGCGCTTCCCTTCCGGGAGGAAATCAGGCTAAACACTCGAACCGGGGAAACGTGCTGGATGGAATATCGCGGCGGAGTGTTCGAATTCCGCGGGAAACCGGTTCCCCTGGCCACGGTTTTCGATGTTACGGAGCAGAAACGCGCGGAAATATTCCTGCGCGAGGCGGAGGAACGTTACCGGGATTTGTATGAAAACGTTCCCTCGATGTATTTCACGGTTGATCCCCGGGGAAGGGTAATCTCCGTCAACGAATTCGGGGCCAGCCAGCTTGGCTACACGGTGCAAGAGCTGATAAATCAATCGGTGCTGAAAGTATTCCGCCCCGAGGATCACGCCGCAGTGCTGAAACAGTTAGAAGTGTGCGCACGCTCGCTGCGCAGCGTCCATCGCTGGCAGCTTCAAAAAATTCGCAAGGATGGCAGCCTGCTCTGGGTGGAAGAGTTTGCCCGCCTGGTGGAAGACCGGCAGGGAAATCCCACCGTCCTGATCGTTTGCCAGGACATCACACCCCGGAAAAAGATGGAGGACGCCCTCAGAGAAGCCGGGGAGCTTCTGGAGCAGCGGGTGCGCCAGCGCACCGCGCAGCTCGAAAAGGCCAATGCGAAGTTGCAGCGGGAAATGGAGGAGCGCCGGAAAGCGGAAAGCGCCCTTCAGGAAAGCGAGGAGCGCTTAAGAACCTTGATGGAGAAAATCCCTAACGGGATTTGCGTGATCAGCTCTACAGGGACAATCCTCTATTTCAACCCGGCGTTTTCCAAAATATTCGGTTATTCCAGCGAAGAAATGGGCGCCAAACATCCCTTTGATTTCATACATCCGGATGATTCTCGGCGTGCGATTAAGCGGATCGAATCACTCTTAAAGGGAGGGCCGGAGTTCCCTTCGGAATACCGGGTATATCACAAGAATGGGAAAGTAATACCGATAGAAGCTCATTCTCGCCTGGTTCAGTACGAAGAAAACTCCGCAGTGCTCTCGGTGGTGATCGACATAAGCGAGCGCAAGCAGGCGGAAGAAGCCTTGAGGCTGAGCGAAGAGCGTTACCGCACCGTGGTAGAGCAGGCCGCCGAAGGGATTTTTGTAGCGAACGAGGCCGGCTGGCACATCGACGTGAATAGCAGCGGCTGCAAAATGTTAGGATATTCCCGGGAAGAGATTCTGAAGCTGCATATCAGGGATTTGTACCTGCCGGAAGACCTGGACAAATTCTCCCGGGGAATGGAGGAATTGTGTCAGGGCGCAATCCTGCGCGTCGAAAGAAGGTTGAAATGCAAGGATGGTTCCCCTTTGCTCGTGGAAGCCAGCGCCAAAATGCTCCCGGACGGGAGAATCCAGGCGATCATCCGGGATATTACCGAACGTAAAGCGGCTGAGGAAGCCCTGAAAAAGGAGCGCGACCGGGCGCAGCAATACTTAGATGTGGCAAGGGTTATTTTCGTACTGCTCGACCGCAACGAAAAGGTGCAGCTCATCAATAAAAAAGGATGCGAGATTTTAGGATATGAAGAGAAGGCAATACTTGGCCGTAACTGGTTCGACCATTTCCTGCCGGAAAACATTAGAAAATCGGTGCGGAACAGTTTCCGACTGCTGATCAGCGGCAGTATCGACAATTTGGAATATTACGAAAACCCGGTGAAAACCCGCAGCGGAGAGGAGCGGATCATCGCCTGGCACAATACCATGTTGACCGACGAAAAAGGAGATATTCGCGGAACGCTGAGTTCCGGGGAGGATATTACCGAACGCAAAAAAGCGGAAGCGGCGCTGCGGGAGAGCGAGCAACGCTATGCCCTGGCGGTGGAAGCCGGTAAGGTAGGCATCTGGAATTGGGATTTGGCGAGCGACGAAATTTACCTCGCGCCTAATTTGCATGCGATGTTAGGATACCTGCCCGGAGAGATCGGTTCCCGCAGCGGAGAATGGGTTCGCCTGATTCACCCGGAAGACCGCCGCAAGGTCCGGGTTGCCTTAAACCAGCTTCTGAAAGGAAAGAGCGAGGTTTACGAATCCGAACACCGTAAATTCCACAAAGACGGCAGCATTCGCTGGTTTTACGGGCGCGGGAACGCCGTGCGCGACGAGAACGGGAAGGTGGCCTGGATCATCGGAACGGCGACGGACATTACCGAACGCAAACAGGTGGAAGAGGAGTTGAAAAAGCATCGCGACCGCCTGGAAGAAATGGTGCAGGAGCGTACCGCCCGCTTGCAGGAGATCAATCGCGAGCTGCGCCGGGAGATTCGAAGCCGCAAACGCACCGAGGCGGCGCTCCACAAAACCGGTGAAGAGCTGCGCCGGCTCTCCGCCCACCAGGAATCGGCCCGGGAGGAAGAACGGGCGCGAATTGCCCGGGAAATCCATGATGAATTAGGCCAGTTGCTGTCAATTTTACAAATGAATTTAGGCTGGATGGAAATGAACCTGGGCCGCGAACCGGAGGCGCTGCTCTCCAAGATTCACTCCACCTCTGACCTGATCGGAAATACTATTAAAGCGGTGCAGCGAATTTCCCAGGAACTTCGCCCCAGCATATTGGACCACTTAGGATTTTTAGCAGCGTTGAACTGGCACACCAAGGAATTCCAAACCCAGACCGGAATCCGCTGCCGGCTCAATATCAGGGTAAAGGAGATTCAGTTGCCGGGCGACCAGTCCCTGGCCCTCTTCCGGGTTTTCCAGGAAGCGCTCACCAATGTGCTGCGCCACGCTAAAGCCAGCGAGGTCAGCATTGTGGTGGAAGAAAAAGGCAAAAACTTACGCTTGAGCGTCTCGGATAACGGGATTGGCATCCGTAAAGAGCCGCTGAATAATCTCAATTCCCTGGGATTGATCGGCATTCGGGAACGAATCCACGGGCTGAATGGAACTGTGAGGATCACGGGAAGCCCCTCTAAGGGCACGCGGTTGACGGTTAGCGTTCCATTAGAATAGAAAGGAATGGATATGAAGGTGCTGGTGGTGGATGATCACCCGATTTTCCGGGAGGGGTTGAAACAAATTCTTCTCACTGACGATTGCATCAGATCCGTTGACGAAGCCGAAGACGGCCCGCAAGCGATTCAGTTGTCCCGCAAAGGCAAGTATGACCTTATTATTCTGGATATTTCCCTGCCTGGCAGGAGCGGATTGGAGGTGCTGGAAGACCTGAAAAAGGAAAAGCCGGAGGTTCCGGTGCTCATTCTGAGCATGTACTCGGAGGATGAATTTGCGGTTCAGGCCATCCGGGGCGGCGCTTCCGGGTATTTGAATAAAAATGGCGCGGCCCGGGAGTTGTTGGCGGCGATTCGGCAGATTTTTGCCGAGGGTCTGTATATCAGTCCCGCGGTGGCGGAGCAGCTTACTGCGGAAGTGCGCGGCAGAGGAAACAAGGGGCTTCATGAGTCGCTTTCCCCGCGAGAGCGCCAGATCATGATCCTGATCGCCCGGGGGAAAACCCTTACCGAAATAGCGGATCAACTCTCCCTCAGCGTCAGCGCGGTGAGCACTTATCGCACCCGTATTTTGAAAAAGCTGAACCTGAAGCGCAATACGGATATTATCCTCTACGCCATCCGGCACAAACTGGTGGAATAACATTCGTCAACACTTCGTTAAACGGGCGCAGCACAGGTTGCACAAATCTGTGTCATTGAGGAGATTCCTGCATTCGCAGGAATGACAGCCAATCGCTAATTTTTTCTGTCATTCCGGCTGTAGCGAAGCGGAATGCCGGAATCTCCAAATGTGCAATTTGTTCTACGCCCTCGCGAAACAGGTTTGAGAATGAGCGCAAAGTATGCCCTGGGGCTGGATTTCGGCACCAATTCGATCAGAGCGTTAGTGCTCGACCTTTCTTCCGGGGAGGAGATCGCCTCGGAAACCGCGGCATATCCCTCCGGCGCGCACGGTATCTTGCTGGATGAGAGCGATCCCCACCTGGCCCGGCAGCACCCGGGCGATTACCCGCGCAGCATGGAAAGGGCGCTCAAGAAGACCCTGGCGGCGGCCCGGAAACGGGGCGTCGCCGGAAAAAATATTTGCGGCGTCGGGATCGACGCCACCGGCTCCACGCCCCTGCCGGTGGACCGGCGCGCGGTTCCCTTAGGCGTGCAGGAGCGCTTCCGCAATAATCTGAACGCCCAGGCCTGGCTGTGGAAAGACCATACCGCGGCCGCGGAAGCGCGGATCATCACGGAATTAGCGGCGGAGATGCGCCCTCGATACCTGGCAAAATGCGGCGGGGCCTACTCTTCGGAATGGTTTTTCTCCAAGATTCTCCACTGCCGGCAGGTTGACCGGGAAGTTTTCCAGGCCGCGTACTCCTGGATGGAGCTTTCCGATTACATTCCCGCGCTGCTGGCCGGCGTCAAGGATGTTTCACACGCGAAGCGCAACGTCTGCGCCGCCGGCCATAAAGCGATGTACAGCGAAGAATGGGGCGGCCTGCCGGACCGGGAATTCCTTACCCGCCTGGCCCCGGAGATGGGGGAGCTGCGCAACCGCCTGTATGAAAAAGCGCTCGCTTCCGATCAACTTGCCGGGTATTTGAGCGAGGAATGGGCGGCTAAATTGGATTTGCCCGCGGGAACGCCCATTGCGGTGGGGGCGATCGACGCCCACTCCGGCGCGGTCGGCAGCGGGGTGGGCAGGGGGATTCTGGTGAAAATTTTGGGTACTTCCACCTGCGACATCATGGTATTCCCCGCGGGAGAGGCGCTAAAAGACGTTCCCGGCGTGGCCGGTATCGTCAACGGCTCGGTGCTGCCGGGGTACATCGGCATCGAGGCGGGGCAGTCCGCGGTGGGGGATATTTTCAACTGGTTCGTGAGCCGGGCGGCGAACCGGGGAGAAGCTTACCACGCTGAATTGACCGAAAAAGCCCGGCGCTTGAAGGCGGGGCAGAGCGGCCTGCTGGCGCTGGACTGGAACAACGGCAATCGCAACATTCTCACCGATCCTGACCTTACCGGCCTGTTAGTCGGGCAAACCCTCCTGACCACGGATTATGAGATCTACCGCGCCCTGATCGAAGCCACCGCCTTCGGGGCCCTGCGCATCATCGAGCGCCTGGAAGAATACGGCATTCGCATCGACAAAGTGATCAACTGCGGGGGAATTGCGGAGAAAAACGGCCTGGTGATGCAAATCTACGCCGACGTGTTAGGCCGCCCCATGGAGATCGCCCACAGCGCCCAGACCGTGGCCCTCGGCGCGGCGATCATGGGCGGGTATGCGGCGTTGAAGGGGCAGGAAGGTTTCCGGCGCATCGAAGAAGTGTTAGCGCGGGTTTGCCGGGTTAAAAAGAAGGTGTTTCATCCCAATGAAAATGAAAATCGAACTTACCGGCAGCTGTATCAAATCTACCGAAAACTGCACGACGCTTTCGGGGTGAAAGGCAGCCGGGAGGATTTATACCCGGTGATGAAGGAGTTGTTAGAGATCAAACGGGAGGGATAGCAGAGAATCAGTCTGCCGTACCATCATTTAATTCAAACGACCAGAGATAGGGAATTTTCTTGTCTGCCAGTTTCTCCTCGGCCCGGGGATGAAAATTGTATGACAGCGCCAGAGGGAACACCTCGGCCTGCAACTGGTGCTTAACATGATCGCTTTTTATCTCAGTAAAACCATTTTACGTGCTTGAACCAAACGCGCCCCGCCGCCAGAAGCCTCCATTTTTAACAGGTAGATTCCGCTGCCGGCCGGCTCCCCGGAATCGTCGCGGCCGTCCCAGGGTAACGAGTAAACGCCCGCCGGCCGGCTCTCCTCTATCAGAGTGCGTACTTTTTGGCCTAAAATATTGTACACCGTCAACTGTACCCGGGCGGCTACCGGCAATTGGTAGCGGATTTCCGTAACCGGGTTGAAGGGGTTGGGATAATTTTGGAACAATTCAAAAGTTTTCGGCAGGGAGTTGCCGGTTCCATCCACCCCCGTGGGAGGAGTGTTGAACCACGCGGAGACGGTTAGCTCGTAACTTGCCGAGGCGTGATTCCCCGCCCAGTACGCCACGTTAAAATCGCAGATATCCCAGAAACGATACCCCACGCTGTCGCCTTTGGCTGCCCGCACGAACAGCACTGCATTGGTTCCCACCACCTGGGGCGCGGGGGAGTGGATGCTGGAAAAGGGATTGGCTACCGCCATCCCGCCGTGGTAGAGGGTGTCGGTAAGGTGGGGAAAGGTGTAATAACCCTGGGAATCGGTCATCCCGCGGAATTTGGGAGCAGCGGGAATGATGTTATCCTGCTGCTGGTAAATCCAGATCTCCGCGTCGCGCAGCGCGGTTCCGTCGGGGCGCTTGACCCGGAAGGTATTGTCCGCGGGGATGTCGGCTAAGTAATCGCCGTAGTAGCCGCGCCGCTTGCTCAAATTCCGCAGCAGCCCGCCCGCGGAGTGGTCGGAAAAGCCGTTCTGAAAGTTGCTGTGCATCAGGTAGTTGCTGCGGCTGCAATAGTAGAGCACGTCCCAGGCGATGGGAGTGAGCGGGGGCGTTTGCCCGGTGCGCGGCTCGATCACCTGGAACTCGCTCTGCTGCACGTCTAACACGTAGAGGTCGATCAGCCCGATCTGGTGTCCTAACTCGTGCAGCAGCGCCCAGTCCATCCCGTTCTGCTGTCCCAATACGATATTCTGGAAATAGTTGATCGCCCCGGGATCGCCGGTAAACCCCCACTGCCCGTCCCACAGCAGCGCATCCGGCGCGTGGGTTCCGCCGGGCGGCAGCGCCCCGTTTTCGTAATAGAGCAGGGTATCTAAGAACACCGCCTCCGGCACCCCGCCGGGCGTGATGGGATAAACCGCCTCAGCAAAGAAATCGTTCATCTGTTTGATCTGCACCTGCGCCCAGTCCTCGAAACTGTAGGATCCCATGGGATTCAGATGAGCAGCGAAAAGATCGAGGATGTTCTGCTCCGCGTGAAACCGGAAAGAGAGGGCGTTGCTGCGAATTTGCAGCGCGTTGTTTTGAAGGGCCACTTCGGTGATCGGATTCAGCGGCTGCAGCTCGCATTTGATGAGCGCGGGCGGGGCGCTCCAGGGTTTCTGGAATAGCGAATAAGCCCGCTGGCGGGGAAAAAGTTGCCCGAAGGTCTCGGTCTGCGCCAGCACGCCGTCCACGTACCAATCAGCGGTAAATCCCTCCACGGTTCCGCCCCCGATATTGCGAATATTGGCGGTGTAAGCCATCATCTCCCCGGAAGTTGGGTAATGCGGGTCATCCTCCGTGCCCGGGCGGGGATGGGGATTGTAGCCCGGGGGATCGTACACGATATCGAAGCGGTTATAGCGCGGGGAGCGGGAGATGAACAGCACGCTCAAATCCGGCTGGCCGTTAGCGAATATTTCCACGGTAACGGAAATTTCTTCGGAAGGCTCGCTTTCCAACCCCAG
The DNA here is from genome assembly GCA_013360445.1 of Calditrichaceae bacterium. GTDB lineage: Bacteria > Calditrichota > Calditrichia > RBG-13-44-9 > J075 > JABWBP01. The sequence goes on along the minus strand of JABWBP010000016.1, from coordinate 149,174 downwards.
GGAATTAACCGCGGTCAGGCGATAATAGTAGGTCGCGCCCTGCGCCACCAAGGAATCCAGGTAAAAGAGTTCGGGCGTTGCCCCTTGCAGGTAGGCCGGGCCAATCGGCGTTCCGGGAGAATCGGCGCGGTACACCCGGTAGAGCAGGTTGGCCTGCCCCGCCGGGGCTTGCCAGGTCAGCGCTACTTTGAAAGGATTGGCATAAGCGACCGCGGCCTCCAGGCCCCGGGGCGGGTAGGGATAATCCACTGCCTCCGGGGAGTGGGAGCTGTAAAAATTGCCGGATTTGGCAAATACTATATAACCGTGCCGTTCCGCCGCCGTGGTGGGGTCGGTAAAACTGTTCCCGGTAAGATTCTCCGCTAAGCGGGTGTAGAGCATGCGTGATTTACCGTTCCAGAGCGTATCGGAAACTTCCCGGCGGTACACCGAAAAGGTTTTGCCCGGCTGCGGCGCCCAACTGATCACCCGCTCGTTGTTGGGGTTAATTTCCAGAAGAACGCCTTGAGGCGGGTTAGGCAAATTCGCCGCGGAAAGATGCAGGGTGGTGGGAAAGACGAACCAGGGTATGCCGGTGACCGAATCCGCCAGCACCCCTTGCTGGCCGGCCTCGTTGCAGGTAAAGCGCATGAACACGCTGTCGCCTGCCGTTAGCGGCGGATCGTTGAAATTGCCCAACTCCACGGCAAAGGTGCCGTTCCCGGCGATATTCGGCTCCCCGGGCGTCCAGCGCGGGGCGTTTTCCAGCAGGATTTTGCTGAGATCATTATTCAGGAAGGCGGTGAAGCTGGCTACTGGCGGGAGGTGATAGCAAAAATCCCCTTCCGCATGGCGTACGAAGTTTTTGTAATACACCGAGGTCTGCGCCGGAATTTCGCCGCCGCTCCAACCGAGGGCAATGGCCGTTGCGACCCATAAAACTCTGCTGAAGGAAGAAAGTTTGAAACGCATTTGGTAATCCTCGATATTTTCAAGCATATCCGAAGCCCTGCCGCCTCCGCTCAGCGCAGCAACAGCATTTTCCGGGTTTGCGTGAAATCCCCGGCTTCTAAGCGGTAAAAGTACACTCCCGATCCGACCGGTTTTCCCTCTTCATCCCGCCCCTCCCATTTCACTTCATACCTGCCGGCGGGTTGCCGCGCGTTAACCAGCGTGCGCACTTTTTGCCCCAGTAAGTTATACACCGTTAATTGCACATCACTGAGGGCTGCCTGCCCCATTGGGGATAGCTGATAGCTGATCGCTGTGGTTGGGTTGAATGGATTGGGATAGTTCTGCCGCAATTCAAACCCCTGCGGGCGCGCATTCGCCGCCGCCGGTTCGCTTCCCTGGGGATAATTTTCCAGATCGATCAGCATTCGCGCCGCCAGCCCGCTCCAGATGTAGGTTTTATGATGCCCGGCCTGGTACGCATCGGGACTGTATAATTCCCAGAACCAATGGTTGGTTTTCAGCTGATGAATGACGTTATCAAAAACTTTCTCCGCCAACTGGCGGGCCTCGTTCACGTACCCGTAGCGCAGCAGCCCGCGAAAAATCAAATACTGCCACTCCACCCACACCGGGCCGTTCCAGTAGCCCAGGGGATTGTAGTAGCTGTCATCCGCAGCGAGGGTAGGAATGCCGTAATTGCGCCAGAATTTGGCAGGATTGGCGAGATGCTGCAGCAATTGCGCCGCCTGCTGCGGGGAAGCAACCCCCGCCCACAGGGGCAGAAATCCAATGATCTCCATGCGCTTCAAATCATTCGGAGCGTTAAACGTGAAATCATGGTCGGTTTTGTCCACGTGGTAATAAAAACCGGTTTCCGCATCCCACATGTATTGGTTGATCAAAGCGCTTCGCGCATTCGCCTCTTCCATCCAAAACTGGTATTCATTTGCGTAACCTAATTCCTGCGCCATTTCCGCTAAGGAACGCGCCTCGTTCACCAGCATCACATTCAAATCTAAGCACTCGAAATTGCCCGGCCAGCCTACCTGGTCCCAGATCACCGCCAGCCCGTCGCGTACGCACTCCAGCACCGCGTGGGCGCCCCATTCGCACAGACCATCGTCGTCGGCGTCGCGGTTGGCCAGCCAGTAGTTATAGAACTTTTTGCCGGATTGATATGCTTCGGCGAGGAAGGCGGCGTCCCCGCCGGCCTGGGAAATTTCCCAATTCTCCCAGTTATACCAGGGCGCGGAGGTGGTGTGCTGGCCGTTAAAGGGGATGGTTTCGTTCAGGTACGGCCCGGTGCGGTAATTGATGTAGCCGTCGTTCCACTGCCGCTCCAGGTAAACCCGCTGGGAGTTCATGGCGCCGGGGGAATCCATGAAAACATACGCCAGCATGGCCAGGCTCTCGTGGAAGACCTGCCCGCCGTGCCCCCAGCCCCAGGTGGGTTCCCGGGAAAACACGTAGTAGTTGTACGAGCATTCTCCCTCCGGCGGCAGCATGCACTGGCGGATCAGGGAGAATGCGTTCCAGTAGAGCATTTCGTAATCGGGATTGGTGAAAGTGAGTTGGGGAATGTTGCCGTAGAGCTGCTCGTCGGCCTGCACGAAGGGCTGCAAATCCAGGGTGCGCAGCGAGCGGCACTGCTGGATCAGGCTCTGCACGTCGCCATGGTCCTCAATTACCCCGCGAATGATGCGCAAAGGGGCGCTCTCACCCGGCGCGACGGCGACATTTTTTTGCAGCGCCGCCACGGTAACCTCCCCGGACTGGATCAGGTTGGATAAGAAATCATTTTGCACGTCCTCGAAAAAGGAATTCCCCTCCAGGTTGGTTACTTCGATAGAGTGGCCGGAAAAATTTCCGGCGTTATCGCGGGCAGTTAGAATGTACCCGTAACGCTGGTTGGGATCGAGGCCGAAATCCACCCAGACCGAATCCGTAATTCCTTCCGCGATGCGGTCATATTCCCCTTTTTCGATGAGAGCGTTGCGGCGATAGAGAGCGTAGCTGCAGCCCGGTTCCGGATGCCAGCGAAAAATAGCGGTGTGGTTGCCCACGAACGTGGCGGAGAATTGCTGCGGAACCGGGGGATGAGGCGCGGCGCTCAACTGAATATTCACATTCACGCCCCCCGGCGCCGGAAGAACCGCTGGAATCACTCCCCGGCCAACGCCCTGCTCGCCGCTCGCCAGACAGGTAAAGATCAACTGGAAGGAGTCCCCCGGCGCGATGGGCGGGTTATCGAAGTGCCCCAACTCGCAGCCCTGGTAGCCGTTTCCGGGAATATTGGGATCCGGGTCGCCCCATTTGGGCGCGGCTTCGGTGAGAATTTCCGCGTCGCTGCCGTTATGCAGCACGATTTGCTGCGCCTGCGGCGGGACGTGGTAGCACAGGGTTCCGTCGGAGTGATAAACCAGCCCCCATTCCACGCAGTAGTTGTCCAACCCCTGGCGAGAAGCGTTTTTTACCCGGAGGTTCAGCGCCGCGGGAACAGGCGCGAGGATACCCAGTTCCGTATAAGCGCCCCAGGCATCCGCGGGGCGGTCCAGCAGGTACACATTGCGCACCTCTTCCTGGTAGGGAACCCCGTGGCTGACGGTCCAACCGTCCGGCGGCTCGGAGTGCCGGAAGATGAAGCCGTCCTGTTCGGGGAGAAGCGCGACGTCCGTCAATTCATCGCTGCCGTGGTGCAAAAAAGGGTAAACGCTCGCCTGTGCGGTATCAAAACCTTCATTATGAATGACTATATCCTGAATGGCGATGCGGGAGCTGTACACCAGTAAAAAGATTTCCACCCGGATATCCGCGAAAGGGTAGTAAAAATATTTTACCAGGTCGCTGTAGGATGTGGTCAAAACCGGCTCTGCGTGCATCTGGTTCAAAAAATAACGCACCTCCCCGTTCCGTTTGAAAGCAAGGCAGAGGCTGCCGGCCTGGTCGGTCTCGAAATTGATTCCCCGCTGAGGATCATACCATACGAACTGGTAGCCTTCATCGAGAATAAATTCCGAGCGCTCCAATGCTGCAGCGTAAGTGGTATAAACCGGGTCGTTTTTTGTGGCAGAGAGGTTGGAAAGAAAGGGCTGGGCGCGGGAAGCATGCGGGAGGAACGCCCACCCCAGAATGCAGAAAATAATGAAAGGCTTAACCAACATTTCCTCCGGAGATGATGGGCTGGGGGAGTAAATGGTTGGATGGCTGGATGGTTAAATGGTTGGATGGCTAAATGGCTGGATGGTTAAATGGTTGAATGACTATAAAATTCCAAGTTCTCCACATCAATCACCCGTCCAACCATCCAGCCATCCAACCACCCATCCGCCCATCCGCCCCTTCCCGCCAGAAAATCATAGCCGGATGCCCAGCCCGAAGCGGTGCGCGAACCCCAACAGGCTGAATTCGCTCATGGAATAATCGACATTTAAACCGCGTTGGAGGATATTCACCCGCACGCCCGCGCCTAAGGAGTAGGTCGCCACGTCGTGATTGACCTGGTAACCGGCGCGCAGGAAGAGGGTCTTTTGCCAGTTCCATTCCCCGCCGACCTGCCCCAAAGGTTCCTCGTCATTCGGTTTGATGGCGGACACGCTGACTAAAAGCTGCTGGCTGCCGGCTTCGATGGCGTTCATGCTCAACCCGAAGGTAAAATTGGTCGGCAGGGGGTAGGATTCGTTGACAAATTTCAACTCCGAGCCGAAATTGGCAAACTTCATCCCGAAGCTGAATCCCCGGAAATCGGTGACGTACATCAGGGCGATGTCGCCGGCGATCGCATTGGCGGTGAAATCGGAATAGAGGCTCATGTGAATGTAGTTGACCGTACCCCCGATGGTCACCCGGTCGGTGAGGAACCGGGCAAGGCTTAACCCCAGGCGATAATTCCCGGCGTAGAAGGTTTCCCCGGTACCGTCCGGCTGCAAGGGGGTGGTGACCTTCATTTCGTCGGTATAGAGGGCGGTCACGGAGAGGGCGGCGGTTCCTAAGGTGCCGAAAGTATGGGCGATGGCGGCGAATTCATGGTTGATCTCCGCAAACCACTCGGTGTGGTTGAAAACCACGTCGGTTCCTTTGAGCCAGGCCAGGGCGGCAGGGTTATAGTAAGCCGCTTCCGCCCCTTCCACGCAGGAAATATAGGCGTCGCCCAGGCCGGTACCGCGGGGGCTAACCCCGATTTTCAGAAACTGCGCGTCGGCGCTGCCCGGGCGGGAATACTGCGCCAGGAGCAGTCCCGGTAAAAACAGAGCGATAATCCATACGTTCCGTAACATAGCGGAGCACTCCTTACATTATTTCAGAATCACGAATTTGCCCACCTGCACCTCGCCGTTGCGGTGGTCTTTCACCGTAAACAGATAAATACCGCTGGAAACCGCCTGCCCGATGGAGGAGGTCAGGTTCCAGCCCTCGAACCCTGCCACGGGGTTACTGTGCGCGATGGTATCCACCAGGTCGCCGGCTAAGGTGTAGATCTTGATCTCGCACTCCTCCGGCAGGTTGATGAAAAGAATGCGACGATCCTGTTCCATCCACTGGCGGCCGGGCGGGTTTTTCTCCCAACTGGGATCGAAGGCGTTGTAATTTATGTCGCCGCGGTAGGGATTGGGCACCACGCTTACTTCTCCCACTTTGGGTCTGGGATCCGGTCCCGGCGTTACCTGGATGGCGTTGTTGTTGATGCTGGATTCCAGGGAAGGCCAGGGCAGCACGGTATCTGCCCGGGAGTAGGCCGTGATGGAATAGAAATAATCCACATAATCCAGCAAGCCGGTATCGTTAATGTGGTAGTCCGGGGGAATGCCGGTATTGAAACCGATATCATTGATGAGATCATATTCCGCCAATAAGGTCCACGGCCCGGTGATGCCCTGGGTGCTTTTATAAACCCGGTAGCCCTCAAAGGGCTTTTCGATACCATCCGAACGGTTGGGATCGGTATAATCTTCCGGGTTGGCTCCCGGCTGGGGTCGCCAGTCTAAACTGATTTCGTGGCTGCGGATTTCCGCCCGCAACGGCGGCTGGGGAGGCGCTTTGGGCAGTTTGAAGCCCTGGGCTACCAGGCGGTCGAGGGTTTCCGCAGCGTTCATAATCTCGTCAATCCCCTCCTCGATAATTTCCGCTACCCGGAAATGAAGCGTATCTCCCACTGCCAGGTTGAAAGGCCCGAAAGATATGCAAAAGATAGATTGCCCGCCCACCACCTGGTTTTGCATGATGGTATGCTTAACCATCTGTTGATCGTAAGCAAGCTGGTCGCGCATCGGGGTATTGTGGTGATGATCGTACCAGTTGAAGGTCCAGTAGAGGGTTCCGCTGTAGCCGTCGGGAGGGAACACTTTCATGGCGATCTGGCTCAGGGCGGTACCGTCCGTCCCGCCGGGCAGGTCTTCGATGATTCCCATATTGTGCGCCGGAATATAGCCGGCCACGTCATCATCGTCCGTGGCAAATCCCCCGGATTGGAAATCCCCGACATTGCCCTGGAGCATATATGAAATATAAGCTTGATTCAAATCAAACCGGGTCGGTACGATATAATATTGATAGACAATCACCTTATCGAGCGGGAAATTGGCCCAGGCGTGGCTGGTCTGGATTACGTCCACATACAGGGGGGTATGCAGCGAGATATTGGTGAGGTTATAGTCGCTGTAACGGCAAATGAAATCCTGGTCCGAGATTCCCACGTACCCCGGCCAGTAAGGAATATCCACGGTATCGCCCTGGAGAACCTCCCAAATGGAATCGTATTCGGCGGCAGTGGGCCAGAATTCATAGAACTGGTGCTGGTTATTCCAGTTGGTAATGGACATCAGGGTATCGCCTCCCACCAGCGCCCCGATGCGCAGGCCCGATTCAAAGATATGCTCTTCCTTCACGGTGCTGCCGGTGGGCACGTATTCGCTGTTGAATAAATAGGGATAATTGAACAGCGGGGCATAGTGCCCGGTATAGGCGTTGATTCCGCCGATGTTGGTAACCACCTGGCGGATTTTGCCCACGTCATGGATTTTCCAGTCCAGGGTAATCCCCTGGGCGGGTTTGTTGAAGCCGGCGAAGGGAGTGTTCCCGGCAATTTTATCCGGATCGGCCAGCCCGCTAATCGAGAGAACTGCCAGCAGGCAGAAACATATCAAAAAAAGCCGGCGGAAACAGAGGAGCAGCAATTTATTCATAGTGCAACTCCAATTTTGTTAGTGCAGACCTCAAAGGTTTCCAAAACCTTTATGGAACATTTTTTCTACAAGAGGGGTTTGTTCAACAAATTTTTCCATGTCTCTGTGTGCTCTGTGACCTCTGTGGCAAAATGCCTGAATAGTTACGATTATTTGTATTTAGAGCCTTATATCCCTGTATTTGTGATTTGATTAGGAATTTTTTTATGTCTCTGTGCTCTCTGTGGCCTCTGTGGCAAAATGCCTGAATAGTTACGATTATTTTATGATTACAAACTTGCCCACCTGCACCTCCCCGCTGCGCTGATCTTTCACGGTAAAAAGATAAATGCCGCTGGAAATCGCCTGACCGATGGAGGAGGTAAGGTTCCAGCTTTCGTACCCCTTTACCGGATCGTTGTGGAAAAGGGTGGTTACCAGATCTCCCGCCAGGGTATAGACTCTGATTTCGCACTGCTGCGGCAGGTTGATGAACAGGATCAGGCGGTCCTGCTCCAGCCAGATTTTGCGGGTGGGATCCGGTTTCTCCCAGGGAGGGTTGAAACCGTAATAAGCGATGTCGCCGCGATAGGGATTGGGCACCACGGAGACCTTGCCGATGTTCTCCTGGGGATCCGGCCCCGGCACTACTTTGATCGCGTTTGCGTTCCGGCTGGATTCCTGAGAAGGAAATCCCCCCGGAATGGGGTAGCCGGTATCCGGTTTGGAGAAGGCGGTGACGGAATAGAAATACTCGAAATAGTCTAACAGGCCGGTATTGGTGAATTCGTGCGCCAGCCCCGCATTGGCGCCGAATTCGTTTCCGGCGATATCATACTCCGCCAGCAGGGTCCAGGGGCCGGTGGCGCTCTGGGTGCTCTTGTAAATCCGGTAACCTTCGAAAGGCTGCTGGGCGCCGTCGGCGCGGTAGGGGTCCTGGTAGGTTTCCGGATCCCGGTCGCCGGGACGGGCGTCCCAGCGGAGCTGCACTTGCCCGCTGCTGATATCCACCCGCAGGGGCGGCGGGGGCGGGGGAGAGGGGAATTTGAACTCATTGGCAATGGCCAGGTCTGCTACCTGGCGATTATCGGAAAAGCGATTGACATCCGGCCCATCCACGTCGGTTATCTCCCCGCCGATCAACCGGGCCGACCCCATTACCTGGGCGACAAAAAAGGAGAGCGTATCTCCCACGGCCAGGTCCAGCGGCCCAAAAGAAATAATGAATTGCGAACCGTTGAGGGGACTTTGCTGGTTCTCCATAATCAGGTCCGCGGCCATGTCCGCGTAGCGCAAACCGTCCGGGCCGGGTACTCCCCCGCCGGGATACCAGTTGAAAGTCCAGTTCAGCGTATTCCCCGGAATTTCATCCGGCAAATAGATTTTCATCCCGATCGGGCTGATGGCAGTACCGTCTTCCCCGCCGGGTATATCCACCGCCACCCCAAAGTGCTGAAGCGAATCGTAGTGCGAGACGTCGTCCCGCCCGAAGCCGTAGTTGCTGCGGCAGGCGGTGCAAAACCCCACGTTGCCGTCTAACCAGTACGCGATATAGACTTGCTGCAAATTGTTCCGGGTGGGAACGAGGTGAAATTCATAAATGATAATCTCGTCCAACGGCTTAGAGCTCCAGGCGTGGCTCACCTGGATCACATCTAAGTAGAGGGGAAAGTGATTGGTAATGTTGGTAAGGTTATAATCGCTGTAGCGGCACACAAAATCCTGGTCGGATTTTCCCACGTAGCCCGGCCAGTAGGGGATATCCACGGTATCTAATTTGTTGACCACCCAAATGGTATCCCACGGTTCGCTGCCGGGGAAGAATTCCTGGGTGGAATTCCAGCCCGTGGTGACGGAAACTAAGGTGTCGCTGCCCACAATCGCGCCCACCCAAATGCCTCCTTCCCCGATGTGCTCCTCGCTCGCGTTGGGAGGAAACTCGCAATAAATCAACCCCGGATAACTATTCCACAAGGCAGAGGTGGGCCACAGGCTGCCCACATTGGTAATCAATTCCCGCACCTTGCCCACGTCGTGTAATTTCCAGTCTAAGGAGACTTCCTGGGCAAATAAGGTCTTTCCTGCAATCAGTATGGCAGCGATCAGAATAAATCTTTTAACAGATTCCCGCATCTCGTCCTCGGTTTTTAGACCTCAAAGGGTTTTTTAAACCTTCGAGGTCTTTATTTACCTTGGTTATTTGTAACTATTCAGGTAACAAACCCCTTTATTAGAAAAAAATGTTCCATATACAAGAATAATGATTCTGAGAGTCTTAAATTCTTTCTCTGTGACCTCTGTGGCTGAATAGTAACGGTTATTTTATGATTACAAACTTGCCTACCTGCACTTCTCCGCTGCGCCGGTCTTCTACAGTGAATAAATAAATCCCGCTGGAAATGGCCTGGCCGATACCGGATACCAGGTTCCAGGATTCATACCCTTGCACCGGGTCGTTGTGGGATAAGGTGGTTACCAGGTCGCCGGCCAGGGTGTAAACCTTGATTTCGCACTGTTCCGGCAGATTGATGAACAAAATACGCCGGTCCTGCTCCAGCCACACGTTCCGGGAGGGATCCGGCCTTTCCCAGGGGGGATTGAAGCCGTAATAAGCGATGTCGCCGCGATAGGGATTGGGCACTACCGCGACTTTTCCGACCTGCTCCCGGGGTTCCGGCCCCGGGGTGGCGGTCTTTGCGATCACGTCGCGGCTGGATTCCTGGGAGGGGAAACCGGTGGTGGTATCCGGCAGGGAAAACGCCGTGACGGTATAGAAGTATTCAAAATAGTCCAACAAACCCACGTCGCTGAATTCATACTGCAAGCCGGTATTCGGCCCGAAATCATTGCCGGGGATGTCGAATTCCGCCAACAGGGTCCAGGGACCGGCGGCGCTCTGGGTGCTTTTATACACCCGGTATCCTTCGAAGGGGCGGAGAACACCGTCCCCCCGGAAGGGGTCTTCATAGATTTCCGGGTTTACCTCCCCGGGTAGTGGTTCCCAATCCAGGGACACCGTATGGCTCCTGCGGGTGATCCGCAAGGGCGGGGAGGGAGGCGGGGAGGGGGTGCGGAAACCTTTGGTCTTGAGGGAATCGACCCGGTCGGCATTTTCCAGCACCCCCGCCGCGCCTTCCCCCAAAATCAAAGCCACGATGAATTCCAGGGTGTCGCCGACGTTGACCTGGTAAGGCCCCACGGAGATCATGGATTTGGTGCCGTCCCCCGAAGAGCTTTGCGGGAGCATGATCCTCCCGTCGGACATCTGGGCGTAGCGGAGATTATCCTGCCCCGGCAGCCCGGTCTGCCGCCCGTTGTACCAGATGAAGGTGGTCTGAAGCGGGCCGGAAGGGTTCTCCGGGGGATATATCTTCGTCGCCACCGGGCTGAAGGCGGTTCCGTCAGTTCCGCCGGGAAGGTCTTCGCAAATTTGCAGCAACCCGTTCTGCCGGGCGTAAGTAACGTCGTCCAACCCGAAGGATTCATCCCGGTAGTTGCCCACGTTCCCGTTGATCCAACTGCTCAAATAGACCTGCTGCAAATCGGTTTGCCGGGGAATGATGTAGTAGCGGAATACCAAAAACTGGTCGAACGGGAAAGTGGTCCAGGCGTAGCTGGTCTGGATCACGTCGATGAATAAGGGGCGATGATTGGTAATCCGCAGGCTGGCCGGCCCGTAATCGTTATAACGGCAGATTAAATCCTGGTCGGAAATTCCCACGTAGCCCGGCCAGTAGGGAATATCCACGGTGTCGGCGCGGTTCACCACCCAGACGGTATCCCAGGGTTCGTCGCTGGCAAAAAATTCCCGGTCGGATACCTCCCCTTCGGTTATCGAGACCAGGGAGTCGCTGCCCACCACCGCGCCGATCCAGATGCCGCCCTCGGTGAGGTGCTCCTCGAAGCTGCCGGGGGGAAACTCGCAGTTGACCAGACGCGGGTAATTATAGAAGCGGTCATCCGGCGCTTTGGCGTTCAGGCTGCCGGTATTGGTAATCACCTGCCGCACCCGGGTGATGGTGTAGAGTTTCCAATCGATGGTGACCTGTTGCGCCATGCTACGGATAGTTAAACAAAAGATAATAATCGACAATACAGAAAATAAGTTTTTGGCCGACATGTTTCAAAACATTGATAGCATTGAGATTACCCGGCTTCAGCCGGTGAAAATCGGAGTGCAAAGCTTCAGCTTTGCATTGCACACGTGCAAAACTGAAGTTTTGCTCCAAAGGAGCCACTTCGTGGCGCTCCGTCGAGAAAAAGCGCCACAAATAACCCTTAACGAGTATAAATGCCGCTACCAGTCTAAGCGCATTCCCAATTTGATCTGCCGTCCCTGGGCAAACTGGCGCGGGTCCATTAACCGCACCATCCGACTATAATCGTAATACTTATTGGTGCCTTCTTCCAGGTCGCCGTATATGTAGGGCTTGCCGGTTTCGCTGTTAAAACCATAATCGATTTGGTTATTTCTCTCATCTAACAGGTTGAAGACGTCGGCAAACAGGGTCCATTGGATGTTTGCGAGGTTGAACATTTTACCGATCTTCAAATCCATGGTGCTGCGAACCGGGCCGGATTCTAAGTTCTCGGTCACCTGGCGCACCGCCGGATCGGTAGTGTAGGCGGTGTAGGGAGAACCGGAGAAGAAGTTCGCCAGCATGGTGATGTACCACTGGTCCGGCAGGCGCAGCCCGAACAGCCGGGGGTGTTCGTTCTTTCCGGCGGCGAGGCTGCCCTGGAAAATGATCTGGTGGCGGATATCCCAGCTCAAGCGCCGCTCCCGGATGGGATTGGGAAAATCGTTCAGGGAGCGAATGTAGCCCTCGAACGCGGAAGAGGAGAAGCCGTTGGCCCACTGCACGGTATAGGTCAGCTTGCCGGAGGTGTAGTTGGAATGGCGCTTGATGGCCTGGAACTCCAGCCCCCGGGCGCGGGCGTTGTCTTTATTGTCGTACACGTACACGGTCTGGCCGGCGGCGATAAAATCGGTGATCAGGCTGGTGGTATTGATTTGCTGAGAAATGTCCTTGGCGTAACTTTTAATATCGAACGCCCAGTCGGTGCTTAGCTGATGCGTGAACCCGAATTCATACAATACTGTTTGCTCGAAATCCAGCCCCGGGTTTCCGATCAGGTTTCCGCTGTAAGGATCGCGGTAGTAAAATTGCAGCTCCGGCAACTGGTTGAAATGGCCGTAGGAGAAAAAGGTTACGGTGCGGTCAGAGATCGGGAAGGAGACCCCGAAACGGGGGCTGATTTTGAACTGGTCTTGCTTCCAATCCGCTTTTAATCCGGTGGCGTCTTCCCAGACCTGTCTCCACTCCGCAGTATTGACCGTGGGGCCGGTATTGAACCAGTCTAACCGGGCGCCCACATTCAAAATCAGGGTCTCTTTTTCGAATTTATCCTGAATATAAGCGCCCACGTTGAAGGGGAAAGCATCAAATGCCCAGCGGGTTTTGCCGAATTCCGGGAAGGGGCCGGGCGGCAGGGGAGCGGGTTGATTGCGGGGATCGAGCACCGAATCAAAATAGTAGGAAGTTTTCAAGCCCCCGTCCTGAATGTCGATGTAGCGGAGATCGTGGTAGCGAACTTCTACCCCGGTTTTCACCAGGTGTTCGGGGTGGATTTGCGAAGTAATATCTCCTTTGAAGGTGAAGGAGCGGGTGAAGTCATCCCGCCAGTGGGTCTCGAAGCTCCGGAAGTCATTGAACTTGGTGACCGGGTTTTCCTGCGGGCCGGATACCAGGGGAATGGTAAGTATCGAATCGCGCGGGAGCCCGGCGGCGGCCTGTTTGAATTCCTCGAATTGATCGGGAGAATAAATTGTGGTATCGCCGCCGCTGATGGTTGCGAAGCGCCAGAAATCCACCGGGCGCAAACCGTTCAGCGAGGCGCGGTAATTGACGGTCATATACCCGAAGTTCAGATTGTAGAAAGTAGATCTGGAAAGGGTATGGTTGATGCGAAAAATAAAATTTTGGGTATTGCGCTGGTAATCGATCATGTGGTCGGGATAATCCCGCCACCCCCAGTCGAAACGGCTCCAGCGGTTCCAGGAGCCGTTATAATTAAATTCGGTCTTGAGGGTATTGGTCAGGTTCCAGGTCAGCTTGGCGTTGAAATTTCCGGTATTGTCCTGCCGTTCGGTGACGTCAAAGCCCAGCACCGAGAAATCCTGACGGGTGCGGTTATTATTATATTCGGTGTTGGAAAGGTTGCCATTGCCGGAGAGGAAGAAGGACATGCTGCCGGGGAGGTCCAGTCCGATGCCGGGCAGCAATTTACCGGTTAGCGGCTCCGGACCGCCTAAGTAGAAGGAGGTGTATTGATCGTCGAAGGAGCTGCTGAAGCTTCCTCCCCCGATTTTGTCGGACTTATATTCGATCCCCCCGGTAAATTTATCTCCCCCGGTGCGGGTGGTGATGTTGATGACCCCGGACTGCGCCTGCCCGTATTCGGCGTTGAACGCGCCGGTGAGCAGCTCCACGTGCTCGACGTCCACCAAATTCAAATTGAGCACCTCTCTTCCCCCGTAAAGCGGGTGGGTCACTGGCACACCGTCCACCATATAGAGAATTTCCCCGCCGCGCCCGCCGCGCACGTGCACTTCCTGCAAACTCTCATCCCGCACTTCCAGGTTGCCGAACTCCCCACCGGTGATCGATTGTCCGCCGGGGCTTAAAAAAGTTCCTCCCTGGAGCCGGAATACATCCACGGTTTGGTCCAAACCAGGCGTGGTCAGGATCTCTTCCCGGGTGGTGGTGCGGCGGGTGGCGGTAATATCTTTTTGGATCAGGGACTGCTCTGCTTCCACGGTCACCGGGGAGCCTTCGATAGTGGTCGATTCCATCTTGATATCCACCCGGGTGGTCAAATCCACGTTTACCCGCACCCCGGTGATGGTGATGGTATGGTAACCGATATAGTTCGCTTCTAACTCGTAGCTTCCCGGCGGCACTTGCAAGATGAAAAAGTAGCCGTCCTGGTCGGTGGCGGCCCCCAGGGTGGTGCCTTTTAAGAGGATGTTCACCCCGATCAGCGCTTCCCCGGTTTGCTTATCTTTCGCAACCCCGGCGATTTTGCCGGTATTTCCCGCCCATAAGCCGGCGCTCCCGGCCAGCAGGATCAAAAGAAGTATCCGAAGCGTTCGATTGGCGTTCAAAGCAGCACCTCTTTTTTTCATTGAAAATTGCCAATTGTCAATTGTCAATTGCCAATTGCCAATTGCCAATTAAAATTCTATCGATACCCCATACTTTGCAAAACTTCCTGCCCCAGGGTGATGGCGTTATCCTTCTGGATGAAATAAACCGGGAACCCTAAGATAACGGCGTCGAAACTGGTTCCGAAGTATTGCAGCCCCACCGGGTTTCCGCGCGGCCAGGTGAGGCCGGTTAGCTCATTCTGGTAAGCGTAGATTACTTTGGTAAACCCGCCCCAGTCGGTGATGATATTGATGCTGGTCAGTTTTCCGAAATAGGGGAATTCCGCAATTTTGGAGGCGTCCACCTGCACGTCGCTGAAACCGCTGAAACCTTCGCCGAAGGTAAAATCGCCCGGGGCGGAAGGCGTTTCGTTGGCGGCGTTGATGTGCAGATAATCATGGATGAAAGTGCCTTCCGGGAAGCTGTGGGGATTGTTCTGCCCCCAGTTCTGTTCCCAGTCGAAGGATTTCAACATGCGCCAGCCGCTCATAATGAAATCCCCGCCCACGTTCATGTAATCCATGATGAGATCGATGTGCAGCGGCAGGGCGTGGCCGGTGGTGGTGGGGCGGTCATCGGCGTGCCAGATCACTAATCTATACTGTCCCAGGGTGTCCCGGGGCGGGGGTGCGTTATTTCTTTTGAAGAAATCCCAGGTATCCGCCGGCCCGAACACCTGCTGGTAAAAATTGTCCACCGAATCATCCCTGGCCTGCCCGGTTACCCCGGGGAAGGCGAAGGCGAGGTTATTTTCATTGGTTTCGTCGATGATCAGGATGTCCCGGGCAAAAGCCGGGGCGACCAGGTTGATCGTTACCGCGTCGCCCACGGGGTCTAACAGATTGGTATTGTCGCGGGAAGTAACCCCGATGGTGTGCGGCCCGGCCAGGGGAAGGGACAACTTGTCGGGGGTAATGTACAGGGTGGTATCTTTGGTCCAGGTAGTATCCCCGCCGTCCACCATCCATCCGTATTCAACCACCTCGCCGTCCAGATCCTGGGCGGTAAAGGACAATTTGATGCCCTGCCACCAGTCGGTGGTGTGGTCGATCACAAACGCGCGCTGGTTTTGCACCGGCGCTAAAATCTGGGTTTGCGGCAGGCGGGTCTGTACCGTATAAATTTTCCGCTCCGCCGGGGTGGGATCGACAGCGCCGTTGTTGTCAATCGCCCGCACCTGGAAAATTTGATAATTCAAGGTGTCGCTGGATTCGAACGCGATGGTCAGGCTGGTGGCGGTGGTGTTTTGCCAGTCCTGGATCACCGAGTCGCCGCGCAGCAGATGGCGGGTGGTGTAGCGGTATTCGAAGCGGGCGATGAATCCGTCGTCATCTTCGCCGTCCCAGTGCAAAGTTTGCAGCGCGAACAGGGTATCGTTCTCCACCGGAATATTGGCCAGGGTGGTGTTGGGGGGAGAATTGGGATTGGCCACCGAGGTAGCGCGCTCGCAGCGATAGGTCAACACTGCGAACCCTGCAATCAGTAAAAAGCCGAGAAGTTTTGTCAACAGTTTCATATCAACCCTGACGGTTTGAATGATCTTATTTTTGCTGGACGCTCAATATTTCTATTTGCCGTGAAAAGTAGTAAGTATCGCGGTAACGCACCAGGGAACTGAGGGGCTTGATTTGCAAAACGACTTCGGTAACCTGGTTTTCAAATACCTCGAATTCGATGTCGAGGGAAATGAGAATGGGTTCGCCCGGGGGCAGTAGAACCGGGATGACGTAGCCGGTGGGTCCCCCGATTCTGACAAAGTTCCCGGTCAGGCCGAATTCTAAGCGGTTGTACTGCTGCGGGGGCACATAGGTCTCGAACAGTTGTATGGGCAGGTATTGGCCGTTCCGGCGTTCGAGCAGGTTATAGGAATCATCGGTCTGCCGAAAGCTGTTGAGGGTTGTGTACAGCAGGGCAAAGAGGGAATCCCGGTAAACCCGGCCTTGAAAGACCGTGGAGGTAAAATAGTCGCTTCCTTCGACTACCGCCACCGTGTCTCCCAGGATGATAATCGAAGTGTCGGCAGGGTCCGATTGCAGGATTACGCGCACGATCCCGGCGCCCGGGGAATCTTCGATACCCGAGGTGCAGGCCAGGAGCAACAGGGCGGTTGCGCACAGCAGCGCCACATACCATATTCTTCTTCGATATTGGGCCATAGCCGTTAACCCTTATTAGTGATGGCGTCAGTACCGGGGCGGGTTGAAAGGCCCGCCCCGGGGTTTCTTAAAGCGATGCAGCGGGATAAGGCCTATAGGTATAAGGTCTTGGTATCGCGTGGTGTTTGCCAATCGTTGGAAAGAACGGGAAGCAGAGCTTCCTCCCTGGCGTCACGACGCAGAGCATCGTGACGAGCGCCGCGTTCCCCAATTCGTTACGATCCGGCTCATCTTTCGCCTGAAATTCCTCCTGATCTTCACAAAAATCAGCACTGTTTTCTTTGCGTCTTAGCGTCTTTGCGGTTAAAAATCCCTAAGGTTAACGGGAATGGGCTCATCCGGGATCGTAACATAATCGGGGAAGCTCTGCTTCCTAATTCTCTCCACATACCCTATACCCCTACCTTCCATGCCCGGTTACTTCATCAGGAGCATTTTCCGCGACTGCTCGAAGCCCTGGCTTTGCAAGCGGTAGAAATAAATGCCGCTGGCAACCCGCTGGCTGGCCTCATTGGTGCCGTCCCAGCTCACTTTGTACTTTCCGGCGGAAACCTCTTCATTCACTAAGGTCTTTACCTTCCGGCCTAACATGTCGAATACCGTCAGGTTGACTTTTTGGGATTTGTTCACCTGGAATTGGATTTCCGTAGCAGGGTTGAAGGGGTTGGGGAAGTTCTGGAACAGTTCCACTTTGTCGGGAATCCCCGGCTCGCCGACCGGCTCGATGCCCACTAAATCGATCGGATAGTTCCAAACCCGTACGTTGTCCACATAGCCGCCGAAGGCCAGGGTGTGATTGAATAGCAATCCCACCCGGAATCTGCCGTCCAAAAGATTGGCCGGCCCGGTAATAGTGATCCGTTTTTCTTCGATAAAGGTGTTGCCGGCGTCATACAATCGCAACCACGCTTCGGTGGCGCTCAATTGGTAGTTGACGCGGTACCATTGCCCGGCAGAGATTTTGGTGCTCAGCTTTAAGAGGTCGCGCAAGCCGGAGGGCTGGCCGGGAATGCTGGATTCCGCGGTCATGGTGCTGTCGCCCATCAGGAACACCATGTAGTTGGTGGCGCCGGTGCTGGTTCCCAGGGATACAATGCGGCGGAAAGCTTCCAGGGAGTCCATATTGAACCAGAAATCCACCGTGAATTCCGGCGCGGCCAGGAAGGGGGTGGTCACTTCGATGTAGCTGGAGTCGCCTTCTACGTAAAGCGAATAAGTTCCGGCAGCAGCATTGGTGGAGTGGGAGGGAGCGCCGACCACGTTAACCGGGTTACCGTAGGGAGAAGTATCAACCGGGATATTGCCGGGACCCTCTTCAAACGTCAACTCAATGGTCTGGGTATTCAGCTCATAAACCCCGAAGCCGTAGTATTCTCCCAGGGTCAGCGCCGAGGCCGGGCTGGTGGAAGAGAGGCCGCCGTTGTCCACCGCCTCAATGTAATAGTTGACGATACTGCCCAGGGGCTGTCCGGGCATTTCCGCGGAGTAAGTGTCGTTCCCGCCGGGCGTCATGGCCATAGAAGACCAGGATCCTCCGGCATCGGTGGAGTAATGGAGCGTAACCGTAGTAATAGTGCCGGCAGAACCGACCTTGAAGACCCGGGCGCTGACCGGGTAAGAGGGCGCGGAAGTGGGTTGATTCGGCAGCGTGGTTACATCCGTGATCACCGGGGGAATGGCGAAATTACGCACGATGTTGCTCACCCGGATTTCATCCACGAACCCGTCTAACCAGGAGTCGGTGCTGGGACTGGCCAGCCCAGCCGCCCCGGCCCAGCCGATGTGCACGTCCTGGCCGGTGGTAATGGGGGGGAAGGTGCTGAAGGATTCGTAAGGCTCCGAGCCGAAGTAGATTAATTCCCGGTTCGTGTTGTGAATCATATTGATAATGACTTTCCCGGCGGTATCGCGGATGAAAGTCAAATGATACCACTGTCCCGGCTCCATGAAATTATTCGGGGTGTTTACCTGCGGCCAGGCATTTTGCGAGGCGTCGTGATACCCAAAGCTGAAGAAACGGAAATCTCCCCACATTTCCACGAAAAAGTTGGGCCGCCAGAATACCTCGTCGCCCGGTTTGATAATGAGGCGGGGCACCCAGCGCCAGTCGCTGGAGCCGGTTCCGAAGGTCAACACGTAAATCCAGCCTTCGATGGTCCAATCGCCGGTCAAATCCAGATCCGCATCATGCGCCACCGTTACATAAGAAGAGTCTCCCTGGGCGTCATTATCCAGGTATAAGCACTGCCCCAGGCTGGGATCCACCCCGACCGGGAAAAACTGGGAACTTCCATGCCCGATTGCGTCATTGGTGAAAGTGGACTCATTGGTATAGTTACCTTCAAAATGGAGCAGTATCATGGTATTATTATCAGCGGTATAAGGCCCGCCGATTGGCTCTTGCGCCGATATGTTGCCGGCAACTATCAACGCCAGCATACCGGCAACGGCTAAAAACTTCATCCTTAACATAGCTTTCATTTCATGCTCCTCTTCTAAAGCGTTAAACATTGATTCCGGTTAATTGAAAAACCTCGTTTTCCCCCGGGGATATCTTGTCTCAAGAAGCCGCAGCTTTAAACCCGACAACCGGAATAGACGCACTCTATCGTGATCGTTTTCCCCTCCATCCTTCATCCGTATTCCTTCACTTCATGCGTATATCCGTAATTGTCGATGGCATTCACCTCCTTTCAAGAGAGTTCGGGAGTTAAACATGGGCTTCCTGCGCGGTTATTACGGACGTCCCTGCCTGAATCCGGGCCACGTGAATGGCCACATTCTTTCCCGATTGCCGGCGGAAGGATTCTTCGATTGACCCGGTAAAATTTTCCAATTGTTTGTTTTTCACCAGGTTGATGGTGCAGCCCCCGAAGCCCGCTCCCATCATCCGGGCGCCCAACACCCCGGGAATGCCGGCCGCCAGCTCGATGAGCAGGTTCAATTCCGGGCTGCTAACTTCATAATCATCCCGCAGCCCCTCATGCGACTGGTATATGCGCTGCCCGAAGGCCTGCCAATCCCCGCGCTGTAAATCCCCGCAGGCGGCCAGTACCCGCAGGTTTTCGCGCACCACATAGGCGCTGCGTCGAAAGAGCAGCGCACCCAGCGCCTGGCGGTGCTCTTCCAGTAAATCGAGGCTTGCGTCGCGCAAGCTTTTCACATTTTTATCGAATTGCTGCAAAATGCTCACCGCGCTCTCGCATTGCGCCCGGCGAATATTGTATTCCGAGGAGGCTAACTCCCGGCGCACCCCGGTATCGCACAAAACCACGCTAAGCTCCTTCCCGTCAAAGGGGTAATATTGGTACTCCAGAGAACGGCAGTCCAGCAACACGGCGCGATCTTTCATCCCAAAAATGTTGATGAACTGGTCCATGATGCCGCATTGAACGCCCACGAATTCATTTTCCGCCCGCCGGGCAAGGTGCACCAGTTGCAATTTGTCGATATTCAGTTCGAAAATCTCGTTAAGCGCTGCAGCCAGCCCCGCTTCCAGGGCGGCGGAGGAGGACAGGCCGGCCCCGATGGGAATATTTCCTCCGAATACACAATCGAATCCTCCTAAAGTGTACCCCTCTCGCAAAATTTGATCGACCACTCCCATCAAATAATTGGGCCAGTGTTTGGAATCCCTCTGAAATCCATCCAGATCGAATTCGTGGCGCTCGTTCAGGTCCGCGGCGAACAGGCGGCAGCGGCGCCCGGGGCGCTCGCGGATGGCGAACAGGATAGCTTTGTCGATGGCCGCGGGGAGCACGAATCCGGCGTTGTAATCGGTATGCTCGCCGATCAAATTAACCCGCCCCGGCGAGCGCACCAGCAGCGGAGAACCGCCGAAGATTTCCCGGAAACGGGCCTGAATTCCGGCTGCAAGAATCTCCATAAGCGCCTGCCCGCAAATCCTCTTTTAATCTTCAATCTTCAATTTTCAATCTTCAATCCCCCACCCTCCGCCCTTCCCACAGGCTGATTTCCAATCGCCACTGCTTCTGTTCCCCCGCGCCAATATGGGCGCACTCCTGCCGCTCGATGGCGATTTCTAAGGAATCCGGGCGCCCGCTGCTCGGCTCCAGGGCGACCGTAAAATGTTTACCCGGCTCCTCCGCCGGCCAACCGCCATAACAAAGCCACACGCCCAGGTAGGGAACCGCAGCCGGGTCGAACTGAAACAGCAGGGTTTCATCGCTGTCCTGGTAATAAACCCCGGCAAATCCCCGGTCTAAGGCGAAAGTAAAGCATTTCACTGCCAGGTTATGAGAGCCGTTTTGAACCGCGGAATAGTCGGTCGGATCGCCGGGCGCAAAGAGCGCCGGCCAGGGCAGTACCGTTCCGAAATCACCCAATTGTTGATCGGAAACCCAGTTCAGGAGAACCCGATCGATGCTCTCCGGAAGGAGCAGTTTATTCCCCGGCGTTACCCGGAGGAGGGGGTGGGCCGCCCAGATGTAAGAAAAGGGAAACGGGGAAGAGTTTTGGAGCAGATAGTCCAAAATAATCTTGTTTTGCCGCAGGGATACCTTTTTGGTGAAGAGATACCCCTGCCGCACGCCTTGCGCTTGCAGCCGGACTTCATCGCCGGCAATCTCGTAGCGCCAGGGTTGCGACCATAATTCCCCGTGATCCGGGAAGAACAGGGCGGGGGAATGCGCCGCGGCAGCGGGGGCAAAATAACCTGAAGGCGAAATAGTGGGAAAGCATTCATCGAAGCCGCTGGCATCGTAATCCGCAAAATTCGCTCCGTAAAAAGCCGGGCGGTACGGCTTTTCTTCCCCGGAAGGCGGCAGTAAAAATTGCCGCCCGGTCATTTTGTTGATCATCTCGATCATCTTTCCGCCAATCTCCGGCAGGAAGACCACCTTTACCCGCTCGTTTTCCAGGCAAAGGTATTTTAATCCCTTCTCTTGCCAGCATTCGGTGTTCATTCGCATTCTAAACGAACGGAGCGTTGAAACGAAAGCGGATTCGAGGCCCGGCGGCCCGGGCAGCAGCATTCGGAACGTTATATTTTAAGGATATTTGTATCTTTAAAGCCGATAAATTCTTCAGTGAGCAGAAACGGACGGAACAGGCCGTTGTGGATGCAGCAGGAAGCATTTTGGGCGACATCGATAACATATGCAGGCCGTCTTCTTTGTGAATGTTATCGTTAACATAGCTGAATAAAGTTTACATGATCAAAACACAAATGTCAAGAGAGAAATCGAAGATTTGAATAATTTCCGCAACAGGAGAGAGCAGATATGCGCAACTCCATAGCGTCGTTTTGACGAAAACCGGCGGCGCGTCACGGGTTGCAGCCGCAGGAGCGGCGGATGATCTGCTCCGTTGCCAGAACGATCTCCAGGGTTTGCCCGGAATTCCCCTCGATGGTCTCGATCAGACGTTCCGCGGCTTTTTTCCCCACCTCGTAGGCGGGCTGGCGCACCGTGGTCAGGGGAACGGGCATTAGTTCCGCCCGAATATCATCCGAGAAACCTACCAGGGCAATATCGCCGGGAATTCCTAATTGCATTTCCCGGATCGCTTTCATTGCCCCGAAGGCTGCGGGATCGTTTACCGCCACCACGGCCCGGGGCCATTGCTCCGGGGGGAATTCCAAAAGGATTTTCATGGCGTGGTATCCTCCCGTTTCGTGAAAGCCCGCTTCCACCACCAGATCCTGGTAAAAGGGCCAGTGATTCTCCTGCAATGCTTTTTTGAATCCCTCCAAACGGCTTCTGCCAATGGATATATGCTGTGGCCCGCTGAGATGGGCGATCCGCTGGTAGCCGTGAATTTTGATCAAATGCTCGGTGATCCGTTTGGCGCCCGCTTCATCGTCCACACTGACGCAATCGGCGCCGATTCCCGGCACGCAGCGGTCAAAGAAAACCAGGGGCACTTTTCGCTCTAACAGTTGCTGATAGATCCGGTTCTCTTCCACAGTTTGCGCTTTCGAGATGAGGATGCCGTCCACCCGCTGGGATTCCAGCAAATGGATTACCTCTTCTTCTCGCGTTGCATCCTCTGAAGAATGGGTCAGGATGATGTGATACCCGGCCTGGAAGGCCGCCTCTTCGATTCCGCGAATCGCTTCCGGGAAAAAAGAGTGGGTAATTTCCGGCACCACCACCCCGATGATGTGAGTGCGTTGTAGTACCAGGCTCTTGGCGATGCGGTTGGGCACGTAGCCTAACCGCCGGGCGGCCTCTTGCACCCGGGAGCGGGTCTCCGCGTCCACGTTAGGGCGGTTATTCAAGGCGCGGGAAACGGTCATCACCGAAATACCTAATTCCCGGGCAATCTCTTTGGCAGTAACGCGCTTTTTGGACAAAACGATCTCTTTCCCTCGATTAAGGGCGCATCCGATAGCGATTTTTTGAAGAACGAGCCAAAGTTCAAAAAATTTTTCCGAAAATCAAACTAAAAAATGTTTGGTTTACAATATCCCGCAGGATAATTTCCCGACCGCAGCGGGAATGGTGCGAATCGGCGGTCTGCACAAAACCAGCGGAGGCAGCGATGAACGCGATTAAATTGTCCCCCCAAAATTCTTCCCGGCAGGAAGGGCCGCTCATCGGGGTATTTGCTACCGGCGATCCCCGCATCGACCGCGATGCCCGCGACCGGGCGGCGAATATTGTGCAAATGGTCGCCGAAAACATCGCCGGCGAGCTCAAATTGCCCGGCGGCGGCGCCGTTCCGGTGGTTTATTCCGACTTGCTGGTGGACGGCGAAACCCAGGCGGACGCAGTGGCGCGGCAGTTCAAAGCGCAGGGAGTCAATATTCTCATCTGCGCGCCGGATACCTGGGCGTTTCCGCAGTTGACGGTGCTTTCCCTGCTCGGCCATTTTCCCCCGGGCACTCCCCTGAATTTTACCTGCGGCAACAGCGGGCCGAAACCGGGCGTGGTGTTTACCCACGCGGTTTCCGGGGCTATTGCCCAGTACGGGGGATTGCTGCACATCAACGTGGGCAACTGGCCGGATACCGGGCAAAATCCGCGGATGAGCGAAAAAACCAAAACCGCCTTAGTGGATTGGTGTTACGCCGCGGCCGCTTACCAGGGATTGAAGGGCCGCCGCGTGGTGATTTTCGGGCATGATTCCATGGGCATGGAAACCGCCCTGCCGCACGTTTCCGCCACCCGCAATGTTTTCGGGCTGGAAATTACCCGTTTAGATATGAAATTGCTGGCGGATATGCTGCTCAAAAAATCCTACGATCAGAAAGAATTGAAAGAACTGCGCGACTGGCTGGGCCGCCACGCCGGGAAGCGCCTGGAGCTGCGCGACGAAGCCGACGAGCAGCGCCTGAACCAGAGCCTGGCGATGTACCTGATCGTGCGTGATTTAATGAAAGACCTCGATGCCGTGGGCGGCGGATTTATGAGCCAGTTGGAATGGGGATCGGATTTGCGGGGAACCCCGCTGCCGGTGGCGGACATCATGGAATCCCTGTTCAATTCCACCTTCGACCACAACGGTCCCAAACCGGCGCTGCCTTACGCCACCGAGGCGGACGTGCAGGCGCTGCTCACCCAGTTGTTCATGGTTTGGCTTTCCGGCGGAAATCCGCCCCTGTTCATGGATTTCCGGAAGGTCTGGGAAAGCTGGGAACTGCTCGACCTGGCGAAAAAACTGAAGGTGCGGCTCTCCGGGGATACGTTATGGGAGCAACGCGGCCTGGTAGATGGCTGCAACTCTGGTTCCGCATCTTTTGACTGGGCGGCGCTGCCGGGCAGCCCGGTCGGGAAAATCATGGAGAAAATCTCTTTCCCCCTGGCCGATCCGCACTATTTTCCGGGTGGAGGGAATTCGGTTACTTTCCTTTCGCCCGGCGGCATCGAGGGGATTGCCGCGCGGCTGACCTACAGCGCGCTTTCGGGAATGTTCGGGATAGTCTGGGATGAAGCGGTTACCGTGCAGCCGCCGGAGAAACTCTCCGAAGCGATCTGCCGCACCTCCACGCCCACCTGGCCGCACACTTTTGTAACCCCGCGGCACGCCACCATGGCGGAATACAAGCACTACGCCCCGGCCAACCATTTTCACATGGTCTGGAATCTGAAGACCGCCCGGCTGCAATACTGGATGGACCTCGCCAACGTGCTCTCGATTACCCCCTGGAAGGAGATGCCAATCTTCCGCGAGGGTGTTGACCGGCCCCTGCCGCTGCTCTATTTGCTGAACGGGGGCGAAAACCAGGCCAAACTGCTGCGCAAGCGCGGGTAGGGGCATGGAGCATAGCGCATACCGCAGAGCGCATGGCGCGAGAGCGTGGTGAAGAGTGCGGGCAGAATATCTCTATGCTCCATGCCCTATGCTCTCTGCTCTCTCCACTATGCACAATGATAAACCATAAGCAAGTTTACGAATATGAACATGAAATCCTGCTCAGCCATTATGGGTATGCTGCTCCTGAGCGCTTTTTCAGCGGCGCAGGAACGTTTGCCGCAATTGGATGAATACGCCTTCAGCGTGTCTCCCCGGCAATCCCACCAGTTTGTTTTTACCAACAAGATCGCCGCCTTCTGGTTTGGGGAAACCCAACAGGAAAATCTCCCCGCGCACCAGGGATATACCATATTGGAGCAGCGCTACCTGCGGGATTATGAATTCTTACCGCAGGAAACCCCGCCGGGGCGCGACCGCGCCGAATCCATTACCCTCTACCCGGATCGCCTGGAACGGCGTTTCCCCGAATTCACGGAAACGTTTTACTTCCTCGACTCTTTGAACGCGATCCTGGTAAAAATTTCGGCCAAAAATCCTCTCGATCTTCGCTTCCGGCCCCGCTTTGACGAGGTGTTGTCAGACCTGGAATGGCGCTGGGATGAGGCGCAGCAGGCCGCCATCGGGAAAACCAACCGCCTCCCCGCGGAGAAACCTTGCTGGGCGGCCGTATCTGCCTGGGGCAGCCCGGGAGACCTTGCAGTCGCTATGGAACCCGCGGCAACCCAATCCGGCAAATCCGCTTCCGGCGGGAATGCCGGGTCTTCATTCCCGGTTCTTGCAGCCGCCGGCGTGCAGGATGGATATTTTGCGGTGGTATTCGAATTCGAGCGGGAAGGGCTGGCGCGAACCCTGGAAACGTTTCGCCACCAAACGGATTTGCCGGCCGGCCGCCGCCGCGAGCGCCTGGAAAACCTGCTGAGCCGCGCCGGTTTAAGCGTTCCCGAGACCGCTCTCAACCGCGCCTTTGCCTGGGCTTTATTTTCCCTGGATGATTTAGTGACCCGGCAGCGCGGCGAAGGCATCTGGGCAGGATTGCCCTGGTTCAATAATTATTGGGGGCGCGACAGCTTCATCTCCCTGCCCGGGGCGCTGCTCTGCACCGGCCAGTTCGAGAAGGCGAAAGAAGTGCTGGTTTCCTTCTCCAAATTCCAAAACCTGGACGCCAATTCCCCGTTTTATGGCCGGATTCCCAACCGGGTGATGCTCAACGAGATCATCTACAACACCACCGACGGCACTCCCTGGTTCGTGCTCGCCTGCGAAAAATACGTGCAGTACAGCGGCGATAGCGATTTCATCGGTGAAATCTTCCCCGTGCTCAAAAAAGCTATGGACGGCGCGATCAAGTACCACCTGGATGAGTACGGCTTCCTTACCCACGCCGACGCGGAAACCTGGATGGACGCGGTGGGTTCGGAGGGACCCTGGTCGCCGCGCGGCAACCGGGCGCTAGAAATCCAGGCGCTGTGGCGGGAGCAAATTCGCATTTCCATTGACTGGGCGGAGCGACTGGGATACAAAGAATGGGCGGAAAGCTGGCGCTTGTTGGAAAACCGCCTGCGCCAGAATTTCAAATACTATTTTTGGAATCGCGAGAAAAACCGCCTCGCCGATCATTTGAATGAAGATAACAGCGCCGATCCCCAAATTCGCCCCAACAGCGTTTTTGCCCTCACCGTTCCACGGAATGGCGCGGGGGAAAATCCGCTCCTGGAACCGGCGCAGCAGGAGGCGGTCTTGCGGGAGTTGATGGGCAACCTGGTCTATCCCTGGGGCGTTGCGTCCCTGGCGCAGAGCGATTCCAATTTCCATCCTTATCACCATTACCCGCCTTACTACGTTCCCGACGCGGCTTACCACAACGGCATTATCTGGACCTGGGTGAGCGGCCCACTGATCTCCGCCCTGCTGCCTTACCATACCGGGCTGGGCGTCTCTTTGCTGAAAGAAGCCTCACGGCAAATTTTAGAGGAAGACGCCATCGGAAGTTACTCGGAGCTGTTAGAGAGCTGGCCGCGCCCGGGCAGCGAGCGGGTGCGCACCTCCGGTACGGTTTCCCAGGCCTGGAACCTGGCGGAATTCATTCGCAACTGGCATGAAGACCTGTTGGGCATCCGCCCGGATTTGTCCCGCGGGCAAATCCGCTTCTCTCCCCTGCTGCCGCCGGAACTCTTCCCGGCCAATTTTAAGATTCTCATCGGCGGCGACGTGCTAACCGGAAATTATATCCTGGTCGAAGGAGCGCGGGAATTCCGCCTGGAAGGCAAACGCTCTCTGCCGGATTTAACCGTGCAGGCAAGAATACCTTTTGAATCGAACTGGATCGTGTTCGAGACTCCCTGGAACGGGGTGCAGCCACTCTCGATCAAAGTTCTCCCGCAAAAAAATACCTTCAAGGTGCTGATCAATGAGACCGCGGCGGACGTTACCGTCGAACCGCGAAAAATTCTAACCGATTTAGCCTTTGTAACCCCGGCCATGAATGACAGCATTCCCGCCCTTCGGGGACCGCAATATCAACTGATCTCTTCGGAAGACGCCACCCGGGCGCGCGGGCGTATGGCTCCGCTCATATTCGACGTTAAAGATCGCGCCCACGACGATAAGGGTTCCAACGGCAAATATACCTATCCCACCAACCCGAATTTCAAAAAGGGAATATTCGACGGTCGGCGGGTGCGTATCTGGAAAGATGAGCAGTTCTATTATTTCGAGATCGATTACCAGGAACTGGTCGATCCGGGCTGGAAACCGGAGCCGGGCTACCAGTTGACCTACACCGCAATCACTTTGAATTTCGAGAAATTGGTGGGAGTGCGGCGCAGCAAGGTGGGCATGAACGCCAATTACTCCGTGCCCATGGAATACGCTTATAATTTCGTCATCTACGTGGGCAACGGTTACCGGGTGGTGGATGCTAAGGGAGAGACGATTGCAGAATACCGCCCGGCGGACAGCGCACACCCGATTGGGTTTGCGAAGGAAAAGAAGGTGCGCTTTTCCGCGCCGGTGAAATACCTGTCCGACAAGCACCTGCGCAACGCCGTGGTGTTGATCGGCGGGCAGGATGACCATGGCGGCGGGGGAATTGGGGAGTTCCGCGAAGTGCGCCGAACCGCCGGGGAGTGGAACGGCGGGGGAGGGGAGCTGGAATCCGGTAATTCCAACGTGTATGATGAGATCTATTTGCGGCGGTAACACGGAGTGCAAAACTTCAGTTTTGCAGGGGTATTGAATACCCGTGTACCCAGTGTAAAGCTGAAGCTTTGCACTCCTATTTTCAAAAGATGATCAAACTTCTCCGTAATGCGCTAAGACCCGCCTGCTATCATGGCCGGGGGAAAAAACCGCCCTTCTTCGAGGGCTGGTATTTCAAGCTCGTTGACGCCTGCGAACAGCACAGCGCGGCGGTGATACCGGGCATTTTCCTGGCGGAAAATCCCGCCGACGCTTATGCTTTTGTGCAGGTATTGGACGGCAACGCCAACCGGCTGACCTTTCACCGTTTCTCCGCCGATGATTTTGCGGCCCGCGATGATGTCTTTGACATTCGCATCGGGGAAAACCATTTCTCCACGACTCGAATTCGCCTGAATATTGACGACGCTAAAGCCCGGGTGCGGGGCGAGTTGAATTTTGGGGATGCGGTTCCCTGGCCGGTGACGCTCAAATCCCCCGGCATTATGGGCTGGTACGCCTGGATGCCCTTCATGGAGTGCTATCACGGGGTGGTGAGCATGGACCACCGCATCGAAGGCGTGCTGGAAATCGATGGCCGCGGGATGGATTTCAACGGCGGGCGGGGTTACACCGAAAAAGACTGGGGGCAATCCTTCCCCGCGGCCTGGATTTGGATCCAATGCAACCACTTCACCGCTCCCGGCAGCAGTTTTACCGCCTCGGTCGCCATCATCCCCTGGATCGGGCGCTCCTTTCCGGGGTTCATTATCGGGTTGTGGCATCGGCAAAAACTTTACCGGTTTGCCACGTACACCGGGGCGCGCATCCGGGAGCTTGCAGTGAACGAGAAAGAAGTGAATTGGGTGGTCGAGGACCGCCGCCGCCGTTTAGAAATACGGATCGAACGCCCGAAAACCCCCGCCGCCCTGCTCCACGCGCCAAGCATCAAGGGAATGGACCGGCGCATCGAAGAGCGCCTGAACGCGGCGCTGCATGTGCGCCTCTCCGCCGGGCAAGAAATTATATTCGACGAAACCGGTCGCCACGCCGGGCTGGAGGTGGTGGGGGACATCGACCGGCTGTTGGGAATGTGGAAAGCGGAAGGAGGAAGCGGATCATAATGAACCTGTCGTGATAGTTCTAACACCGGCTTTCCAGGCTAACCGCGAATTGACGCGAATGAACGCTAATTCCGGTCAGTCGCAGTCTCACAGCCATTCGCGTTTATCGGCGTTAATCCGCGGTTTAAATCATTTATCACGTATGATGGACTTTTCAGTCTAATTTAAAAAATGATTGCGAAAAAAATGCCTGAAAGATAATTTGCCGGTGCAATTCGATCAAAAACCGCCTGTGGGCATGGTTCTTTATAATTTTTCTGACAAAACACATTCGGAGGTGCAGGCATGAATCTATTGTTAAGAGGCAGACTGATTGTATCCCTGGTATTGCTGCTGGTTTTGATTTTCCCGGTTTATTCTTACAAAAAGATCAAAGTGTTCGTTATCGATCCCCCGGAGCAAATTCTGCCCGGCGTTAAACAGATTGCCGTGCTGGATTTTGAAGGCGAGGGAAATTACGGGAGAAATTTTTCGGACTACCTGATCGGCGCTTTCCTGGAAGAGAACCGGGGAATCTATGATCTGCAAAGCGGTTTCCTGGGAATGGGCGAGAAAAAAGAGGGCAAGACCCTTCAGGAAGGCACGTTTACCAATGTCTTCGGCATCATCGAACGGAGCCGCTTATTGCAGGTACTGGATGAACAGCAGCTTGGCGCCGGCGGGTTATTGAACCAGAGCCAGGCAGCCCAACTGGGACAAATTCTGGGAGTGCAGGCATTGGTTTTAGGAAATGTCAGTTATACCTACAAAGACAACGATTTCCAGGAAGAGCGAACTTATACAAAGGACAAGAAACAGTACACCACTTATGTCAATTGTCGCAAAAGAGGCGTCACCGCTACCGTAAGAGCGCGAATCATTGGCGCGGAAAGCGGGCAAATATTGGGCAGTAAAGAGGCCACCCGGGCATTAGAAAAGAAGGAATGCGAAAGCAATATCGCCAACCTGCCCCCGGTCGCCCAAATGGTAGATGATTGCCTCAAGCAATTAAGCTCCGAAATTGCCAACTACCTGGCCCCTCATTACAGCCTTTCGGAATATGAATTGGAAAAGATCGAACTCAAACAATTCAAAGACTTAGGAGAAACCGCGGCGAAGAAAGCGGAAAGCTTGGAGATCGACGGCGCATACGTGCTTTACAAGAGCATCTACGACCAGGATCCCTATAATCCCGAACTTCTCTACAATATGGGCATCCTGAACGAAGTGGTGGGCAACTACGGCCAGGCAAAAGAGTTCTATGAAATGGCGCTTCAATTGAAAGAGGAAAAGAATTATAAAAAGGCGTTTACCCGGGTAGAAAAAAATCTCATGTTTTCCGAAGCATTGCGCGAATTGGGAATCGTGATTGCCGAGCACTCCTTTGAAATCAGCGAAACCATTCAGGCGGCTGCCATGGCGCAAAAGATCGAGATCAAAGGCGGCAGCGCAGACCGCATTCCCGTTTTTGCCGAGCCGCGAGAGGGGAGCGAGGTGGTCGGGCAGGTTCCCGGGGGCGTCTCCTTTAATGTGCTCAACCAGGAAGGCCAATATTACCGCATTAAACTGTTGGGCGGCAAGGAGGGCTACGTGCACCAGAGCAAGGCGAAGATGAAATAAAGAAAGACGTTAAGGTTTTTTGGGGCGCTTCCTGCCAAGGGGAGCGCCTTTTTTATTTTTCTATTGCAGATAGCGGGTTTCTTTTGTTCTTTCTCCTCCATGCGCACCGTCCAGCACAAAAAAGAAGCCTACTGGTTCTATCGCTTCCTCTCCATTTTTTACGATAATTTCGTCAATCCCTTTTTCTGGACCGGGCCGATGCGGGAGCGGTCCCTGGAGTTGGCGCAGTTGGATCGCCCGGATTTGCGGGTGGTGGACGTCGGTTCCGGCACCGGATTTACCACTCAAGGGATTGTGCGCCAGATCGCGCCGGAAAACGTCGCCTGCATCGACCAAAGCCCCCACCAGATGGCCAGGGCGAAGGCGAAAAACGACTTGCAGGGCTGCGCCTTCCACCTCGGCGACGCGGAAGACCTGCCTTTTCCCACCGATCATTTCGACCGCTACGTCTCCGCCGGGAGCATCGAATATTGGCCGGAACCGCAGCGCGGCATTGCCGAAGCCTACCGGGTGCTCAAACCCGGCGGCGTCGCCCTGATGATCGGCCCGCTGCGCCCGCAAAACCGGCTGGGACGTTTCCTGGCCGATACCTGGATGCTCTTCCCGGAAGAAGATGAATACCAGCGCTGGTTTCGCGAGGCCGGTTTCAGCGAGATCCAAAAACGCTATGTGAAGCCTTCCTGGGTGCTGCGGGAGAAATACGGCATCGCCATTGCCGGAAAGAAAACGCAGCCGGGGCCCTCGCCGGCGCCGCTCCCCGCGGTCAAAAAAGAGCGCCGGGAAGAGCCGGCAACCTTCACACGCATCCTCCTGTTCATCCCCCGGCTGCTGATCGGCTCCCTGGCCGGGTTCTTTTTCATCCCCATGGCGATTTACGGTTACCTGCGCCGCTTCATCCGCGGTTTGTTCGGACGCGCTCCTGCGGAAGCTGAATCGGTCGAAACATTGACTCTTCAACAAAAGATCAGCCTGGCCCTCATTCCCATCCTGCTCCTGGCGCTGCTGGCCTGGTGGATCATCTAAACGTTTCGTACTGCGTATTGCGTAAAACGTAATGCGTAACAAAAACGGAATACGCAATACGAAATACGAAATACTCCCCAAAGTTACGCATTACGTTTTACGGGTTACAAAACACCCATCACGGAACTCCCCATGTCCGAAAAACTCTACCACAACATCCGCCAATTCTACGACGTCTCCTCGGCGCTGTGGGAAGAAACCTGGGGAGAGCACATGCACCACGGTTACTACGGGCCGAATGGCGACGAAAAACGCGACCATCGCCGGGCGCAGGTTGACCTGATCGAGGAACTGCTGCGCTGGGGCGAGGTCCGCGGGGCGGAGCATATTTTAGACCTGGGCTGCGGGATTGGCGGCAGTTCCCTGTACCTGGCGCAGAAATTCAACGCCCGGGTGGCGGGGATTACCCTCAGCCCGGTGCAGGCCAACCGCGCCCGGGAGCGCGCCGCCG
The DNA here is from genome assembly GCA_013360445.1 of Calditrichaceae bacterium. GTDB lineage: Bacteria > Calditrichota > Calditrichia > RBG-13-44-9 > J075 > JABWBP01. Next base: position 117,122 of record JABWBP010000016.1, on the reverse strand, counting down.
CAGCGGGGTTGAGCGGGCGGGCGCAGTTCGCCGTCGCGGACGCCCTTCATCCGCCGTTTGGCCCCGGCGCCTTCGACCTGGCCTGGTCCCTGGAAAGCGGGGAGCACATGCCCGAGAAGCGCCGCTTTTTGCAAGCCGGCATGGAAATGCTCCGCCCCGGCGGCAAATTCCTGATGGCCGCCTGGTGCCGCCGCGCCCTGCCCCCGGCGCTCTCTTTCTCGGAACAACGCCTGTTGCGGCGTCTCTGCCGGGTTTATCATTTGCCCCCGCTCGTTTCCATCGAGGAGTACCAGAATTTTGCCGCCGAAGCGGGATTTACCGATCTCCGCACTGCCGATTGGACCCGGGCGGTATCCCCGTTTTGGAAGGCGGTGGCGCGCTCGGCGCTCAGTTTCAAAAGCGTTCGAGGATTGATCCGCGCGGGCTGGCCTACCATCCGCGGGGCCCTGGCCATGAATTTGATGATTCGCGGCTACCGCAGCGGGCTGGTGCGTTTTGGGCTGCTGCAAGGGGTAAAGCGCATGGAGCATAGCGCATAGGGCAGAGCGCATGGCCTATATCCTGCCGTCCCCTGCGCTATGCTCCATGCGCCATGCGCTATGCGAAAAGAGTTTCATAATAAAGAGCGATACGATGAAGTGGCTGCAAGCATTTATTCAGTTCTCCCGCCCCCATACTATTATCGGCACTACCTTGAGCGTGGTCGGCTTATATTTAATCGCCTGGGCGCACGTCGGAACTCCCCCCTGGCAATGGGAAATTCTGTTCCCCGCGCTGTTGAGCTGTTTAGGGGCGAATATTTATATCGTGGGATTGAACCAGCTTACCGACGTGGAGATCGACCGCATCAACAAACCCCATTTACCCCTGGCCGCGGGAACCTACTCCCTGCGCACCGGCAAGGCCATTATCGCGGTTTGTTTGCTGATTTCCCTGCTGATCGCGCTTCGCGAAGGGTTCTTTTTAACGCTTACCGTCATCCTCAGCCTGCTCATCGGAACCGCTTATTCCCTGCCCCCCCTGCGCCTGAAACGTTTTCACCTTTGGGCTGCCGCCTGCATCTTTACGGTGCGGGGAGTGGTGGTGAACCTGTTCCTGTTTCTGCATTTCAACCGGCAACTCAGCGGCGCGGTGGATATCCCTCCGCAAATGTGGGCGCTCACCGCCTTTATTTTCGGCCTCAGTCTGGTGATCGCCTGGTTCAAGGACATTCCCGACATGGAAGGGGACAGCCGCTTCAGGATTATGACCCTCTCCCTCACCCTGGGAGCGCGGAAGGTATTTAACGTCGGGCGGGGTCTTTTGGCGGCCTGTTACCTGGGATTGATCGTTGCCGGTATTGCCGGCATTCCGGGGGTGAACGGGGCGGTATTGGCCGCAACCCACGCCGGCTTGCTGGGCATGATGTGGCTGGCGAGTTTGCGGGCCACCCCGGGCAACCGCGCCTCGATCGCCCGGTATTATCTGTTCATTTGGGTGCTGTTCTTCTCGGAGTACATATTTTTTCCCATAGCCTGCCTGGCGGCGTAGAGTGCAAAACTTTAGTTTTGCACCGGCCATTTTTACGCCGGCGCTTTTAACTGTTTATCCGATGCGATTTTTTTCGAGAGAGAGAAAACCATGTCTCCCAATACAGATTTCGATGTCATAGTCATCGGCTCCGGCCCCGCCGGGGCGACCACCGCGCGAATTGCTGCGGAACGAGGCTTGCGGGTGCTTTTAGTCGATAAAAAGCAGGAGTTAGGCGCGCCCATCCAGTGCTCCGGGGCGGTGAGCGCCCACGCCCTCGGCGATACCGGCGTCCAACCCGATGATGAGTACATTGCCACGCCGATTTACGGGTTCAAAGTCTATGACGCAAACGGCGCGGCGGAAACATTGGATTATCGCACATTGAAGCCCGGGGAATATAACAGATCGCCGTTAGGTTACGTGGTGGATCGCCGGCGTTTCGACCGCTATTTGACCGCCCTGGCGGAAAGAGCGGGGGTGGAAGTGTGGCTGAAAACCGAGGCGTTGGAATACCATGCCAACGGCGACGGAACCGCGAATGTCCTGATGAAGAAATTCGGGCAGGAACTCACGATACGCGCCCGGGTCATCGTGGGAGCCGACGGGCTGCAATCCCGGGTGGGCAAGTGGGCCGGCCTGCGCACTCATATCAGGCTGGCGGAGCTGGCTTCCTGTTTGCAATTCGTCATGGACCGGGTGGATACCGATGGTCTGCTGGAAATCATCACCGGCCACGAGTGGGCTCCCGGCGGCTATGCCTGGATCTTTCCCCGGGGGCGTGGGTATGCAGAAGTGGGCCTGGGCGTGGCGCGCACCCTCACCGGCAAAGACGCGCGCTGGCATCTGGAGCATTTCATCCGCCATTCCTTTCTGGCGGAACGTCTCAAAGATGCCCGGGTGTTGGAAGTGCAGGGCGGCGGCGTACCTTTAGCTGCGCCCCTGAAGCAGCAATACGCCGACAATGTTATCCTGGTGGGCGACGCCGCCCGGCATGTCAATCCCATTACCGGCGGGGGTATCCATACCGCCCTGCGCTGCGGACAAATCGCCGGCAATTTCCTGGGCGATTTTCTGCCCGCCGGGCTGCCGCCGGACGCGGAAAATTTAGCCGAATACCAGCGCCGCTGGATGAAGGAATTAGGCGAAGCCATGTGGAAGCTGTATCGCCTGAAACGGGAGATTTTCCGTCAGCCGACAGCAGAGCGCGACCGGATGCTCTACCAAACCCTGGCACAGTACTTCAGCCCGCGGTCGGAGTTCAGAAAGGTATAGGTCTACCACGTGGCCTTTCCCAAAGGGATGACTTCGCCATAAAAAATTTGGGGGAAATGCGCGGTTTCAGCGCCCAGTACCGAAAATTCTCACCGGCGGTTTCATTGCCGGCGCTTACTTTGTTTCACTCGCTATGCCATCCCCCGAACAGCAGCAGCCGTTTTTTGTAGGGATCATAGGCCATACAATGGTCCACCCGCCCGGCGGGGCGTTTTTCTCCCTCCGGCTGGATTTTTTTCCATGCGTTCGGTAACCGTGGCCAGCATAATTTTCATGATCCCGATTCCCCCACCCGCAACGAGACGGCGGCAATCGCCCCCATGACGATGTTGATTTTCACGTGGAGATCGTTGCTGCGCCCGATCTCCACCAGGCGTTTCTCCACCTTGTCGCCTTTTTTTCTCAAATACACAAAGGTGCGATTATTATCGGTGGTAAACACGCTCTCGATGGGAACGTACACCACGTTGCTCAGGCGGTCCACGATAATATCGACGGTCGCGCTCAGCCCCGGCTTCAGGCGCTTGTCGTTTTCGGTCACTTTGATCATGAGGTCGAACACCTTGGTGCTGGTGATTTTTCCGGTAGCCGGGTTGGTCTTGGGGCGCGCCAGGGTTCCGATGCTCACCACCTCTCCGTTGAAAACCGCTCCCGGAAATACGTCTTGCGTTCGTTGTTCTTTACCACACTTTCGGCGCGTTCCACGTCTGCGGCGCGGGCGTCCACTACCGAAGCCAGGGAGCGGGTGCGCGCCTGCATCTCCAGGTAGGCGAGGCGAGCCTGCTCCACTCCGCTTTCCACCACGTAGCCCTTCAGCGTATCGCCCGGCTCTACCCAGGAGCCTTCCGGGGCCAGGTTGAGAATCTGCTTGTCATTGATGGCGCTGATGGTGGCCTGGTTCTGGGCTACCAGTTCGCCGGTTTCGCTGACTTTCACGACCAGGTCGCCGGGAGGTCAAAACACTCGAATAATTGTCTCCGCTTAACAGAAAAACGAGCGCCCAAAAAACCACGACCGCGGCCGCCCCGCCCATGTACACATACTGGTTACCTGTAGTGCTAGTCGGTTTAAACCGCGAATACACGCGAATAACGCGAATAACTATAGGATCAAGACTGGCCGAAATTAGTGTTTATTCGCGTCAATTCGCGGTTAGATCGGGCGTCCGTTGGTAGAACTAGCACTACAGGTACTGGTTGTTTTTTGGGGAACGAACGCTTCCAAAACTGTGTGCTCCTTCCCCCCCTCCCGGGCATAACCGGTGAGACATCCGAGCAACAGAACAAAAGAAAGGATTCGGTCCAAACGGGGAGTCATCAGAACCTCGATCGCTTAAAATTTGTTAGGTCTGTTAGATATGGATTGTCCTAAGGATTAAGGATTAAGGATGAAAGTGATGAAGGGAAAGGCTGAGATCTTTTTTACTCTCCACCTCTCAGCCCTTACCCTTATAGCCATCATCCTTTACCATTTCTATATCATTCGGGAAGAAAAGATTTGATCTTGGTTTCCGGGGTGAGGATAATGACGTGGCCCAGGATATTAATGGAATGGCTTTCCGGTTCCACACCTTCTACTTTCCCGATCCATTTGACAAAATTCTTTTCATCCTCTTTGAATTTCTTGGATTCGACTACCGAGGCTAAAAATACCCCGTCCATGGTATATTGACCATCAACTTCCACGGTCATGCCCGGTTTGATGTCCGAGAAGGATTTGATGACGCCCAGGTCGTCGTATTCGGTGTTATTATCGAATTTGATAGGAAGATTCAGCATATAGATGGTTTTCTCTTCCGGGGCTACCCGGCTGACCGCGCCGCTTACTTCCCAGTCGTCATCCTCCATCTCCCCGCGGAGAACTTTGATCTCATTCACCAGGATGGTAGAATTGGGCTGGGGCGGGCCTTCGAACTCGATCCACTCGCCCATCTTGATCTTGCTCAAAAAATTCTCCAACTGCTGGGCTTCCGCAGTAAGCCAGAGATTTACCGTTACGAACATCAACACCGTGAACGCCATAAACATACGCTTCATTGGTATTCCTCCTTAGATTATTGGAACCGTTTTTCAATGCGTAATGATCTTATTGAACCGAAGAAATCTAAACCCCCGATGTTTCCGTGATTTCACGGTTCTGTAAATTTTATGTAACTTGAAGGATTCGTGGTATGTATCCATACTGCTTTTTTGAATTTGCATGAATTATATTTTTCTGCACGATGGATCACTATTTTTGTTAGATTTCGACAGTTGCTGCGTGGGGCACCCGGGATACGACGTGGCGAATTTCCTCGCCTCTATGTATTACCTGGACGCGCAGGATTTTGTCGATGCCGGTCTGCGCCGGGAAATTGCCCGCCTGTTCCTGGAAGGGTATGCCGCCCACGCACGCTGGCCCATCCCCGCCCGGGCAGTGATGGGATTTTTGAGCGGTCTGCTGATCCATAAACAGGCTTTCAAATATGCCAAACATTTTCATGCAGACCGGGTGGAAAAGGTCGGGCAGATGCTGGCGCTGGCGGACGCGGTGATCGAGCGGGCGAAGGAAATGCCCGCGCATTGCACTTGTGCGGAAGCGTGGAAGGCGCTACCGTAAAGCGGGAGGGAGGGGGTTCAAGTGCGCAAGTATTCATGTGTTTTGGAGTTTGGTTCCGGGCTTTTAATTTTTGGACGACGATGAAAATTAAACCGCCATCGATTTTGTCGAAGAACTGGCAGCTAAAACTGGCGCTGTGGTTCCTGGCCTTGATTATTATCCCCAGCTTTTTACTGGCTTATTTTGCCGGCCGGGCGCTGGAAGCGGAACGGCTGGTCTATCGGCAACGGGTGGTAGCGAGCTATGAGCGGTTAGCGCGGTTTGCGACGTCGGAAATCTCCCAATTGATCGATGCCGAGCGCCAGCGCTGGCTGGAGAATATCGCCCCGCGAAACTTATTGGCCCTGCCGGGCGAGGAGCAGGAGCGGTTATTGAACCAATTGCTTGCGAATGATTCCTTGATCAGCGACGCTTACCTGGTCAGCAGCGCCGGGAGGGTGATCTATCCCCTGGCAGGGCAAATTTTCTACGAGCAGTCATCTGTCGCACTCGGCAGGGAAACCGTTCCGGAATTGGAAACCTGGCTGCTGAAATTCCGGCAATTAACCGAGCAGGCAGAAGACTTAGAATTCAAAGAAAATAACCCGGCAGGGGCGATTCGCATTTACCAGGGTATTGCGGACACCTTCCCGGCCCCGCACCTGAAAGCCATCGCCCTGGGCGAGATTGCCCGCATTTACCTGTTCCGGGCGGAATGGCAAATCGCACATGATTATTACGGCCAGATCATTGAAAACTACCCCGAGGCCCGGGACTTGCACAACCTGCACCTGCGTTTCTATGCCAAATACCAGCGGGTGGTCACCCTGGATAACATGAATCGCCGGGAAGAGGCGATGAACGCCCTGTTAGAGCTATACCGGGATTTGCTCAACCACTCCGATGAAGTCAACCGCACCCAGTATGATTTTTTCGTGGAGCGGATTCAGGAATTTTTCCGGCGGCTCATCACCGGTTTCGAAGGGGAAAAACAACAGGAATATTCGACCCTGTACAGCCGCTTACAGGAGCAGAAGAAGAAAAACATCGGCGCCAAATACCTGGTGGAAAAGTTGCACCAGCGCCTCAGCCGGGATATCATCGAGCGCGGCACTTACCGCAACCGCTTCAAATTTTTATCCGATTACGCGGTAGAACAGCCCTACCTGGTCGCCTATATCCTGCTGTCGCGCACCGAAAACCAGGTGGTGGAGGCGGCGCTGGGGCTGGAGATCAACCTGGAGCAGTTGAAAAAACAGATTTTTCCGCGCATCATGAACGAGGAGAACTATCCCGAAGACGTCGCCATCGCCGTCTTAGACGAGAACCGTAAGATCGTGCTGGGGGGAGAAGAAAACCTGCTCAACCGCCCGGCGGTGCTGCTTCCCCTGCGCGATCCCCTGAATTTCTGGCAGTTGGGCGTTTTTCCGACCGCCCAAAATCCCCTGCTGCAGGGCGGGTTTCGCGCGCTCTATCTAAAATTAGGGGGCATCTTTCTGCTCTGGCTATTCATCATCGCCGGCTCCGCGGCGCTGCTCTATCACCTGCGCAAGCAGCAACTCCTTTCCTTGCAAAAGAGCACTTTCATCTCCTCGGTAACCCACGAATTGAAAACGCCGTTGACCTCGATCCGCATGTTTGCGGAGTTTTTGGCGAAACGCGAAAGCTTCCAGGGCGACACGGAGGCGCGGAAATACCTGCGTATTCTCCAGGCGGAAAGCGAGCGCCTGGCGCGCATGGTGGATAACGTGCTGGATTATTCCAAAATCGAGCGGGGCGTTAAGAAATATCAATTCGAGTACGAAGAGGCGGAAGCAGTGGTTCGCACCGCCGTAGATGCCTTTCGCTACTACGCGGAAACCCAGGGGATCGATATCCAGCTGGATATTACCGATTCCCTGGGAGAAGTTTACATCGACCGCCACGCCATCCTCCAGGCGCTGCTGAACCTGCTCTCCAACGCGGCCAAATATTCGCCGGACAAAACGCCGGTGGCGGTGAGCGCCCGGGAAAGCGATGGGTTCCTGGCCATCCGGGTGTGCGACCGGGGCATCGGCATCGAAAAGAAACATCTCAAGCACATTTTCGAGGATTATTACCGGGTGGAAGACGGGAAAGCGGCCTACGTTGCCGGCACCGGCCTGGGGCTGGCGCTGGTGAAACACGTCGTGGAAGCGCACGGGGGGGAGGTAGCGGTGGAAAGCGAGTACGGAAAGGGATCGACGTTTACCATCAAATTGCCGTTGAAAAGTTAAGATATTATGGCCAAGATACTGATCATCGAAGACAACGATTCCGTGCTGTTGGGCCTGGAAAAGACCTTTTCGGAGGAAGGGTTCGAGGTCGGCTCCGCGGCTACGGGGGAACGGGGGCTGGCCAAAACGGAATCGTTTCAGCCGGACGTGATCATTTTAGACATTATGCTGCCGGGAATGAGCGGGTTCGAGGTGCTGAAGAAGCTGCGCGACCGGGAAGTGAACGTGCCGGTGCTGATGCTCACCGCCCGCGACGACGCCACGGACAAAGTCCTCGGTCTGGAATTGGGCGCCGATGATTACGTGACCAAGCCCTTCAACCCTCGCGAGGTGCTGGCGCGGGTGCGGGCGCTGTTGCGGCGGGTGGAGTACGCGCAGAAAACCGGCTTGCAGGGTGAAAAAATTACCCATTTCAGCTTTGGCAACGTGGAGGTGGATTTCGAGCGCCACGAGGTGCGCAAGAACGGCAAAGCGATAGAGCTGACCCACCGGGAATTCCGCCTCCTGGAATACCTGATCGACTTCCGCGGCAGGCTGATTACCCGGGAAAAGCTCTTAGATGAAGTGTGGGAATACGGCGCCTACGACGCCTACCTTACCACCCGCACCGTGGATAACCATATCCTGCGCCTGCGCAAAAAGATCGAAGACGCGCCGGACGCGCCCCAATACATTCAAACCGTGCGGGGATACGGGTATAAGTTTGTGTGCGAAGAGTGAGTTTCGATTTGGATTTGGGATGGTTCGACTTCGCTCACCACGAGTTTCGGATTGGGGAGTATTTTCCGGCGTGAGAATGACGCGCAGCCAATGACCACCAATGACGCAACGCTAATGACAACAAATGACTGTGAAACCAATGACAATAAATGACCGCGAAGCCAAATGACCATAAATGACGCGCAGCAAATGACCATAAATGACCTTACCCTCCACGTCGAGTCCAACCAGACCAGGGTAGAAATCCGCTGCAACCACGCGCCGCTGCTGGAACAAATTGCGGAACACGCCCGGCCGTTAGTAGCGGAGCGCCATCCCGGCGAGGCGGAGATTTGCATTTCCATCAACCTGTGGGAAGCGGAAGGGAAGGAATTCCCCCTGCTGCGGCGGGCGGAAGACCCCGAAGCCGTTCAGGTAGGCAAACGGTTGTTCCGGGTGCGGGGCGGCCTGTTGTGGAGCGATCTCATTCGCGCAAAAAACATGGCCCTGTTCTGCCGCCTGAACGTGCGCCAACTATTGAACGAAAAACGCGAGGCGACCATGCAACGACGCGGCATCCGGCTCTACCGCTACGGGAAGGATCACATCAGCGAGCAGGCCCCGGACGCCCTCAAGGATATTGACAACGTGCTGCGGGTGATGCAGCAGTTCCGCATTGCCAGGGCGGTCGCGCGGGTTCGCCCCCTGGCGGTGCTGAAAAGTTGACGGCGCAGGCTTATGAATGGCGATGAATGAGTCGTTAATGCGTAACATCAGTTGAGCCGGCAAGCCCGGCAAGAATTAACCGAAATCCTGAAGGATTTCTTCTTTTTTATGGAAACCTTTGTGGAAGAAAGCGAAGAAGAGTTGGAGATTCAGGAGTACGGGCATGCGGCGGAGCTATACGCAGGTTAGAATTTCCCGGAACTTCTGAACTGGTAGAAAGAGGTGTGCACTATGCCCAAACGAACCCCGGTGGTTTTCGACATCGACTGGAACGCCTGCATCAAATGCGCGGCCTGCATTGCGGTCTGCCCGCAGGACGCCGGTTTCGTGAGCGCCTTCGACACCATCGCGGTGGATGAACCCTGCAACATTGCCTGCATGGCCTGCGAGGAGATTTGCCCGGTAACCGCGATCAGCCACGAGGAAGTTGCCCGCCGCAAGAAATACGCCCCACGAGTTGGGGCGCCGGGGGCCGGCGGATAAAGGCGGTTCAGCCTCTCCCGGCTTTGGAGCGGGCAATTTTGCCAACTGCCTATCGCCTACTTTTACCGGATTCGATACGATGTTACCACTCTACACCTTTGCCAGCGATAATACCTCCGGGGTGCACCCGCAGATCCTGGCTGCGATGATAGCGGCCAACCACGGCCGCGTCCCTGCCTACGGGGATGATTCGTACACCGAAAGGGCGGCGGCGCTGTTTCGAGAACATTTCGGGGAAGATGTTGAAGTTTTTTTCGTCTTCGGCGGCACCGGGGCGAACGTGTTGGGCCTGGCGAGTCTGCTGCAACCCTTCCAGGCGGTGATTTGCGCGGAAACCGCCCATATCAACGTGGATGAATGCGGCGCGCCGGAGCGCTTCAGCGGCTGCAAATTATTAGATGTTCCCACCTCCGATGGCAAATTGGCCGGGGAAGCGATTCGCCCCCTGCTGGCCCGCCGCGGCGACCCCCACCACGCGCAGCCGAAAGCGATTTCCATCAGCCAGACCACGGAGTTGGGTACCCTTTATACCGCGGAAGAAATCCGGGCGCTGGCGGAATTTGCCCACCGCGAAGGCTTGTTCCTGCACGTAGATGGAGCGCGCATCTGCAACGCCGCCGCGGCGCTGAATTTGCCCTTCGTGGAATTTACTAAAAACGCCGGGGTGGACGTGCTCTCCTTCGGCGGGGCGAAAAACGGGATAATGTATGGAGAAGCGGTGATTTTTTTCAATACCGCGCCGGCGCGGGAATTTCCCTTCATCCGCAAGCAGGGAATGCAGCTCGCTTCCAAAATGCGCTACATCGCGGCGCAGTTTCTGGCCCTGTTAAGCAATGATTTGTGGCTGAAAAACGCCCGCCGCGCCAACCAAATGGCGGGTCTGCTGGCCGAGGCGGTTTCGCAAATCCCGCAAATCCAGCTCACCCAACCGGTGCAGGCCAACGCGGTGTTTGCCATTCTCCCCAAAGAAATAATTCCCCGATTGCAAGAGCGTTATTTCTTCTACGTCTGGAACGAACAGACCGGCGAAGTGCGCTGGATGACTTCATTCGATACCACGGAGGAGGAGGTGCGGGATTTCGCAGCGTTTCTGAAAAGCGTGCTGGTGCGGGAAACATGAAACGGGATATTAAACCGGTTGCGAAATCAGGATAGAGACACGTGATGCGTGAAACGTAAACCGCCGTTCGCAATTCTTCACGCATCACGTTTTACGTTTCACGCCTCCCGCTTCAGCTTCAAATCTCCTTCGCCAACTCCAAAAAGCGCTTATAGGGAATGGCGGTCCAGCTCTCCGCTTGCAGCGCCCCGTTGGCCAGGCTGATCATGGAGACCTTGGCGGCGGTTTCCGCGTCCGGCGCTTCGTAGATGTCTAAGAAATCGTAGGGACCTAACAGGGCGTAATGATCGATGAAACGCACTTTCGGGCATTTCTTTTTCACCTGCTCCAGCCACTCGATCCCGATTTCCGCACGCTGTTTGGTCTGCCGGGCCAGTTCCGGCGATAGCTTGGTCATCAAAATGTAGGTTTGCATGAGTACCCCCTTTCGGTTTTGAAGAGAAGGTACTCATACCCCGGAAAAGGATTCAAGCACTTTATTAACATCTTTCACTAAAAGTGCAGAATAAATTCTGCACTCCTGTGGCGGTTCAATAAGCTACTCCGCAAAATATTTTTCCGGAATCGGCCTGCGCCCGGCGTAACCGGCGTCTATCTCGTGGTAATAACGGATCTTCGGTTCATCGCTGCGCCAGCACAGGAATACCTCTTTCCCCTCGATGATCGCCGGAAAATCCACCAACCCGATCGAAAATCCCCAATCTTTATAAAAGCAGCCGATCTCTTCCAGTTCGGCAAAATATTCCCGCAATTGATGCACCATGCCCAGCACCTGGGGGTGCGCCTGCGCTTCCTGCCCTAACATGGTGGCCAGGGAGTGGATTTCGTAGCTTAAATTGAGAATATCCTGGACGATGTTTTTCACCAGCGGAAGAGTTTGGGCGGCCTCCGCGGGGGTAAAATATTTTTTGAAGCCCGATTCCATCATCACAAACCGCTAATCCTGATCGTTCCGCAATATCGAATGGATATGTTCCACCAGCGCATCCAGGGGAAGGGTTTGCTGCTCGCCGCTGGCCATGTTTTTAACGTTCGCGCTCCCTTGCGCCTGCTCATCCGGGCCGGCCACCACCACCAGGGGAATATTTTTATCATTGGCGAGGCCGAATTGCCCGCGCAGTTTGGAGACCCCGGTGTACAAATCGGTGTTGATCCCGGCCTGGCGCAGTTTCCCGGCAATTTGAATGGAGTAGGGGAGCAGCTCTTCGTTGAACACCGTCACCAGCACCCGGGTGGAGGTGTTCAGATGGGGCGGGAACATCTCCAGTTCTTCCATGACGGTGATGATGCGCTCCAGCCCCACGGAGCTGCCCGTGGCGGGCTGGCTTTGCCCGGAAAACAGCCCGATCAAATTGTCGTAACGCCCGCCCCCGGTAATGCTGCCGATGCGCGGTTTTTCCACCACGGTTTCGTAAATCGGGCCGGTGTAATAATCCAATCCCCGGGCCAGGCAAATATCGAACGCAAAACAGGAATCGGGAATTTCGTAGCGGGAGAGGTATTGGAGGAGCGCGGATAGCTCGGCGACGCCCTGTTGCCCGGCGGCGCTTCCGGCTAACAGCCCGGCGGCGGCGTCCAGGCGCTGCGCGGAGGTTCCTTCGATTTTGAGAATATCCAGCAGCCTGCCCACCGCGCTTTCCGGGATGGCCAACTTCCGCAACTCTTCGGCGACGCCTTCGAATCCGATCTTGTCGAGCTTGTCGATGGCGCGATAGATATCGAATTCCTTTACCATGCCCGCGCCGGAGACTTCCACCATCCCGGAGAGCACCTTGCGGCTGTTGACCCGGATGGTGAACTCTTCGAAGCGCAGGATTTTCAAAATTTCGTAAATGATGGCGATGATTTCCGCATCGGCGAGCATGGAAGCGCTGCCGACGATGTCCACGTCGCACTGGTAGAATTCCCGGAAGCGCCCTTTCTGGGGTTTATCCGCCCGCCAGACCGGCTGAATCTGGTAGCGTTTGAAGGGTTTGGGAATTTGCGGGTACATCGCTACCACCCGGGAGAGGGGAACGGTCAGGTCGTAGCGCAGACCTACTTCCCGGTCGCCCCGGTCCGTAAAACGGTAGGTAAGGCGGTCGCCCTCTTCGCCGTATTTTCCGGCAAGCGTTTCCCATAACTCGATGGCCGGGGTTTCCAGAGGCTCGAAGCCGTATTTCTCGAATACGGTCTTGATGATATTGATAACGTAATTTCGTCTCACCATTTGGGGCGGGAGAAAGTCGCGGGCGCCCTTGAAAATGCGCGGTTCTATTTTCTGTGCCAAGCGGGAATTCCTTTCAGTTGCTGGGATTGGCGCCTTCATCGATCCAGGTGCCGATGGCCTTGATTTTCGGATCCGATAAATAAGAGCTATAATTGGGCGGCGGCATGCGTGAGATGCCGCTAACATCGTTAAAGAGCAATTGGTATAATAAACTTCCGGTGGAAGAAAATGGAATAACCACCAGCCCGTGATCGCCCTGGAAATCCGGGGGATCGCTCTCCAGGTCTAATCCGCCCTCGCGCACCGAACTGTGATGGCAGCCTCCCGGCATGGCGCAATCCTCCAAAAAAATGGGGCGGATGTGCCGGGAATAGCTCAACATGCTGTCAGGGTAAATATCCTGGTCCTGCTCGTTGGAGGAGCTGCTGTCTTTACAGCCCGCCAGTATTAAAAAAAATACCCAAAAAGCCGATATTACCAGTCCAAAAATCGCTCTAAGGCTCATAAATTTAATTTTTCCTGTTAATTATTTCCGCTTTAATCAATTTTAATGGCGTAAAATTTACTACATTCGTCTCCGCATATAAAGGATAATTTGACAAAGCGTATGGAGCATAGCGCAAAGAGCAGAGAACAGCAACGCGTACTATACGCTATGCGCCATGCGCTATGCTTAACCTTACCTGTGAGGGACCGTGGTGATGGAGATGCATGAAAATACCCCTGTTCAACCCTATAAAATTCTGATTGTGGATGATGAATTGCCGGTTCATAAGCTGCTATCGGCCTATTTGAAAAAATATTGCTTTGTGGTCGATAGCTGTTTGAACAGCCAACAAATTGTGGAGCGCATTCAGGCGTTCCAGCCGGACCTGGTGCTCTTGGACTTGATGATGCCGGAGTTGGACGGAATCAGCGCGACCCGCCGGGTTCGCAACCTGGATCTGGCCTCCTACCTGCCCATCATTATGTTGACCGCTAAAAAAGAAACCCGCGACATGGTCATCGCGCTGGAAGCGGGAGCGGACGATTATATTACCAAACCCTTCGAGTTCGATGAGCTGATGGCCCGGATCAACAATATGCTGCGCTTGAAAAAGCTGCAAGACCGCCTGGTGCATAAAACCGAAGAGTTGAACGAAGCGAACCAGCAAATCAGCCGCTTAAACCACGTGCTGGTGCAGACTAACAAGCAACTCCAGAAAAAACTCTATGATTTTCACCGCCTGTTCGACATGAGTTACCGGGTGATGAGCCAGTTGCAATTTCAGGGCCTGGTCAGCCAGTCGCTGAGCAATATCCTGGTAACATTTTCCGCCCGCAGCGCGGTATTGTTGCTGGTCAATAAGGACGATAGCGATATTTTCGAAGTGGTGGAATACAAAGGGTATCACAACGACGCCCTGCGGAAATTCCGCCTCTACCGCCATGACAAGTTATTTCACTATTTGGAATTGGCCAGGAAAGTGTTTAAGATTCAGGAAGTGGGGGGGGAATTTCGGGAAATCATCCCGGCAATGAAATCCCTGGAGTTGGAAGTGATCAGCCCGTTGTTCCGGGAGGATGATATTATCGGGATGCTGTGCCTGGGCCCCAATGCCAAAGACGAAGAATATGCCGAGGATAGCCTGGAAGCGTTGGGAATCCTGTCGAACATGCTGGCGGTGGCGGTGAACAATGCCCGGACTTTTGAGCAGATCAAGGCGCTTTCCTACACCGACGGAATGACCGGTTTGCACAACTACCGCTTCTTCCGCATGAGGATCAAGGAAGAGTTTGCCCGTACCCGGCGGGAAAACACCCCGGTCTCCCTGCTGATTTTAGACGTGGATTACTTCAAAAATTATAATGATACCCTGGGGCATCCCGCCGGCGACGAAGTGCTGCGAAAGGTGAGCGCGATTCTGAAAAAATCCGTGCGCGACAACGACGTGGTCGCGCGCTACGGGGGAGAGGAATTCGCCGTCATCCTGCCCGGGACGGAGAAAATCGGGGCGCACACCCTGGCAGAGCGTATCCGTATCAAAGTGGAGAATACCGCGTTTTTCCGGCAGGAAATTCAACCCAACGGCAAGTTGACCATCAGCATCGGCATAGCCACCTTCCCGGAAGACGCCCTCACCGAAGAGGATCTGATCCTGCACGCCGATAAAGCGTTGTACCACGCCAAGAGAACCGGCAGAAACAAGGTGGTTGACGTGGCAGAGATTCACGAAACCGTGGATAGTGTATGAAAATAGGCATTTCTTGTTATCCGACCTATGGCGGCAGCGGCATCGTGGCCACCGAACTGGGAAAGAGCCTGGCCCAGCGGGGGCACGAAGTTCATTTCATCGCTTACGCCCTGCCTCACCGTTTGAATGATTCATTCGATCCCAATATCCTTTTCCACGAAGTCAAAGTTCCTGAGTATCCTTTATTCGAATATCCCCCGTACTCCCTTTCCCTGGCGACCAAAATGGCGGATATCGCCATCCATGAAAAGTTAGACTTGATTCACGCCCACTACGCCATTCCCCACGCGGTTTCGGCCTACCTGGCCCGGGAAATGATCCGCGACCAGCACCGCTTAAAAATCATCACCACCCTGCACGGCACCGACATTACCCTGGTGGGCGCCGATCCCTCCTTTATGCGCATTACCCGCTACGGAATAAACCGCAGCGACGCCGTTACCACGGTCTCCGAGTTCTTGAAGAACGAAACCATCAAAACCTTCAATCCCACGGTTCCCATTCGGGTAATCTATAATTTTATAAAAGAAGAGCGCGACCAGCAGAACATTTGCCGGCAGTTACGAAGCAAATATGCCCCGAACGGGGAACCGATCCTGATACACCTTTCCAATTTTCGCCCTGTGAAGCGCGTTTTGGATACCATCCAGATTACCCGGCGGGTATTGGACCGGATGCCGGTTCGCTTAGTATTGATCGGCGACGGGCCGGAGCGCTCCCTTGCGGAAAAAACCGTGCGCGACCTGGGAATCGAAAAAAGCACCATTTTCCTGGGCAAGCAGGAAGAGGTCTATTTTTTCCTCTCCTTAGGGGATATTTTCCTGATGCCCAGCCAGACCGAGAGTTTCGGGCTGGCGGCATTGGAAGCGATGGCCTGCGGATTGCCGTGCATCAGCAGCAACGCCGGGGGTTTGCCGGAGTTGAATATCCACGGCGAGACCGGCTTTCTGGCGCCCGTGGGAGACGTGGAGCAGATGAGCAGCCAGGTGCTGCAAATTTTGAGCAATCCTTCCTTGAAAGAAACCCTTTCTCAGCAAGCCCGGAAGCGGGCCTTAGAAAATTTCCACGCCGATTCCATCATCCCGCAATATATCCAACTTTATGAAGATGTGCTGGGAAGTTAGCGAGTTGCCGGAGGGAGTAGGGAGTAGGCAGTAAGCAGTAAGCAATTTTACCTTCACCCTCTTAACCTTGCTCCTGTTTATTGCCCACTGCTGCTGGTTACTGCCTATTGCCTACTGCCTACTGCGCCGCCTCCCCCAAAAATTTCCGATTAACCCTTTTGATTTCAGCCCGCAGGTATTAGATTATCGCGTTGAAATTGATTTGGATCATATTTAAATTAGCGCATCGGTGTTATTGTAAAAAGCTGATTGTTCTATGGCCAAAATCATTGATGGGAAGATTAAATGACCATCATTCGACAAAATAAACCCATAGTCAATTTGATTTGAGGTGCAAATGATCGAAGTAAAAATTAACGGGTTGTTTTTGACGCAGTCCCAGGCCAGCGGGGTAATTTTAAAGGAATTGGACGGCGATCGAACCCTTCCGATCATTATTGGAGAATACGAGGCGCAATCCATCGCGCTGGGACTGGAGAACATCACGCCTCCGCGACCTATTACTCACGACCTGGTACTGAATTTGTTGGAAACCCTGGAGGCGCAGATCGAACGCATCATTATTTCGGACTTAAGGAATAATACCTATTATGCGATTATACAACTTCGGCGCAGGTCGGAATTACTCGAAATCGACGCCCGGCCCAGCGACGCCCTGGCCCTGGCGGTGCGGCAGGGTGTTCAAATCTTTGTAGAAGAAGACGTGATGCGTAAGGGCGCTTACAGCGCCGATGAATTTCAAGACGTGGAGGAACGGCGCATCGATCCCAGCCACGATCGCCTGGAGAACCTGAGACGGGAATTGCAGGAAGCGGTCGATAAAGAAGACTATGAACGAGCCGCCAAGCTCAGAGATGACATCAAGAAATTAGAATCCCGCCAATAAATTTTTGCAAGGACTGCGAAAAGGAACAGGAATGTCGAAACCAGCGTTGCGAGTACGAATTTACGGAGCGAGGGGGAGCTACTCATCCACCAGTAATCACGGCACTTCCTTCGGAGTGAATACCACCTGTTTCCGGGTTGACTTAGGCGAGCAGATTCTCATCGTCGATGCCGGCTCCGGGATCATCAACTGCGGCGGGGAGCTGCTCAAAGAGCTTCAGCGGGAACGCGCCGACCGGGCGGAATGGCCTGTCTATCTTCTCTTTACCCACATGCACATCGACCACCTGGCGGGGTTGCCTTTTTTTGCCCCGCTGTATTCTCCCAAATCCGACGTTCACTTCATTGGGCCGCAGATTTTGGATTACAAGTTAGAGGAGGCGGTGCGCACCTTTGTGCATCCGCCATTTTTCCCGGTCGGGATTGAAGATTTGCCCTTCCGGGCGAATTTCCACGAAATGGCAGAAAACAAAGCCATCTATCTCTATAAAGATCGCTTCGAGCTGCGCCCGCTCATCGAAAAGATCGAGCCGGACTGGCTCTCCCGGATTACCTCTATGAGGAATTACACCCACCCCAAAGGCGGCTCCTTTTTCTACCGCTTCGAAACCGCCGCCGGGGCGATCCTGGTAATTGCCACGGATACCGAGGGATTTGCAGGGGGAGATCAGCGTTTGATCAAATTTGCCAAAGGCGCGGATATTCTGCTCCACGACGCCCAGTACGATCCCGGGGAATATGGAATGATGCAGGGATTCGGGCACAGCACTTACGAGATGGCCTGCGAAGTAGCGGAAAAAGCAGAAGTGAAGAAATTGGTGCTGGTTCACCACGATCCCCGCTACGATGATGAAAAACTCCGCGCCATCGAAAAAAAGGCCCGGGAGCGCTTTGCGCAGACGCTGCTCGCGGTCGAAGGCATGGAACTGACGCTGTAAAATTTTAAGGCGTGAAACGTAAAACGTGAAGCGTGAAATCACGTTTCACGCTTCACGTTTCACTTTTTGCCACATTTCACCGTCGTAACGCCCCCGCTCATCGCACCAGCAACATTTTCTTCTGAAATATTTTCCCTTCGCTTTCTAAACGGTAGAAATACATGCCTGAGGCGACCGGCCGGCCGTTGTGGTTCCGGCCATCCCAGGTGTAAGTGTATTGCCCCGCGGGAAGGGTTCCGTTCGCTAACTCGGCCACTCTCTCACCCAGGATATTGTAAATCGTGAGCCGAACCTCGCCGTTTTGAGGCAGCCCGAAACGAATAGCGGTAGAGGGATTGAAAGGATTGGGATAGTTTTGCGCCAGAAACAGCTCCTGCGGAGCCGCCCCCGGTTCGGGATCGATGCCCACCCCGCTAATGCCGAACCAGTTCAGGGCGCGGCCAACGATGGCGATGCGGGCGTGAGAATCGGACATTTGCTCCAGCCCGACGCCTGAGTACACGGTCATATAATTCCCGCTGTCATAGCGGATCGCGCCGTATTTGCTGGAATTGGTATATTTCAAGATCAAAGCCCCGTTGCCGGAAAAACTGGAAATCTGCTCCGGGTAGCGGGAATAAATCGTGTTAATATTGAAAGCCAGCCCGTCGGTGATCGGATCGCCGGGAATGCCCTGCATGGCGTACACCGCGGCGTTGTCGCTGAGGTAGTTGGCGTCTAAATAGGTATGGTAAAAACTCTGCGCCGCGGGGAAATTGCTGCTGCCGCTGGGATCGAAGATATCCCAGCCGATGTCCTGCCCGGCAATGAAAAGGTTGCCCCCGCTATCCAGGTACGCGCTCAAAAAGGCCACGTCCTCCGGCGTGAGCGCCGGAAATCCCCAGGAAACGTTCCATACCACTGCGGCAAACTGCCCGGCGGGTATGGCGTATGCTAACAGCGCCAGGGCGGATTGTTCGACGCTGGTATAAGCGATCCCGGCGCTGTCGAATGCGGCGTAATAGTAGTATTCGTAATTCTCCCCGCCGTCGTCATCCACAAAAAGCACCTCCCCGGAGAGGATCAATCCGAAGTAATCGACCGCGTAGCCGTATCCGTAGGGGTCATCCTGGTTTTTTGCCAATACGCTCAGTTTGATCGATCCATCCTCCGGCCCCGCCAGTACCTCCAATTCGAAGTTGAGGGTTTCATTGGGCGCCAGGGTAATGGCGATCGAATCCACCGCCGCGCCATTGTACAGCAGGCTGTAGGACCACCCCGGGGAGATTTGCAGCGCGTTTACGGCGATATTGAGATTCACCGGCTGAGGGTTGTCATTGAGAACGTGCAGCGATTTCGTTACCGCCTGGTTGGGATCCAGGAGATCCGCCAGGGGATCGGCGGTTTCCACAATGAAAGTAGGCAGGCTGATGTTCGCCTGGAGAACCTCTTGGGTAGCGTCGGATTGCAGCCAGGAGACCACCGCCAGGTCGGGCCAGTTCCAGGCCGGGTTGACCGGGGTGGTCAATTGATAACTGAGGGTGTCGCCGGCGTTCAGGGCGGGAATTGCCATGCCGGCGGGATCCGGGAGCAGTTTGCGCAGCACATCCGGGAAATCTCTTTCCCCATTGCTGCCGGGAGGGTTGGCGTAAACCACCATACGTTCGATGACCGCGGTGCGCAGCCATAGATTCGCCGGGGTAACGTTTGCCAGGGCGATCACCTTGATATCCGCGACCAACTCGCCGGCGCTGATATTGGCCGATACCGCGATTTTGACCGGCGACGCCTGCGCCATGTTATTGCGCATCTGCACCGCCATAAAAGCCGGGTCGCCGGGCACGCCGTAATTCGCCCCGTCGAGCATATAATTGGGCACCCCGCTGATGCCGTAATAGTTGATCCGGGCGGTATTGTCGCCGGTGTTCAATTGATACATGGGATCGTAGCCCGGCCACCAGGCATGGTAGCGAACCGAAACCACTCCCCCGAAATGGGTGGAAAAAAAAGCCTGTAAATTGGGATTGTTCGCCGCGCAGGGGGCGCAGCTTGCGTTGGTCGCCTCTTCTAATAACACGATCCGCCGGGCCTGGCCGAACAATGGCGCGGCCAGGAATAAAACCATTATGCCAAACCATAACCAGCATTTCATGGCGATTCCTCCGTTTTGGATGAATATAGATTTTCAGAAAATTATATTCCCAGCTTACAAGGATTCAGGTCGGCTAATTTGAGCCTGCTAATCAAGGCAAAATGATTGATTGGCAAAATAATGTTTGATGTAAACATTTGAATCATTTTGCCATCAAA
Source organism: Calditrichaceae bacterium (assembly GCA_013360445.1). Taxonomy (GTDB): domain Bacteria; phylum Calditrichota; class Calditrichia; order RBG-13-44-9; family J075; genus JABWBP01. Next base: position 96,799 of record JABWBP010000016.1, on the reverse strand, counting down.
TTATTCTGCCGTGGAAATTATTTTTCTGAAAAACTATAGTTACCAGTATTTTATAGAAAAATTGCCGCTTGCCGCCCGGAATTCAACGAGCGGGAACGGCGATATCGATCCAAACCGGGAAGTGGTCGCTCACCGGGGTTGCCCCGGGCGAAGTTTCCTGCGGACGCCAGATTCCCCCGGAGACAACCTCCAAACCCCGGGAGGGCAGCACATAATCGACCCGCAGCTCCCAGGCGGCGGTATCGTCGATATCTAATTTTTCATCCGCAAGAGGCGCGTGGGGCACAAATTCACCGTTGACGCGGGGATGGCTGAGCAGAAAACGTTTGATGGGATTGTTTATAGAGTTTCCTTCATCGGGATCGGCGTTCAGATCTCCTAAAATCACGAATGCCGCCCCCGCCTCCAGGCCCCCGGCAGTTCCGGCGTCGTCAACGATGTACCCCGCCCCGTTCAGGTAGTCGGCCCAGAAGCGGATTTCATCGTGATTGCGGCGTTTATTGCGCTGTTCCGCGCCGTCGAACGCCGGGGGAGTGGGATGGCTGCACAGCAGGTGCAAAACCGCGCCGTGGGGGAGTTTCACCGGCACGTCCCAGTGGCTTTTGGAGCTCAGGGGAAATCGGGCGACCTCTTCGGGGGAGTACCAGGGCGCGCCGGTCTGCGGATCGGCGGGCAGGAGCGCCCCGGGCATGGCGCGCCAGGGAAATTTTTGAAAAGTGCGCACTTGCGAGTGCAGAATTTCAAAGCGCTCGCTTACCAGCAGGGCCATGCCGTATTGCCCGGGAAAGGTCCCGAAGCCCCAGGAATCGTCGCCGTATGCCCGCCCTTCCGGGGTTTGTTTCCCGGGGCTGCCGTCCGGCGCCGGGCCGGGAGGCGGGGGAAAGGCGCGGGTGGTATCGCGGTTATTATTGAGATCGAAGCCACTGGAGACGCCGGTGTTGGAAGGGGCCATAAAAACGCGGAAGCGCAACGGCTGCAAGCCCGGCGATTGCGCCGCGCCCAGGAAATTATCCGCCAGGCGCTGGCCGTTCAATCCCGGGGGATCGCCTTCCGCCACGCCGGGTGCGCCGGGCTGGTCATAAGCAATTTCATTGATCAGAATGATATCCGGGCGGATACGCTGGACGATTTCGGCGATGCGTTTCAAGCGCGGGTGGCCGGGATTTTTCAGGTCTTCCGTGCGAATATCTTCCACGTTGAAGGTTGCCACCCGGATGACCGGGGCGTCCGCGGGAGCGGGTGCGTTCCCCTGGTTCTCTGCGAGAATGGTTGCCAGCAATGCCATGCTGAGTATCCCTGCTAAAATGAAAGGATGTTTCATGTGCTTATCCTAAAAGGTCGGTTCTGGTTGTTTAGAAACCCGCTTGCACTTCGGTTGAGCCTCGATTTCAACCCGAAATTATGAAAGCGCGCCAGTAGATGCAAAGCCAAAAAATCAAAGAAAAAAGCAGGAGATAAAGAAATTTTAATTATGTTTTACTTCGCTCCGGCGCTAAATTGGCGATTGAATCTTAATCATGAAGCCTCATATCTTAATGGGAACAGATAGCCGTTAATAATAGCCGGAATCAATTTATGGAAGAGATGAAAAAAATCGGAGTAATTTTGAGCGGCGTTCTCGTCGTGGTGGTAATGGTGTGGATGCTCACCCTGGGATCGAAATCGCAGAATACTCCCTCCCCGCTGACGCAGCAAATTTCTCCCCAGCCGGACAAACCGGCAGCCCCGGCGCCGGAGGCCCGGGAGCCGGAATCGCCTCCCGATCCCGATGCCCGGCAATCCGATAACGCACCTTCCCCCGGGGATACCATCTCCTGGCGAACCTCTACGGAAATGCAGCCCTATCCGCCAACTCCCTCCATCTCCGGGAAAATCCCGTTTTCCGATAATCCCAATACGATTTTCGTGAACGCCGCCCGGCAAATCCTTCCCGCGGTGGTATCCATCCGCAGCTCCCGGCGGTTCCGCCATCCCGCTATCGACTTCTTCCCGCATTTTTTTCCCCCGAAAAAAGACGGGGAGAAAGAGGATGAAGGCGAAAAAGACGACGAAATCATCCAGCCCGGCTCCGGCTCCGGCATCATCATCAGCGACGACGGTTATATTATGACCAATTATCACGTGGTGGAAGAATCGGAGCGGCTGCAAATTACCCTGTACGATAAACGGGAGTTCGACGCGGAATTGATCGGCGGCGACCCGACTACAGACGTGGCACTGCTAAAAGTGAAGGCGCAGGCTCTTCCGGTAGCCTTGATGGGAAATTCCGACAGCGTGCAGATCGGCGAGTGGGTGATGGCGGTGGGAAATCCCCTGAATTTTACTTCCACGGTGACCGCGGGGATCATCAGCGCGCTGGGGCGGAATATCAATATTATCGACCCGAAATACCGCTACCGCATCGAACATTTCATCCAGACCGACGCGGTGATCAACCCCGGCAACAGCGGGGGGGCGCTGGTGAATTTAAAGGGGGAGGTGATCGGCCTGAACACCGCCATCGCCACCCGCAACGGGTACTACCAGGGCTACGGGTTCGCCATCCCGGTTAACCTGGCCCGCAAAGTGGTTACCGATCTCTTGAAATTCGGGCGGGTGCGGCGCGCCATCTTAGGAGTGGTCATCGAGCCGGTTACCGACAACGTGGCCCGGGCGGTGGGGCTGGCGCGGCCCGGCGGCGCCCTCATCCAGGGAGTCACCCCCGGTTCCCCGGCGGGGGAAGTGGGGATGCGCCAGGGAGACGTGGTGCTGAAAGTAGAGGGGGAAGAAGTGGTTTCGGTGAATGATTTGCAAACCAAAATCGCCCGGCATTATCCCGGCGAAACCGTGCGGGTGACGATCTGGCGGGAGCGCCGCGCCCTGGATGTGGCGGTAACCCTGGCGGAAGCCCCGGAGGACGAGGAACCGGCAGCGCAGAAGAACGGCGCCGTAAAAGAGAAATTTGAAAACTTGGGGATTGGCGTGCGCGAACTCACCGGGGAAGAAAAAGAGCGCCTCTCCCTCGAAAACGGGCTGCTGGTCGAAAAAGTAGCCCCGGGAAGCCCGGCGGAAAGCGCCGGGGTTTTCTCCCAATCGATCATACTCAGCATCAACAACAAACCCCTGGCCGGCATCGCCGAATTCGAGCAGGTAATCCGCCAGGCAAAGCCGGGGCAATACCTGCGCTTTAAATTGAAGGACAGCCGTCTTCCCGGGGAAGATGACAGCCGGGTGGTCTTCGTGGAAGTGCCCAAGGGGCGGTAATGATGACGATTGTAAGCGACTCAACGAATGATCAAAAGCTTCAAGCATAAGGGGCTCGAACGGTTTTTTCTGAATGGAACGAAGGCAGGTATTCAGGCCGGGCATGCTAAACGACTGCGTTTGATCCTGGCGCGTTTGCACGCATCAACCAGCCCCCAGGATATGAAACTGCCGGGGTTGCAGCTTCACCAACTCAAGGGCAATCGAAAAGGGACATGGGCAGTGAAGGTAAGTGGCAATTGGCGAGTGACTTTTGTGTTTGTTGAGAAGGATGTAGAGTTGGTTGACTATGAGGACTATCATTAAGGAGTAAACATGTTAATGTATAATCCCCCTCACCCGGGAGAAATCCTGCGTACGTTATGTCTTGAGCCGTTGAGCCTGAGTGTCACCGAGGCTGCCAGGGCTCTTGGGGTGAGCCGCAAGACGTTATCCAACTTATTGAATGGTCGCACGGGAATAAGTCCGGAGATGGCGGTGCGTCTTTCCATTGCATTCGACACGTCCGCCGAGAGCTGGATGAACCAGCAAGCACAGTATGATCTGTGGCGCATACAACAGCGCCGTGGAGAATTCAAAGTAAAAAAATTGTCTGCCGCGTAACTAATGCTTTTCCCTCGCCGGGAAAAGGTTGTTAAGCAATGAAATACTGGTTAGTGAAAACCGAGCCTTCTGAGTTTTCCTGGGAAGACTTGAAAGCCGCGCCCGGCCAAACCACCTCCTGGGAGGGGGTGAGGAATTACCAGGCGCGGAATTTCATGCGGGAAATGCAGCCCGGCGACCTGGTTTTGTTCTATCACAGCCAGGCAAATCCCCTGGCCATTATGGGAATCGCCAAAGTGGTGCGCGGCGCTTATCCCGACCCCACCCAGTTCGATCCCTCCTCGCATTATTTCGATCCCCAAAGCACCCCGGAAAACCCTCGCTGGGATACCGTGGATATTCAATATTACCGGGAATTTTCCGCGCCCGTCTCCCTGCCGCAGTTGAAAGAAATCCCGGGATTGGAGAACATGGTTTTGCTTCGCAAAGGCAGCCGCCTGTCGGTTCAGCCGGTAACGGAGCGGGAGTGGCGGATCGTTACGGCGCTTCGGGAATAGCGAAGCAGTAGGCAGGAGCAGGGGCAGTTGGCAGGTGGCAGTAGGCAATAGGCAGGTGGCAGTAGGCAATAGGCAATTTCAACTCCTCACCTGGTCTCTCCCTGCCCCTGCTCTTGCTCCCTGCCCCTGCTCCCTGCCCCTGCTCCTGCCCCTGCTCCTGCCAACTGCCCCTGCTCCCGCCCTCCCGACAACTACATTCACTTCCCTGTGAATTTGTCGGGATTAAACCCTCCCGGTTTAACTGCCTCTGCTCCTGAATGAACTCCTGCGCTATTGACATATTCAGCGAATTTTCATAATATGATGCGCAAACATAATCTTGCGGAGGAGACCATGAACTATTCAAGCCTTTCCGAAATGTTTTTTACAACCTGTCGAAAGTTTTCAGAGCGTACCGGCATCCTTTACAAAGAAGAGGGCGGCTACCAACCCCTTAAATTCAAGGAAATTCAGGCTGCGGTTGCCAGCCTGGCCGGGGGACTGATATCCCTGGGAGTAAAAAAGGGGGATCGGGTGGTGATTTTCTCGGAAAATTGCAAGGAGTGGGCTTTCTTCGATTACGCGATTTTATCTCTCGGGGCAATTTCGGTTCCGATCTACGCCACCCTGCTCCCCAAAGACGTTGAATACATTATCAATGATTGCGAAGCTAAAATTGTGGTAGTATCGAACCTCATCCAATTCGGGAAGCTATTGGAGATCGAAAAGGGTATTCGCAATGTTGAAAAATATGTGTTGATCGATCCGGCCGGGGTGAATCACCCCAAAGCCATTCCGCTTGAGCGCTTTTATGAGATTGGGCAGGCGTATTTGGAAGAGAATCCCGGGGTGGTCGAAAAGTCTGTCGCCGGCCTCACCCGGAGTGATCTGGCAACGTTCATCTATACTTCCGGCACTACCGGGGAACCGAAAGGCGTGATGCTCACCCACGAAAATTTCCTCTCCAACATCGAAGCCAGCGCCCGGGCGATTCCGGTCACGGAAAACGATACCTTCCTCTCGTTCCTGCCGCTTTCGCACGTGTTCGAGCGCATGGCGGGGCATTTCTTCGTCAACCACCAGGGCGCGGCGATTGCCTATGCGGAATCTATCGAAACGGTTCCCCAGAATCTGCAGGAAGTGCGCCCCACGGTAATGACCAGCGTTCCGCGCCTGTTCGAGAAGATCTACGCCCGGGTGGTCGGTTCTGTGGAAGAAGGCTCGCCCCTCAAACGCAAATTGTTCCACTGGGCCATCGGGGTGGGGCGGGTGGTAACGGAGTATCGCCAAAAAAATAAACCCCTTCCCGGGGGATTGAAAATCAAGTACGCCGTTGCGAACAAGCTGGTTTTTTCAAAGCTGAAGGAGCGGGTGGGGGGGCGGATTCGCTTTTTCGCATCCGGCGGCGCGCCCCTGGCAAAGGAGATCGGCGAATTCTTTACCGCCGCGGGACTGATGATCCTGGAAGGTTACGGTCTTACGGAAACCTCCCCGATCATCACCTTGAACCGGTTTGAAAAATTCAAATTCGGATCCGTAGGGACAAGATTGGATAATGTGGAAGTCAAAATCGCCGAAGACGGCGAAATTTTGACCCGCGGGCCTCACGTCATGCAGGGATATTATAAAAAGCCGGAAGAGACCCGGGAAGCCATCGACAGTGAAAAGTGGTTATACACCGGCGATATCGGCCATATCGATGAAGACGGCATGTTGGTGATTACCGACCGGAAGAAGAACATCATCGTTACCGCGGGGGGCAAAAACGTGGCCCCCCAGAAGATGGAGAACCTGCTGGCGACTTCCCGCTATATCGACCAGGTGCTGGTGATCGGCGACCGGCGCAAATACTGCGCCGCGATCATCGTTCCCAATGGAGAGGTTGTGGGAAAATTCGCCCAGGGAAAGGGGATTGCCTACCCATCGCTCAAGGAGCTGTACCGGAACCCGGGAGTCGTGAAACTGATTCAAAGCGAAGTCGATGCCGTTAATGCCCAATGCGCTTCGTATGAGCAGATCAAAAAATTTATCTTGTTAGATCAGCCTTTTAGCATCGAAAGCGGGGAGCTGACCCCCTCGCTGAAAATTAAGCGGAAAATAGTGGAGAAGAATTACCGGGAAGAAATAGAGACCCTGTACCGGGACTGATGATTTGATATAAAGGGCGCAGCACAAATTGCATATTGTGCTGCGCCCCGGTAAAAGCCAGGCAACCTCCGGAAAGACCCGGGATTGCGCGGTTTGTATTTCCGGCAATACGCCAGGTTTGCCGCTCAAAGAAAATCACTAAAATACGGCTTTTTATGGGACTTATCAAACCCTATCCCCCCGTCAAGCTCATCAGTGCAATTACGATTACGGACCTGGCGTTGTGGCCGGCCTGCCAGGAGAAATTAGAGAAGCTCTATTCGCCGGTTGACCGGGCGATGGAGTGGTATGAGTTTCACCACACCGATTATTACCTGCCGGAAATGGGCGACAACCTGAAAAAACGCATGGTCTCCTTCCGGGACCTGATTCCGGCGGAGCAGCTTCCGGATATCAAATTAGCCGCCAACGAACTAGAACAGGGCTTCTCACGCGCAGGAAAGCGGCAGATCAACATCGATCCCGGATATGTTTGTGTAGCGAAATTAGTGCTGGCCACTACCAAAGATTTCAGCCATCGCATCTACCTGGATAGCGGTATCTTTGCCGACCTGCATTTGAAATATCAGAAAGGGCATTTCCGGCCCCAGGAGTGGACTTACCCGGACTACCGCGAAGCGGAGGTGCTGCGGTTTTTTGAAGAAGTAAGAGAAGCATATCTTGCGCAATTGGTGGTATCAACCACGAATTGCACCAATTTCACGAATGGCGACAAATGACAATTGAATGACGCGAAGCCCCAAAGGGGCAGGCAAATGACGCTGAAAGCGAATGACCATGAATGACGCGAAGCAACAAACAACCTACAAAGACGCCGGAGTGGACATCGAGAAAGCGGAACGCTCCCTGGAACGCCTGAAGGAGCGCATCGCCCGCACCTACACCCCGGAAGTACTCTCCGGGGTGGGTTTGTTCGGCGGTTTTTACGATCTCTCCGGGCGGTCTTTTCAGGAACCGGTGCTGGTCTCCTCTACCGACGGGGTGGGAACCAAGCTGAAAGTGGCTATTCTGGCAAACCGCCACGATACCGTGGGACAGGATCTGGTGAACCACTGCACTAACGACGTGGCGGTATGCGGGGCAACGCCGCTGTTTTTTTTGGATTACTTCGCCAGCGGCCATTTGCAGCCGGAAATTTATGAAGCGGTGATTACCGGGATTACCCTGGCCTGCAAAGCCGCCAACATTCCCCTCATCGGCGGGGAAACCGCGGAAATGCCGGATCTCTACCAGCCCGGCGAATACGATATGTGCGGCACTATCGTGGGGATCGTGGAAAAATCGAAAATCATCGATGGCCGCGCCATCCGCCCCGGCGACGCGCTCATTGGAGTATCCGGGAACGGCCTGCACACCAACGGCTATTCCCTGGCGCGGCGGGTGCTCTTCGCCGAATACGGGGTGAACGACCACATTCCGGCGCTGAACGCTGCCCTGGCCGACGAGCTGCTGAAAATCCATCCCAATTACCATTCCGTGATCTCCAAAGCGCTGGAGAATTTTCCCCTGCGGGGAATTTCCCACGTGACCGGCGGTGGGATCGTTAAAAACACCAACCGCCTGCTGCCCGGGGGGCTTTCCCTGGAGATTGATTGGGAGAGTTGGCCGGTTCCCCCGATCTTCCGACTGATTCAGGAAACCGGGAACGTACCCGAAGAAGACATGCGGCAAACCTTCAACCTGGGTATTGGGATCATTTTCATCATCGAGGCGCATCACCGGCAGGCGCTGCTGGATTTTGGAAGGCAGTTTCAGTACCAATTTTATCCTATTGGCCGGGTGAGGGAGTAGGTGGCGGTACGGTGGTAGTACCGATGGAACGCGCCACAGGCGTACCTCGCACGGGGGGGCTTACTAAAGTGAGGCAATCATTGATTTCCATGGCCACGCGCCACATGCAACAGACAATTATGAGGAGAGTCCATGATTTACCTTATCGGAATGATTGTTGTAAGCTACCTCATCGGCTCCATTCCCACCAGCATCATTGCCGGAAAGCTGCTGCGGGGAAAGGAGTATGACATCCGCAAAGATGCGAAGGGCAGCGGCAACGCCGGGGCTACCAACGTGTTCCGGCTGTTAGGCTGGAAAACCGGGGTGGTTGTTTTACTGATCGACATGCTGAAAGGGCTGATTCCCACGGTTTGGTTTGCCAAATTGGGAGCGCAAACCGGCCTGGGCTGGGAGACGGTCAATTTTCAGATTCTCGCCGGTTTGAGCGCGGTTTTCGGGCACATCTGGACCATTTTCGCCGGATTCAAAGGCGGCAAAGGGGTGGGAACCGGCGCGGGCATGGTGATCGGCCTGGCGCCGCTGGCGGTACTCATCTGCCTGGGGGTTTTTGTGGCAACGGTCGCCCTCAGCCGTTTCGTCTCGCTCGGCTCCATCCTGGCCTCGCTGACCCTGCCGGTGGTGTTATTTGTGCAACGATTTGCCATGGGCGGGAACGTTCCGGTGCAATTGCTGATCTTCAGCCTGTTCATCCCGGCGTTGATACTTTATACCCATCGCTCCAACCTCAAGCGGCTGCTCCGCGGAACGGAAAACAAAATCCAATTGCGAAAATCCTGAAATTCTCGAGCCGGGAAGGCGCCTGGTCTGTGAGGGGGCGCTGTAACCTTCCCGCGCCTGCCGGCATCTATACCTTCGCCCGGTAAAAAAAATTACGCGCCCGGGAATAAAAACTAAGTTCAGGAGAAAATAATAAAGATGAGAAGATTTCTGGTTTGCCGTTATATCTGTTTTGTGCTTGCCCTGACTGCTTTCGGAGGGTGGGGGTGCAGCGAAGCCCGGAACTCCCCCGACAGCCTCGCTCAAAACACCCCCGCGGTTCAACACTTACCGGTTGAAGAAGTTTATCAAATCCTTCAAAACCAGCCTGGCGCGATGGTCATCGACGTTCGCACGCAAGAAGAATTCAGCGGCCCGCTGGGACATATTGCCGGGGCGCAATTGAAGCCGGTTCAGGAAATGCAGACCTGGGCTGCGCAAATCGATTCCCTGAAAGACCGGCAGGTCATTCTGATTTGCCGCACCGTGAATCGCAGCGGCAAAGCCGCGGAATATTTGCGCTCCCGGGGGTTCACGAATCTGGTGGCGGTCCAGGGCGGGATGGTGGAATGGAATAATAAAGGTTACCCGGTAGAGAAGTAATCGAGGATGAATATGCGATGGCGAAAATTACCCCCGAAACCTCCATTGAAGAGATCGTAACGGAATTTCCCGAACTGGTGCGCCCGCTCAGCGAGTTCGGCATCAAGTGCATCGCCTGCGGGGAGCCGGTGTGGGGCACCATTGCGGAAAACGCGAAGATCAAGGGAATCGAGAATGTTGCGGAGATTGTCGCGGAATTGAACAAACGGATCGGCAAATCATCGTAATCTCAGATTGACGAAGCCCGTGGTGAGCCGGGCTGCGAACAGGAGTATGGCAACAATGAACCTGAAGCAAAACCGGAAAAAAATCCTCTTCAAACCCGCCCTTTTTGGCCTTGCCGGAGCGCTGTTGGGATTCGGATACTACTACTTTATCGGTTGCAACACCGGAACCTGCCCCATTACCAGCAGCCCCTATATCAGCACCGCCTATGGCGCAGTGATGGGAGTTTTGCTGGGAGCGGGGGGAAAATCCGGCGCTGAAAAGAAACCGGAGTGAAATCCCCGACTCTGCCCCCCTTAGGCGCAGTGCAAAATAAATTTTGCACTCATACCTTAATTCGCATTATTACCCAACTTCTTTCCAACCTGGCGCAGATTAAAAACAAACCGCGAATTATGCGAATATCATTCGTGTAAATTTGTGAAATTCGTGGTTCAAAGATCAATCTGCCCCTGCCGGTTTTTCCCGCTTTCCCCCTTGTTTCAAAGTGCATCTTTTTGTATTATTGATGCCATTTAAGGCAGGATGTTTGAGCGATTTCGCCAAACATTTTTTCACAGCGATTAAGCGGTATGGCATCCGGTCGATAATACCACCGAATTATTTGGGAGAGATGCTCAAAACAAAGGAATGCGGTTATGAAAACGGAAGACCTCAAAGAAGAAACCGCCGGAAACAGCGAAACGGTGAAAAAGGCGCCGGCGAATTCCTCTGCCCCGACTAATTTTATCCGGGCCATCATTGATAAAGACCTGGAGACTAACAAATACGGCGGACGGGTGCACACCCGCTTCCCGCCGGAGCCGAACGGCTATCTGCACATCGGCCACGCCAAATCCATCTGCCTGAATTTTGGGCTGGCGCAGGAATACGGCGGGCTGTGCAACCTGCGCTTCGATGATACCAATCCCATCAAAGAAGAGCAGGAATACATCGACGCCATCATCGAGAACGTGCGCTGGCTGGGTTTCGACTGGCAGGACCGCCTCTATTACGCCTCAGATTATTTTCAGCAGCTCTACGAGTGGGCGATTCAACTGATCGAGGCCGGCAAAGCCTACGTGGATGACCTGAGCGCGGATGAAATCCGCGAGCACCGCGGCACCCTCACCCGTCCCGGCAAGGAAAGCCCCTATCGCAACCGTTCCGTCGAGGAAAACCTGGATCTGTTCCGGCGCATGAAGGCCGGGGAGTTTCCGGACGGCTCCCGGGTGCTGCGGGCGAAGATCGACATGGCTTCTCCGAATCTGAACATGCGCGACCCGGTGATGTACCGCATCCTCCACGCCGCCCATCACCGCACCGGCGACGATTGGTGCATCTACCCGATGTACGACTGGGCGCACGGGCAATCCGACTCGATTGAAAAAATTACTCATTCCATTTGCACCTTAGAATTCGAAGACCATCGCCCTCTGTACAACTGGTTCATAGAGCAATTGGGGGTTTACGCGCCGCAGCAAATCGAATTTGCCCGCCTGAACCTGACCTACACGGTGATGAGCAAGCGCAAGCTGCTGCAATTGGTGCAGGAAGGCCGGGTGCGCGGCTGGGACGATCCCCGCATGCCCACCATCGCCGGGCTGCGCCGGCGCGGTTACACTCCGGAAGCGATCCGCGACTTTGCCGAACGGATCGGGGTGGCCAAGGCGGACAGCACCGTGGATATTTCATTCTTGGAGCATTGCTTAAGAGATGACCTGAATAAACGCGCTCCCCGGGTGATGGCGGTGTTGCGTCCCCTCAAGGTGGTGCTGGTGAACTATCCTGAGAACCAGGTGGAAGAAATGGAGGCGGTGAATAACCCGGAAGACGAATCCATGGGAACCCGCAAACTGCCTTTCTCGCGGGTGCTCTACATCGAGCGGGATGATTTCCGGGAAGATGCCCCGAAAAAATACCACCGCCTGGCGCCGGGCAAAGAAGTGCGCCTGAAGCACGGTTATTACATCACCTGCGTGGACGTGGTGAAGGATAAGGACAGCGGCGAGATCGTGGAATTGCATTGCACTTACGATCCCAAGACCCGCGGGGGATGGTCGGATGACGGGCGCATCGTCAAGGGAACCCTGCACTGGGTCTCTGCCGCCCATGCGATGCCCACGGAAGTTCGCCTATACGACCATTTGTTTACCAAACCGGATCCCGAAGAAGTGGAAGAAGGCAAAACTTTTCTGGATAATATCAACCCCAATTCCCTGGAAATTATCGCCGATTGCATGGTGGAGCCTTCCCTGGCCGACGCCGCGCCGGGCAGCCGCTGCCAGTTTTTGCGCCACGGGTATTTCTGCGTTGACCCGGATTCCACCAGGGGGAAACTGGTCTTCAACCGCACCGTATCGTTGAAAGATTCCTGGGCAAAGATCGAGAAATCGGAGCAGTAAGCTGCGCGGTATTTGGCTTCGCCGTCATTTGCTTGCCCCGTTGGGGCTTCGCTGTCATTCATTGTCATTTGCCTTCGGCGTCATTTAGTGCTTCTCCAATGACTATCAATGACAACGCAGTGAATGACGCGAAGCGAATGACGCGCAGCAAATGGCGGCGAAGCCATCGGTATTCATACGATATGTGGAATGAACTCTTCGACCTGTTTATACGCATTCCCCAGGAAAATCCCTTGCTGGCGTATGGATTGCTTTTCCTGAGCGCGATGGGGGAGAACCTGCTGCCGCCGGTTCCCGGGGATACGGTGACGCTCATCGGCGCTTATTTTGTAGGGAGAGGCCATCTGAGCTATTGGGGAGTTCTGGCCAGCACCACCCTGGGAAGCGTGGCGGGATTCATGACTCTCTTTCTGATCGCCTACGGGTTAGGGTGGGGGTTTTTCGAGAAACGTAATATCCGCTGGCTAAAAAAATCCCGCCTGGAAAAAGCGGATCGCTGGCTGCAAAAATATGGTTACTCCCTCATTTTCGCCAACCGTTTTTTGAGCGGGGTTCGTTCGGTTATTTCGATTTCGGCGGGGTTGGCAAAGCTGAATATCCTCAAGGTGGCGCTGTTGTCAACGCTAAGCTCGTTAGCGTGGAATGCGGCGGTCATCTACGCGGGCGCCTTCATCGGAAAAAGCTGGGAAGAGATTCTGAAATATATCAACGCTTATAATAAATTCGTTCTTTACGGGTTGGCGATAGCGCTGGTTGGCTATGGCGTGTATTACTTCTTTTTTAGAAGGAACCGGCTGGCAAGATGAAAATTTGAGCAGAGTGAGACGCACTCTGCTTCATGTTCTAACCGGAGCAACAAAGAGATGTCTGATACTGTCCGCACCCGCTTCGCGCCCAGCCCCACCGGATTTCTGCACGTGGGGGGGCTGCGAACCGCCCTGTTCAATTACCTGTTTGCCCGGTGCCAGGGCGGCAAATTTATTTTGCGAATCGAAGATACCGACCAGACCCGCTACGTGGAAGGCGCGATGGAGCAATTGCTGGCCAGCCTGAAATGGGCGGGATTGCAATACGATGAAGGTCCCGACGCCGGGGGCGGCCACGGTCCTTACATCCAGTCGCAGCGCCTGGAAATTTACCGGGAAAATGCGCAAAAACTGCTGCAATCCGGCCACGCCTATTACTGTTTCTGCACCCCCGGGGAGCTGGAAGCCATGCGGGAACGCCAGGCCGCCCAGGGATTGACCCCCAAATACGACGGAACCTGCCGCCGCCTGAGCCCGGAAGCGGTGAATCAAAAGTTGTCCGCCAATATCCCCCGGGTGGTGCGCATGAAAATGCCCCTGGACGGGGAAACCGTGGTAGAAGACCTCATCCGCGGAACGGTTTCCTTCCAGAATGAATTGATCGACGATCAAATCCTGCTCAAATCCGACGGTTACCCCACTTACCATCTCGCCAACGTGGTGGACGATCACCTGATGGGAATTACCCACATCATCCGCGGGGAAGAATGGCTGCTGAGCGTGCCCAAGCACATCCAGCTTTACAAATCTTTCGGATGGGAGCCTCCGAAAATGGCGCATTTATCGCTGCTGCTGAACCCTGATCGCAGCAAGCTGAGCAAGCGCCAGGGCGACGTGGCCGTGGAAGATTACCGCGATAAAGGCTATCTGCCGCAGGCGCTGATCAATTTTGTGGCGCTGTTGGGGTGGAATCCCGGCACGGACCGGGAAATTTTCAACTTAGAAGAGTTGATCAAAGAATTTTCCCTGGAGCGGGTCAACAAGGCCGGGGCGGTTTTCGACCTCGCCAAACTCAACTGGATGAACGGGCACTATCTCCGCCAGCTTTCCGAAGATGAAGCGGTAGTATTTTTAACCCCTTTTCTGCAAAAAGCCGGGGCGGACGTTTCCGACGCCGGGAAAACCCGCAAAATCATCCGGGCGGTGTACCAGAAGATCAACCGCGGCGACGAAGTGTATGGCGCAGCGGCGATTTTCTACCGGGATGTTCTGGAAATCAGCGAGCCGGAGGCCCTGGCGCACCTGAAAACTCCCGGCGTGAAAACGGTTTTAGAAACATTTTTGAAGAAAGCGCAGGCGCTGGAGCGCTTAGATATGGATACCTTTCGCCAGGCCATGAAGGAAGTGCAGCAGGAAACCGGGATCAAGGGGCAGGAGCTTTGGAAGCCGGTGCGGGTGGCCCTCACCGGGATGATCTCCGGTCCGGAGCTTCCCGCGGTGATCGAAGTTTTCGGCAAAGAAAAAGCGGCCAGCTTCATCCGCCAGGCGCTGGAAAAGTATGTATGATTAATTAGTTGATACGTGGTCATAATTCCGATTTAGAGCCTTATATCCCTGTATTTGTGATTTGATTAGGAATTTTTTTATGTCTCTGTGCTCTCTGTGGCCTCTGTGGCAAAACGCCTGAATAGTTACTCCGATTCTTTAATAAACAAAGGGTTGGCTTTTAGCGGGAGACTCCTGCATTCGTCACGAAGTGACTCCTTTGAAGCAGGAGTGACAAGGTCGGCGACTGTCATTCCGGCGAATGCCGGAATCTCCTTGATTTCGCTACCGGATAATTATGACCACGCCTCAACTTAACGACATTGATTGACCACTAACCACCAATAACCAAACAAAAACTATGAAAATCGCAGTTCTGTTAGGCGGCACCTCCGCGGAGCGCGACGTTTCCCTTTCCACCGGCATCGCCATTGCCCGGGCCTTGAAGGAAAACGGCCATGAGGTACAGGCGATTGATTGCGCCTATGGCGCTAAGCCGGTGGATTTCCTGGGAGCCGATACCGGGCAGATCATCCGGGTAACGCCGTCGGAAATCGAAAAAGAGAAACCGGCGTTAGATCGCAATATTTTCGCTGCGGTGGAATATTTGATCCGGGAAAAAATCGAAGTGGTTTTCAACGCCCTGCACGGGGGCTACGGGGAGAACGGGCAGTTGGCGGCGTTGCTCGATCTCGCAGGAATTCCCTACACCGGCAGCGGGGCCCTGGCCAGCGGCCTGGGAATGAATAAACATCTCTCAAAAGTGATTTTTCAAGCGAACGGCGTGCCCACCGCGCCCTGGGAGAAATATTCCCGGCGCGAAGGCGCCGATGCCGCCATACTTGCCGCAAGGGAACTGCCCCTGGTGGTGAAGCCGAACGAGCAGGGTTCTACGGTGGGCCTTTCCATCGTGCGCCAGCCGGGAGAGTTGAGCGCCGCGCTGGAGCGGGCTTTTCAATACGGCGACGTCACACTGGTCGAAAAATACATCCCCGGCAGGGAGCTAACCGTCTCGGTGTTAGGCGGAGAGGCCCTACCCATTATCGAAATCATTCCCGAAAGCGGTTTTTACGACTACGAGGCCAAATACCAGGGCGGCAAAACCCGTTACGTGGTTCCCGCGGAATTGCCGGAAGAGCTGGCGGCGAAAATCCGGGAAGCGGGCGCGGGAGCCTATCACGCCCTGGGCTGCCGCGGCTATGCCCGGGTGGATTTCCGCCTGCAAGATGACGGGCAGTTCTTCTGTTTGGAAGTGAACACCCTCCCGGGCATGACCCCTACCAGCCTGGTTCCCAAGGCCGCCAAAGCGGTGGGAATCGGGTTCACTGAGTTGATGGAGCGGATTATAAGGCTGGCGATGGAGATATAGTGAGAAATGAATATTCTCATCGGCCTGGATATTGGGGGAACCAAAATTATGGCCGCAGCCGCCAACGAGGGCGGCGAAATCCTGCGGCGTTTGCGGGCGGACACGCCCCTCGATCTGCAGGAGGGTTTAAGCCTGCTCAAAAAATTGGCGGCGCGGCTCCGGGAGAATAACCGCATCATTGCCATCGGGGCGGCGATTGGCGGGCCGTTGGAGCATAATAGCGGGGTGGTTTCTCCCCTGCACCAGCCCCAATGGCGCAGCGTGCCCCTGAAAAACATTATGGAAACCCAATTCCGCTGCCATTTTGTCGTGGACGTGGATACCAACGTTGCAGCGTTAGGCGAATACAAATTCGGCAAGGAAACCGCCTCTCGATTGTTGTATCTCACCCTCAGCACCGGCATGGGCGGGGGATTTTTGATCGACGGGAAAATTTACCGCGGGGCCGGCGGGGTTCACCAGGAGGCGGGACACCAGTCGATCCATTTTTGCTGCGCCCGCCCGGAGCGGGTGCAGTGCGAGTGCGGGGCGCGGGATTGTCTGGAGGCGCTGGTTTCCGGCAACGGTATCCGGCGCATTTACGGAAAACCGGCGGAAAAGCTAACGGAAGAGGAGTGGGAGGAAGTGGGCTATAACCTTGGCCAGGGATTGCGCAATTTAGCCACGCTCTATGCCCCGGAGGTGATCGTATTAGGCGGGGGCGTGGCCGTCGGCGCGGGGGAAAAACTGCTCCGCCCGGCCCGGGCAACCCTGCACGCGCATTTGAAAATCGTTCCCGCCCCGCAGGTGCGGCTCAGCCGGTTGGGATACGACTCCGCGCTGATAGGAGCGATCGCCCTGGCGATGGAGGGTGGGAGCGAGGGCGCTGGGGTTTAGGGTAGGGGATTAATGGAGTAATGGATTGTTGGAGTGTTGGATATTGCAAACCCCTTAGGGGGGTCACTTCATCATCTGTATTCGGTCAAACAATATGCAAAATAATGCGATGCTCAAGATATCGAATCTCACCAAATGCTATGACGATGGCGTAAAAGCATTGGATGATCTCACCCTGGAAATCAAACCGGGAATGTTTGGCCTCTTAGGGCCAAACGGGGCCGGCAAGTCCACCTTGATGAGAACCATTGCAACCTTGCAAAGCCCGGACCGGGGAAGCATCTATTTCGACGGCATTGATGCGCTGAATGAACCGGCCTCCTTGCGAAAAGTCCTGGGATACCTGCCGCAGGAATTTGGGGTGTATCCCAAAATATCTGCGGAAGATTTGCTGGACTATTTTGCCATGCTAAAAGGCGTTGCCTCTAAAAAGCAGCGCCAGCAAATCGTGCAAGAGGCGCTTGAAATCACCAATCTCTACGAGGCGCGGAAAAAATATGTCGATGGCTATTCCGGGGGAATGAAGCAGCGTTTCGGCATCGCCCAACTCCTGCTAAATAATCCCCGGCTCATCATTGTGGATGAACCCACCGCGGGATTGGACCCCGCCGAAAGAAACCGTTTCCTGAATGTGCTCCGCGGGATTGCTTCCAATAATGTCATCATTTTTTCAACCCACATCGTCGATGACGTAAAAGATTTATGCCATGAGATGGCGATCATCAATGGCGGCAGAATTCTGAAACAAACCACCCCCGCCGGGGCTATCTCAGAGCTGGATGGCCGCATCTGGTCAACAAACCGGGATGGGGCGGCCCTGCCGGAAATCGAACAAACCAGCCAGGTGCTTTCCTCTGCCTACAATCTCAACAATTCCTTGAACGTGAGGGTATATGCGGAAAGCAAACCGGGCGAGGATTTTACGCCGGAACGCCCCACCCTGGAGGATGCCTACTTCCGAGCCTTAAAACTGGATGAAATGACCGCCTCAGGCTAAAAAACTATGTTTTACGCCATTCTTCGACATGAGCTGAAATACTGGTTTAAGAACCCCTCCATCTCTGTTTATGCAGTCTTTTTCCTGGTTTTATCGGTAATCACAATGGCCGGTTCAGCGGGTTTTTTCGGGGAAGGTTCGGTTGACGCCGGAGCAATCGCAAACTCTCCCGCAAACTTGTTTTCGCTATTCAACCTATACGGCAAACTACTGCTGTTTCTTATTCCCGCCATCGTGGGACACGCCGTTTACCGGGATTACAAGAGCAACATGCAGGCAGTGTTGTATTCCTACCCCTTTCAAAAATCCGATTATCTATTGGGAAAATTCCTGAGCGCCTTCAGCGTGGTGCTGCTGATCTCCCTGGCGTTGGGAGCGGGGTTTATTATCGGAACGAAACTTCCCGGCATAGACAGTCGAATGGTTTTGCCGTTGGACTTGATGACCTACGTGCAGCTTTATGTTGTTTACCTGCTGCCCAACTTGCTCTTTGCCGGGGCGGTCGTTTTCGGAATGGTGGTTTTTTCACGAAATATTTATGCCGGCTTTATCGCGGTGGTCATTCTTTTGATTGTGCGGGAAATTGCCAGCCGCTTGATCGCCGGGTTTGACAGCGCCGCATTGACTGCCTTGCTGGAACCGTTCGGTGAAGTTGCTACCGCTCTCTACACCGGGGGTTGGACCGTGGCAGAGAAAAATACCCGCCCGATTCCTTTCCAGCGCATCATCTTACTCAATCGCGTGATTTGGCTGGGGGCTGCGGTGGCGATTTTTGCGATCACCGGCAAAAAATTCTCTTTGACGCAGCACCCATTTGCCTTCCGCTTCAGGAAATCTAAGGGTGAACGTCTCCTCAAGCGCAATTTTGGCGGGGTTTTGGGAATCCGTTTGCCCGCGGTTCAATTCGATTATTCAATCATCCGGCAAATCAAAACCGCCCGGGAGCTTTCCCGGATCGATTTTAAATACATTATCTCAAGAGGCTACTTTATCGGCATTGCCCTGGCGGGAATCATCCTGGAGACCCTGCTGATTTCCCAGATGGATCCCCCGTATCAAACCAGGGTTATACCGGCGACCTGGGTGATGCTGGCCTTCCCGGTTTTCTTTATCTCCATATTGATTAACCTGGTGGGGTTCCTGTTTGCCGGGGTTCTGGTTCACCGTTCCAGAACCCATCGAATGGACGCTCTGATTGACGTTACCCCGCTTCCCAACTGGGTATTCGCCGGCTCTCAAATTATCGCGCTCGTAAAAATGCAGATGCTATTGCTGCTGGGAACGATGGCGGCGGGAATAGCGGTTCAGGCGGCCAACGGGTATTATCATTTCGAGATCGAGCTTTACCTGTTCGCGCTTTTTGGCATACACTTGATAAGTTTTGTCATTTGGGATATTGCGGCGGTATTTGTCCAGAGCATTTTTATCAACCTGTACCTGGGGTTTTTTTTATTGCTGGTTGGCTTTTTCGGCCTTCCGCAGCTAAGCCAAATCGTGATCGCTTCCCCGGTATTTCAATTCAACCAGAATCCCGAGCCGGGCTTCTTCCTGTACTATTCGGATATGAACGGTTACGGCCATTCTTTAATTCCTTACTTTCTTTATAAGTTGTATTGGTTGATTTTCGGGGGAATCCTGTTTTGCGCAACCCTGCTTTTCTGGATCAGGGGACTGCCCCAGTCTTTTAAGGAGAGGCTTTCGATTGCCAGATCGAGACTTAAGCCGGCGTTGGCGCTGAGCTTGTGCGGCATATCCGCGGCATTTTTGAGCATGGGGTTCTGGTTGAGGTCGCAAGAAAAGCAGGCTGAAGTCTTACCATCAAAAAAAGAGATGCAGAAGCCGGCCAGACAAACGGAGGAAAAATACGAAAAATACCGGCGCTTCCCGCAGCCCCGGGTGGTCGCAGTGGAGGTGAACATAGACCTGTTCCCTGAATCGCAAAGCTTTCGGGCAAGCGGACATTATCTTTTGCTCAACAAATCCTCAACCCCGATAGATACGCTGTTGATTCACCATTCCGGCGAGGCCATTACCCACTATCGCTTGAATTGGGGGCATACCCTGTTTCTCAGCGACAGCATCGCGCACCTGGATATTCTCAAATTGGATGAATCAATGGAGCCGGGAGATAGCGCGGCGCTGGCGTTCCAGGTGCGGAATATTCCCAACGCGATGCTGAAGAAAAATTCCCCGGTCGAAAAAAACGGAACTTTCATAACTTCTTCCATTTTCCCGGAGATAGGCTATTACCTGGATCAGGCCGATACCCCGCCATCCGACAGCGCCGCCCTGGCCAACCACTATCGCGCCATCGACGCGGATTTTGTTGATTTAGAGCTCCTGATCAGCACTTCTAAAGATCAAACCATCGTTGCCTCGGGAAATTTGGAAGACAAGTGGATCGAAAGAGACCGGAACTATTTTAAATATGTTTCCAGGGGCAAAGCCACCAGGGACTTCGCGTTTTGCTCTGCCCGCTACCAGGTGGCTCGCGACACGTGGAAAGATATCGACCTGGAGATATACTATCACAAGGGGCACCGCTACAATCTGGCGTCCATGTTTCACGGCCTGAAGGCCACATTGGAGTACCACAAGCGGCATTTCGGAAGCTACCGGCGCTCGAAAATGAAAATAGCGGAGTTTCCCCGGGGGCTGGGCAACCATGCCCAATCTTTTGCCGGGGTAATTATGTGGTCGGAGCTTGGCTTTATCTTGGAAAAGCAAAACCCGGATGCCCTCGATTTTGCGTTTTTAGGGGCGGCGCACGAAATGGCGCACCAGTGGTGGGGACACCAGGTTATTCCGGCGGACGTGATGGGCGCGCGCATGATTACCGAAAGCATGGCGGAATACATTGCCTTGAAGGTTTTGGAGCAGGAATACGGGCTTCAGGCCAAACAAAATTTTCTCGAAATGGCGCTGGAGTTGTATCTGAACAAGCGCAAGAACGATCCGGATGCCGAACGCCCGCTGATGTATAACCGGGGTCTGGATAAAAAACATATCCCCTATCAAAAAGGCGTTCTGGTAATGAATGCTATGAATGAGTACCTCGGCGAGGGCGCTTTCAACGCCGCTTTAGGCGCATATTACCGGAAGGTAAAATTGCAGGATGCTCCCTACACCACCAGCGTTGAAATGGTCGATTTCATTCGCCGGGGCACGCCGGATTCCCTGCAATACCTGATTCATGATATGTTTGAAACGGTCACTTTTTACGACAACAAATTGGTCGATGTCAAGACCAGGAGCTTGCCCAATGGCGAATATGAAGTCGAAATCGATCTTGTGGCAAGCAAGTATCGGGAGGAGGCTGATAGCGCCGGCTATCAGGATGAAGCCGGGTCGTTTTTAGTATTTAAACCGGAAAACCCGCCAAATGCAATAAAGTCGCTGCCCCTGGCGGACTACCTTGAAATAGGATTGTACGGCGAAGATTCACTGCTTCATCTTCGAAAGCATAAAATCACTTCCATTCGGAATACTTTGAGGGTGCACGTGAAGGCGAAACCGGAAACCTGTATTATAGATCCGAATTTTCTTCTCATTGACAAGAACCGCAAGGATAACAGATTCGATCTGCAATGAAATTCCCTGCCTGGCGGCGGATAGGCCGCACTCGGGCATCGGCGGCCCTGCTGAATCTATTTCATCTTCAGCACCACAAAAGTCATATCGTCGTTCTGCGGGCGGCCGTTGCGCCAACGCTCCGCTGCCTCGTTCAGGTGCGCGATGATTTCCTGCGGATCTCTATCTCCCGCTTCTGCAAAAACCGTTTTGATCCGCGATGTGTCAAAAATTTCCCACTTGTCGTTAAACAACTCTTCCAACCCGTCGGACATCAGCAGCACCGCATCGCCGGGCGATAATTCCACCCCTACCTGCTGATAGTGGTATCCCTCCGGCCCGCCCAGGGGCATTCCCTTGATCAACAGTTCCTCAACGGCGCGGTTTTGTTTCCGGAAAATCAGAATCGGGGGCATCCCCGCGGAGGAAGCCACTAATTTATTGCCGCGAATCCGCACCAGCAGCATGGCCATGTAGAGGTTGCCTAAGTGCATTTTGCGGATCATTCTGGTGCAGTGGTGAAAAAAGTCCGGAATGTAAAAGGTGTTGCCCATGGTGTTGAACAGGCTTTTCATCAAAGTGACCATAATGCCCGCCCTGGTACCGTGGCCGGTGGCGTCGCCGATGGCGGCGGTCAGGATGCCGCTGGAATCAAGCTGGAAATCGTAATAATCGCCGCCCACCTCGCTGGCGGTTTTCATGTACACGGCGATGTCCAGGTGGGGGAGTTGGGGCACTTTTTCCGGCAGCATGGAAAGCTGAATCCGGCGGGCTTCCTCCAATTCCGCGGTTTTGCGGGCGTTGTCCGCCTCTAAAAGCCGGCGCTGAATTTCCTGTTCCCGGGCCTGGCGCTCGCTTTCCAATAATTGCTGGTTGGCGCGCGCAAAATCCCGCGCCAGGTTGATCGACATGGCAATACTGAGCACCAACACCCCGTACACGTAAACCACATCTCTTCCTCCCGGCGCGCTGACCAGGTTCGCATCGATCAAAATTTGATAGACCACCGCGGCGGTCAATGCTAAAAACCCGATGCCGGAAATCCACTCCCTTTTTTTCATGCGGAAGATGCAGCGAAAAATGACCCGGATTAGCTCTACTAAGGCAATCCCCAAAAATATGTCGAAGATAGTTCCCACTATTTTGCTATGGGAAAATAAGCTGCTGACGGCGATGATTGCTGCAACGCCCACAAAAATGAACCCGTGCCGCGGGAGCTTGGAATATCCCCGGGTGTAAGTGGTCAATAATCCGAATACCAGGGCGGTCAGGGTGGAGAGGAGCAGAATGCGGTTTAGCAAGATGATGCTATGCACGCTATTGGTAAAGAAAAATTGGAAATTAACGTAGGAGAGGGCGGCAAAGCCGATCATAGAGACGGCATAGAAAAGATTCTCTTTTGCCGCGGGGTAGAATATGAACATCAGCAAGTGCACCAGGGCCAGGGTCAGCGGCACCGCGGAAAAGATGATTTGCGACAGGCTGGCGTTGCGAACTTCTTCGATACGCCCCTGGGTGTAGGAATTCAAATGTCCCAGGCGAATGAGAAAACCGGCTTCATACCCGATTTGCTTTAAATATTCCGCGGAATGGTTGGAATACCGCACCGCTAAAACCTGGTCGTGCTGATTATCGAAGACAATGGCGCGGGGCGTGCGGTCAAAAAAGGGCTGCTCTCCTTCCTTCGCCGCGCTTACTTCCCCAAAACGATAGAGCATCCTGCCGTTGAGATACACCTCCGAAGCGCCGGCCTGATCGACGAAGATCGCCAGCGGAACCGCCCAGAGCGAGGAGTCGATGGTCAGGTGGGTGCGAAACCAGCCGATTCCCGGCCAGCCGCTCGCGGGATACTGGTCGAAAGGGAGCAGGGGGTTCACGGTTTCCCATTCCCGGTCCTCGAAATCCGGCGCGGACCAGGCCGGATCGTCGCCGGGATGGTATCGCCAATTCTCGAACAGCTCCAGGTTCCCCACTTTGTTCACCATGCGCTCGTAGGAAAGAACCGTTTTACCCCGGTAGGTGTCGCGCCAGTGTGGAATTCTTACCGTTACCGTGGTGTCGCGGGTAACCGTAAGCGTGAAATTGGGAAATTCCAGGCCCGCGTCGCTGAAGGCTTCATTTCGCCAGGAACCGCGGGTGAATTTATACTCCAGTTGGGCGTCTTTTTCAAACTTGAGCGTTTTCGTCCAACTGCCGTCCGGTTGTGGATTCAGGGCCGGCCCGTCGGGGCGCCAATTGCCTAATTTGAACTGGTTTCCGGTGAGGTGAATGGCCGAACCCGCCGGTAGGGAATCCGGAAGCGCCATGAAGGTAACTTCGTACTCCCGGAAGGATGTTTTACAACTCCAGGCGGTTAGCAGCAGGATCAATAGGAACAATCTATGTTTACCCGTCATTATCAGCAGCAATATCCTTGTTAAAATTGTTACTCGCTATTCAAGGCTAAAATCACCGCAACAATTTAGCGAATTGCGTCCGGGAAATTATGGGATGGGGTACGGAATGGGAAGTGGTTTTTTATTTTTCGGGGGAAAGACCGTTCCTGATACAACCGGCCTCCCCGGCGGGCAAAGCTGACCATCAATGAAAATTATCGCCATTCATGCCGGATAGGTATCTGGGGGGACTTCCGAAATATGCCGTCAACGAGCCGTTACCCGTGCAGGCTTTTAATAAACAGCCCGCAGATGAACAGCATAATAAAAAGAAGCTTGCCCACCCGGGTGCGGCTGAATAGAAACGCGCTGCCTAAAATATAATAGAATTCGTCCATGGATGCCTCCCGGTTCGGGGACCCAAAATTATTTCTTCGATCCCTGCGTGGTTATTTTCTTTGACTACCGGGGTTTCTGCCGGAAGAAGCGCCGCACTTTCGGCAGAAACCCCCGCCGGAGACAGAGATACATTCCGTTAAAATAATACGAATTCGGAAGGGATAAATCTATAACCCGAACGGGGGATTTTTACGGGCAAATTGGGGCAAAAGATGTCCAAAAGTGGCGGCTAACAGTCGTCTTCCACGCAGCCGCTCGTCAGCCAGGCCATTAGCGGATTGAGCAGGTAGGCAGCAGGGCGGCATTTTCATGCAGCCTCACTGCGGCGCAGCCGGGCTTTTTCAACTTCAATCAGCAGCAGTATCGCTATGCCCAGCGCCACACATAACAGCAAGTCGCCGGCCCTGAGCGGCGTAATCTGGAAGAACTGGTCGAGGAAGGGCACGTAGAGGACGATGAGCTGGAGTACGGCCGTTATCACCACCAGTCCTAACAGAACCGGATTAGACCATAGTCCCAGCGAAACAAAAGATTCCTGTGTCGAGCGAGAGGCCACCGCCTGTCCCATCTGCATAAAGGCCAGCGAGGTGAAAATCATCGTCTGCCAGCGATTGTCGGCCGGATTGTCAACGTCGTAATACAGCGCCCCCACACCAAGCCCCAAGAAGCCAATCATCAGCCCAACCCAGATAACGTGCTGCGTCAGCCCGCCACTGAAGAGACTTTCCTGCGGCGCACGGGGCGGCCGTTTCATCGTTTGGGGTTCAGCCGGTTCTACGCCCAGCCCCAACCCCAGCAGACCATCGGTGAGGAGGTTTAGCCATAGCAACTGCAACGGAAGCAGGGCTACATTGATGCCCACCACTGGCGCCAGCAGCATGACCAGCACCTTGCCGACGTTGCCCGCAATCGAAAACTTCACAAAGCGGCGAATGTTGTCGTAGATGGCTCGCCCTTCCTCCACCGCCGACACAATGGTGGCAAAGTTGTCGTCCAGCAGCACCATTTCGGACGCTTCCTTGGAAACGTCGGTGCCGGTAATGCCCATCGCGATGCCGATGTCGGCTTTGCGCAGCGCCGGCGAGTCGTTGACGCCGTCGCCGGTCATGGCCACCACCTGATTCTGCGCCTGCAGCGCTTCAACGATGCGCAGCTTGTGCTCCGGCGTTACCCGGGCATAAACCGATACCTCGCGCACGATTGCCGCCAGCTCTTCCGGGGACATGCGGCTCAAATCCTGCCCCGTTTTGACACGTATATTGTCGATGATGCCCAGGTCGTGGGCAATAAAACGGGCTGTCAGAGGATGGTCGCCGGTGATCATGATGGGGCGAATACCTGCGGCTTTGCAGGTGGCCACGGCCATTTTTACTTCCGGTCGTGGTGGGTCAATCATCCCTGTCAGACCAATAAAGATAAGGTCATCTTCCACCGGCGCAGGGTCGGATTGCCAGCGCAGGGCCAATCCCAGCACTCGCATCCCGTTTTGTGCCATCCGGTCGTTAGCCAGTTCAATCCGTTGTTGCCAGTGATCATCTATGGGAACGACCATACCATTCAGCCAGATAGCTCGGCAAAGCGGCAGCAGGCTGTCCACTGCTCCCTTGGTGAAGGCAACGAACGGGGTTGAGGCATCCGTAAGCGCGCGCAGGGCTACGGGCAGTTGAGCAGAGTGATCCGGCAGACGGTGGACCGTGGTCATGCGTTTACGGTCAGCGTCAAACGGCAATTCGGACACCCGCGGGACCACAGCTTCCAACGCGCTCTTGCGCAGGCCAGCCTCTGAGGCAGCCACCAGCAAGGCCCCTTCGGTGGGGTCGCCCAGGGCCAAATAGCGCCCGGTGTGCGGGTCAGGGCGAAGGGAAGCGTCGTTGCAGAGCGTCCCGGCGGCCAGCGCCAGTCCAATTTCCGGCGGCTGGCTGTCCAGAAAATCCGGGCCGGCATCCGGCAAACGGAGTACTACGGAAGGATGGCGCGCCGTTTCCTGCAGATCCAAGAAATGTCCGGCTACATCGATGACGGTGACCGTCATGCGATTTTCGGTAAGCGTGCCTGTTTTATCGGAGCAGATGGTGGTGACGGAGCCGAGGGTTTCCACGGCAGGCAGCTTGCGGATAAGCGCACGGCGGCGCAACATGCGCTGGGCGCCTAACGCGAGGGTAACGGTGACTACGGCAGGTAACCCTTCTGGTACCACTGCCACAGCTACGGAAACGGCCGTTAAAAACATCTCCTGTAGTGACTCTCCACGCCAAAGCCCAATGACCATCACCAGTGCCGCCACGATGATACCACCAATAGCCAACAGCTTGCCTACCTGATCCAGCCGCTGTTGCAGGGGTGTCATGCCCGTTTCGACTGATTGCAACAGGGTGGCGATTTTGCCCAACTCGGTGTTCATACCGGTGGCGGTTACCACGGCTGTACCGCGCCCGTAGGTAGCGACTGTGCCCATGTAAGCCATGTTGCGCCGGTCGCCAAGGCTCACCTCCTCGCCGGGTAGGGGGGCCACATGCTTCTCTACCGGCTCCGACTCCCCGGTCAGCGCCGCTTCCTGGATGCGCAGATTAACGCTCTCCACCAGCCGCATATCGGCGGGGATGGAGTTACCCGCCTCCAGCAGTACCACATCACCGGGCACCAATTCCTTAGCCGAAAGTTCACGGAGTTCGCCATTTCGGCGGGCACGCACCACCGGCACGGTCAGCCGCTTAAGGGCAGCCATCGCCCGCTCGGCTCGGTACTCCTGCACAAAACCCAGCAAGGCAAAAAGCACAACAATAGCCGCAATCGCAGCCGTTTCCGTGACCTTGCCCAGAAAGCCGGAAACCACGGCGGCAGCGATGAGGATCAGCACCATATTGTTGGTGAATTGCGCCCACAACAGTCGTATAGGGGAGATGCCGCCCCGTTCTTGCAGTTCGTTTGGGCCGTACTGGCTCCGGCGATTTGCTGCCTCGGCATCGCTCAAGCCATTGCTCAAATCAACATCAAGCGCCTGAACAACATCTGCTATGCTTGAAGTGTGCCAAATTCTATGCGTCATACGAATCCTTATGATAGGTGGTGCTATTCTACGGCGGGTTCACGACTGAGATATTTGATTTTCAAATCGCAGATAGACCTAATTGAATTGGTGAATTTAGGTTTGGTTACCTCAAAGATTTGAGGTAATGAGGGTCGGAAGACGATGATACAACCAGTTTCTATAAGTTCCTGTGCCGCCCAACGTTCGCCATAACCGGCCGTCGCAATGATCTCGGCATTTCCTTTCCGCTCAGGCTTTTCCTCATAAATTTATCGTGAAATACCGGCGCCAAAGAGGTTAAGATTTCGGGTTACTATTCAGCCACAGAGGTCATATGGAACATTTTTTTCTACTAAAGGGGTTTGTTTAACGCACTTTTCCATATCTCTGTGCTCTCTGTGAACTCTGTGGCAAAAAACCTGAATAGTTACGATTTCGGATGATAATTCGCAAGATACAAGAAAAAAATGCAGAACGATAAGGTCTCTACGCCTTACAGGCTCACCAGTTTCTCTTTGAACGCCTTGGCCACCGCTTCGGACTTGGAGTGAACCTCTAACTTGCGATAGATATTCTTGATGTGCCGCCGCACCGTTTCTTCGCTGATAAATAGCTCATCGGCGATGGTTTTGTAACTCTGCCCCTTGCACAAATGGGTCAGCACTTCCGTTTCCCGCTGGGTGAGGGAGGTTTCCGGGGTAACCCGGAAAGATTCCACCACCATGCGGGCGATGCGGGTGCTCATGGGCGCACCGCCGTCGTAAGATTCCCGGATGGCCTCCAGGAGCCGGGCCGGGGGCGTATCTTTCACCAAATAGCCGCACGCCCCGGCGCAGAGCGCCTGGAACACCACCCGGTCATCGCTCTGAATGGTCAACACCAGAATGTCCAACTCCGGCATTTTCTCTTTCAGGATTTTGATGCCTTCGATGCCGGACATTCCCGGCAGGCCGATGTCCATCAATACCACGTCGGGCGGATCTTTCAAAATCCCCTTGATGCCTTTTTCGCAATTAGGATAAGCGCCGATACAGGCATAGCCGGGCGTCCCGTTGATCAACAGCGCCAAACTTTCCCGGATATCCGGGTCATCTTCTACAATCGAAACGGTGATCATACATATTCCCCTGTTGAAAAAGTACGGCGGATTAATGTAGTGTTGGATTAATGGAGTGATGGATTAATGGATGACTGGATTAATGGGTTTTTCGGTAGTCCTCTTGTTGAGGGAGACTGCCGATTTTTCAATCCTTTAACAATCCATTCAATACTCCAATACTCCAATACTCCAATACTCCAATACTCCATCACCCCATCACAACCTTACCTGCCTTAATGTGAAAGCATGAAAGGTAAAGTACTGATTTTAGAGCGCCAGTCAATTCCCTGTTTGGGGGATTTCTCCGCTAAAACGCACGATGGTTCCCCCCTCGCGGTTGGGGAGGAGGTCGATGGCCCCGTGAAGCTTTCCGGCGCGGAAGCGCATATTGTTCAGCCCGTTGCCCCGCGGGGGCGCTTCTTCGTCTCCCTCGCCGGGGCCTGCGGCGGGCTTCAAAAACGGCAGACCGATGCCGTCGTCGGCCAGGGCAATCTCCAAACCCGAGGCGGAGGCGGAGATCGTCAGGGTAACGTTGCGGCAGCGCGAATGCTTGAGGGCGTTGTTCATCGCCTCTTTGAAAATAAGGGTGAGATGCCGCCGCCAGTCCATAGAAAGGCGGATGGATTCCATCTCCCTGGTAAGCCCCTCCACCCGGAAAGCGATGCCGGTTTTGTCGAACAACTCGTCTCCGAAATCTTTCAGTCGCACCGCCACCTCGTGCAGGGAATCTTTTTCCGGGTCCAGGGTCCAG
Source organism: Calditrichaceae bacterium (assembly GCA_013360445.1). Classification (GTDB taxonomy): domain Bacteria; phylum Calditrichota; class Calditrichia; order RBG-13-44-9; family J075; genus JABWBP01. Next base: position 67,812 of record JABWBP010000016.1, on the reverse strand, counting down.
ATGAAATCCCGCATTCCCCCGGAAAGGGTTTTGGCGGTCTCGCCGATGCGATTCAAATATTCGGTCGCCTCCGCAGGAACCCCGTTGAGGCTGCGCTTCACAATTTCGCTGAAAAGGGAAATTTTGGTGAGCTTGTGCCCCAATTCGTCGTGAAAATCATGCGCCGCCTGGGCGCGAACCCGCTCGTTTTCCTGGGTTCTCACCTGGTCGATCTCCCTCATGCGGCGAATTTTTCGTTGCAGCCGGTATTCGTGGAGAAATATGATCAAAAACAGCAGCGCCGCGGCGCAGGCCAGGTAAAACCACCAGGTTTTCCAAAACGGCGGTTCGATGATGAGCGTTACCGCTGCTCCCACTTCGTTCCAGATTCCGTCGTTGTTAGCGCCTTTTACCCGGAAAACGTACTTCCCGGGATCCAGATTGGTAAAACTGGCAAACCGGCGCGCCCCGCACTGAATCCACTCCTCGTTGAATCCCTCCAGCCGGTAGGCGTAGCGGTTTTTGCGCGGGTTGGTATAATCCAGCGCGGAGAATTCAAAAGTCAGATAATTTTCCCGGTAGGAGAGGTGAATGGGCAGATTCTGCAATATCGCCCGGTTCAGCATTTCTACGCGCGGCTGGTCGAAGATGGTCATGGAGGTGAGAATGACCGGGGGAATATGAAAATTATCTTTAATGCTGTCCGGGAAGAAGGCGGTCATACCGTTCACCCCGCCGAAGAGCATTTCCCCGCTGCGGCGCAGGCAATAAGCGCTGGGATTGAATTCATTGCCTTGCAGGCCGTCGTACACGTCATAATTCTTGAAAGTGATTCCGGGGGAGTTGAATTCGCCGCCTCCCAGGATCAGTTTGGACAGCCCTTTATTGGTGCTCAGCCATAAATTGCCCTGGCGGTCTTCCAGGATGCCGAAAATCATATTATTGGCCAGCCCGTCGCGCTCGGAGAAGAAGGTGAACTGCTCCGTTTCGCGGTTGAACTGGTTCAAACCCCCGCCGTAAGTGCCGAACCAGAGATTGCCGGCTCTATCCTGGTAAATCGAAAGGATCGCCGGGTTGTTCAAACTATGGGGGTTATCGAATTCCCGCATGTAACGGATAAACTGCTCGTTCTTGCGATCGAATTTATTCAGCCCCCCGGCGCGGGTTCCGATCCACAGGGTTCGGCCCTGGCTGTAAGAATCCTCATAAATGGCCCATACTTCGTTGTGGCTAAGGCTGTGAGGGTTGTTGGCGTCGTGGCGGTACTGGGTAAATTTCTCGGTGAAGCGGTCGAATTTATTCAAGCCGGTGTTGGTTCCGATCCACAACTGCCCGTATTGATCCTCAGTAATGGAGTTGATGCGGTTCCCGCTGATGCTGTTGGCCGAATGGGGATCATAACGATAGTGCTTGAACCGCCCGCTTCGGCGGTCGAACAGGTTAAGCCCCCCGCCGTCAGTGCCCACCCATACGTTCCCGGATTGATCCTGGTACAGGGCGGTAACCGCGTCGTTGCTCAAGCTGTAAGGACGAGCCGCATGGTGCCGGAAATGCGTGTATTGATAAAGGGAGGGGCTGCGCGGGTCGCTCCGCAGCTTGTTCAGCCCTCCCCCGGCGGTTCCCACCCACAGGCTCGCGGAATCATCTTCCATGATGGCCGTTACCACCTTGTCGCTCAGGCTTTGCGGGTTGCCGGGAATATGGGTATAATGGCGAAAGTTTTGATTTCGCTGGTTGATTTTATTCAGCCCTCCCCGCCCGGTTCCTACCCAGATAATCCCGGAGCGGTCCTCGAAAATCGCCGTAACCAGGTTATCGCTCAAACTTTGCGGATTGAGCGGATCATTCCGGTAGGAAATAAACGCATTCGGCGGTTTGGAAGAACCCTGGCGGGCGGCCCCGGTTTCGGCGGGTTCCGGGTGATCGGGTTCGTAATACCGGCAACTCAACCCTCCCTCCGCCGTCCCGATCCAGAGGTTGTGGTTGCGATCCTCCAGCACGGCGTTGATTTTCCCGGAAGCGGGGTCGCTCCCGCCGGCGGGGTTATAATCTTCCGGGCGGTAGCGGATCACCCGCCCGGTTCGGGGATCCAGGCGATTCAGCCCGTTTGCGTATGTGATAATCCAAAGCGCCTCGCCGCTTCCGGGGTAGATCGATACGATGTAGCTGTGGTTCAAAGTGTTGGGATCCCGGGAATCATGTTTGTAAACCGTAAAATCTCCCGGTTTGGCGGTCGCCTCCTGGCGCAGGCGGGCTAATCCGTCCGCGGTGCCGATCCACAGATTGCCTTCGCCATCCTCGTGAATGGCGGTAATCCAGTTGTGGGGGAGGGAATTCGGATTGCTCTTTTGCCGCAATTTGCGGGCGAAACTCCTCGCCTCTTGCCCGGAGAGCAGGAACAATTGAATCCCCCACAAATCCGGGCGCTCCGGCGGCTCGGTGATCCACTGCCGGAAGGAGTGCTGCTCATCGGAGCGGTAGCGCAGCTTGTACTGGCCGGGTTCGAGGTAGAGAACCCGCATTTCGATGCGGTTGCGCGCCGCCCCGCCGGCGTGCACGGATTTTTCGTAATTCATTTTCCAGACGACCTGGTTGGGGCGAATTTTTTCGATCCAGCCGTAATCGCTCATTCCGTAAGCGTTGCCCTCTCCCACGGCCACCGCCAACAGGTAAGCGGGGCGTTTGATCTCAAAATATTCCGTCTCGTCTTCAAAATTCTGCAAATGCAGAATCGAGGCCAGGCGGCGATTGCGGCTCGCCAGGGAATCCAGCGAAGTAAATATTTCCGGGATATAGGTGGGGTTGCGGGCATAAAAGCGCTCGAAGCGTAATCGCGGAGGCTCGCCGGGGGATTCGAGAGAGTTCGAAGAAGCGCCTTTTGCGTTATTCAGCAGCGGGGCGGCCGGCAAGGCGGTTTTGTTGAGTCCCCCGCCCTCGGCGCCGATCCACAAATTCCCCTGCTGGTCCTCGTGCAGCACCCGGATGACGTTGCTGCTGAGGCTGAATGGATCCGCGGGCGAGGGGCGATAGTGGAAAAAGCGCTCCTTTGCGCGGTCGAAGAGGTTCAGTCCCCCGCCGGCCGTTCCGATCCAGAAATTGCCCCGGCTGTCCTCTAAAACCGCGGTAACGTTGTCATCGCTCAGGCAATCGCGAGACTGGGGATCGTTGCGGTAATGGCTAAATTTTTCCGTGGCCGGGTCAAAACAGTTGATTCCCCCGCCGCTGGCGACTACCCACAAATAACCCAGCCGGTCTTCATAGATAGAGTAAATATAGTTCCCGGAGATGGAAGTGGAATCCAGGGGGTCGAAACGGTAGGTGCTGAAGCGGTAGCCGTCATATTTATTCAATCCGTCGGAAGTGCCGATCCACAGCAGCCCGCGCTGATCCTGGTAAATCGTGGAAATATTGCTCTGGAACAGCCCCTGCTCAAAGGAGATGCGCTCGAATTTGATTTCCTGGGCCAGCAAGCCGGCGGCATACCCCCATAGAAGGCCGGCCAATATGATCGCCGCTGCTGGTTTAAACACCAAACCATCTCCCTTTGCGCAGCAAGTAAAAAATGGCTTGTGTAAAACCCGGCCGGCCGGTACTTTTTTATTTGATAATCGTTCGTTAAGACTCATACAAGCGCAACCCGGTATGATTGAAACGGCAACTCATCGTGGTCGATACAGCGCATTCGATGAACGGTGGTAATATAACGGAAAGAAATTCAAATGGGGAGTGAGAAATGGCGGAGAATTTTTGAAGGTATTAAATGCCTGGTGGTTAGGGAGCCAGAAAAAAATAATGTACCCGACTGAGCGCACAGAGTTATTGAAACACATTAGCGTTCAGTGGTACAATAAAAAGGGCGAAAGCCCTTACTATTCAGCCCATGGCATAGTCATCCCTATTTTGCCCTTATTCTTCTTACGCTAAGCAACCAGCCTGAATAGATACAAAACCTGTTAGGAGGAAGCATGATGCGGCAATTCTCGAAGTATGGAGCCATTATTGTAATTGGGGTGGGAATCGCCTGGCTGAGCGGTTGCTCCCGGGAAAAAGACCCGGTTAGCAGCGACCCTCCCGCGCCCCAAGACCTCGAATGGGTCAAAACCGCGGGACCCAATGCCGGGGCGGTGCTCTGCCTGGCGTTCGATTCCGCCGGGAGCCTGTTTGCAGGGACGGACAGCGGGGTGTATAAATCCCCCGATAAAGGGCAGAACTGGGCGCCCTTTACCGCCGGTTTGCCGGGGAACGCCGTTTATGCCCTTTCAGTTGACGCTAATGACCGGGTGTACGCCGGCCTCGACGGGAGCGGCCTCTTCCGCACCCCCGCGGGCAGCGATAACTGGGTTAACGTCGGCCCGGTAAATCGCAGCGTCTGGACGATTGCGCTCAACGCCGCGGGGCATATTTTCGCCGCCACCTCCGGGGGATTATACCGCTCCACCGACCAGGCCGCTACCTGGACCCCGGCCAACAATGGGCTGGGCGACTCCCTGGTGCTCTCCCTGGCTTTTGGAACTTCCGGGGAAATTTACGCCGGGGGCAGTTTAAAGGGCGTTTTCCGTTCCACCGATAACGGAGATAGCTGGTCGCAGACCGGGCTGCCCATCGGCGTTATTCTGACGCTGGCGGTTGACGGAGAGGGTCGGATCTTTGCCGGAACCTTAGGAGCGGGGTTATACTATTCGACGAATCTCGCAACCACCTGGAGTTGGGCGCTCCCGGCAAACGGTTTTCATCCCACTGTGGTGTACGACGTCGCCGCCAATTCCGATAATTTCCTGTTCGCCTGCGGGCACGGGGACGGGGTGTATCGCTCTACCACCCACGGGGTGAACTGGGAGGAGAAAAATGCTAACCTGACCTCCAAAATCGTCCGTTGCCTGGCGTTGGACCGCGATGAAAGGCTATTCGCCGGAAGCGACAGCGGGTTTGTGTATTACACCTTCAATCCCACGATCAACCCGACTGGGAGTTACCCACCCCTATTTCCCCTCCCGGGAGGGGATTAAGGGGTGGGTAACTCCCCGGATGAGAAATAGGGGATAGTTACATTTCGTCTTTCATTAGCCGGGTTTTGTCGATAAATTGGGCGCGGTTTTTAAATAATGATACCAGATACCGGATTCCGGATGCCAGGGACCAGGAAAAGAAGGTATCCGGTATCCGGAATCACCGGCTGTCAAAAAAAACAATCGCTATACCCGGCAAAAGGAATGCCTTCTAAACTCCTATACGATCTCAATCCCGCGCAGCGCAGCGCGGTGGAACATATCAACGGTCCCTTGCTGATCCTGGCCGGGGCAGGCAGCGGTAAAACCCGGGTGCTTACCTACCGGATCGGTTATCTGTTGGAGCAGCGCATCGTGCGCCCGTACGAAATTTTAGCGGTGACTTTCACCAACAAGGCCGCGAATGAGATGAAGCGCCGGGTGGAAAATCTGCTCCAATTTCCCATCGAGGGGATGTGGATCGGCACCTTTCATTCTGTGTGCGCTCGAATCCTGCGCATCGAGGGGGCGCACTTAGGCTACGACAGCAATTTCACAATTTATGACCAGGACGACCAGTTGCGCCAGATCCAGCAGGTGATGGAGGGGTTGAATATCAACCAGAGCATCCTCAAACCCCGCCAGGCGCAGTACGCCATCAGCGACTGTAAGAATAAAATGTTCGGGCCGGAGCAATACGAACGCCGCGCCGGCACCCTGGCGGAGCGGCAGATCGCCAAAATTTATTGGGAATACGAAACCGCCCTGCGCCGCAATAACGCTTTCGATTTCGACGACCTGCTGATCAAACCCCTGGATTTGTTCACCAAAGAACCGGCCATCCTGGAAAAATACCAATCCAAATTCAAATATATCCTGGTGGACGAATACCAGGACACCAACAAAGCGCAGTATTACCTGGTGCGGCAGCTCTCCGGGAAACACCGCAACATCTGCGTGGTCGGCGATGAGGATCAGAGCATCTACCGCTGGCGCGGTGCGGATATCGAAAATATCCTCAGCTTTGAAAAAGATTATCCGGATTGCGAAGTCGTGCGGCTGGAACAAAACTACCGCTCCACCCAGGTTATCCTGAGCGCGGCCAACTCCGTGGTCAGCAATAACCAGAAGCGGTTGGGCAAAAACCTCTGGAGCCTTAAAAGCGGGGGGGAAAAAATCCGCGTGGTCGGCGCCGCCGACGAGGGCGGGGAAGGGTTAGAAGCGGCCAATATCATCCGCAGCGAGATGGCGAAGAATCAGCTTTCCTATAATGACATTGCGCTGCTCTACCGCACCAACGCCCAGTCGCGCGCCTTAGAAGACAAGCTGCGCCGGGCCAATATTCCCTACGTCATTGTCGGCGGCACGCGCTTTTACGAGCGCAAGGAGATCAAAGACGTGCTGGCCTACCTGCGGGTGATCGTCAACCCTCGCGACGCCGTGGCGCTGCGGCGGATCATCAATTACCCCGCCCGGGGCATTGGGATGGCTACCCAGCAAAAATTGGAGCAGTACGCCGCGGAGCAGCAAACCGGGCTGTACCAGGCGTTGATGAATGTCTCGGCAATCGACGATTTATCCGCCGGAATCAAGGATAAAATTCGTTCTTTCGTGAATACCCTGGAAGATTTCCGCAGGCAGTCGAGCACAGCCAGCGCCTTTGAAATCGCCGCCGGGGTGCTGAAAACCTTTGCTTTGAGAAGCCCCTACGAGCTTAGCGGCCTGCCGGATGATGAAGCGCGGTTAGAAAACATCAATGAGTTGCTGAACAGCATCGCCAGCTTTACCGAAACGCGGGGCGCGGCAGCCGGGGAATTTCCCGGGGAGGCGACCCTGGAAAAATATTTAGAGGATGTTTCCCTGCTCACCGACGTGGACCGTTGGGACCCCAGCTTTTCCGCGGTCACCCTAATGACCCTGCACAGCGCCAAGGGGCTGGAATTCCCGGTGGTGATTATTTGCGGGCTGGAACAGGGGTTATTCCCGCTCTCCCGCACCTTCGGCAACCCGGATGACTTAGAAGAGGAGCGCCGGCTTTTTTACGTGGGCATGACCCGGGCCAAGGACCGCCTCTACCTGGTATGGGCGCGGCAGCGGCGGCGCTTCAGCGGAAACGATTACGGCGCATCGTTCATCAACACTTCTTCCAAATTTTTAGAAGAAATCCCGGAAGAGTACAAAAACGAAGAGACCTATGATAATTTCGGTTCCCACCACCGAAAATCCCGCCAGCAGCGCATTCGTTTCCAGGAGTCGCCCCGGGAAGTATCCGCGTATGCCTCGGAAATGCTGGATCATCCCGATTACAAAATCGGCGACTGGGTAATCCACGAAGAATTCGGGCGAGGGCAAATCTTAGGAGTGGAGCGTGGCAGCGCCGGTACCAGGCTCTCGGTGTTCTTCAAGAGCAGGGGATTGAAAAAATTGATCGCCGAATATGCCAATTTGCGGGTGGTGGAATAATTATGATTCTGTAATCGTTTTGTTGATTGAGCGAGCCGACCATGGCCAAGATCGAAAACGTCCACGACAATTTTTTCAAGAAGGTTTTCTCCGACGTCGCCAACGTGAAAACTTTCTTAGAAATCGCCCTGCCGGAAGAAATGCGCTGGCAACTGGATCTTGGCGCCCTGGAGTTGGATACCACTTCCTACGTTTCGGAGGAATACAAAGCCTCCCTGTCCGATGTGGTGGTAAAATGCGCTGCCAAAGGGCGGCAGAATCCGCTGGACGTCTATCTGCTCTTCGAGCACAAATCCTACCCGGATAAAAGGATCTTCATGCAACTGCTGCGCTACATGTATTTGATGTGGCAGAAAGACAGCGCGGAAGGAAAACCGCTCCGGGCGATTATTCCGCTGGTCTTTTATCACGGCAAAGGCCGCTGGAAACTGCCCACCCAATTTGTGGAACAGTTCGAGGTTGGCAAAGAGTTGCGGCGCTTCCTGCTCAATTTTGAATACCTCTTCTTCGACGCCAACCGTTGGGATTGGCAGGCAGAAAGCAGCCGCCCTCTAAAAGAGAACGTATTCCTGCTCTCGGCCATGTTGTTGATGAAAGGCGCTTACCGCAAGGATTTAGAGACCATCCGGCAGGTGGTGCGGTTATGGAACAAAATGGGCTTGATCGAGCAAAAAGATCAGGTTAACTTTTTGCTGATTTACATTGCGGAGACGCGGGACATTCCCCCGAAGCAGTTAGTCAAAATCCTGGAAGAGAGTGAAATTGAAGGAGAAGATATTATGCCCACTTTAGCCCAGCGTTGGAGAAAAGAAGGGGTAGAGGAAGGAATCAAAAAAGGAATCGAGAAAGGAATCGAAAAGGGAATCGAAAAGGGAATCGAAAAGGGAATCGAAAAGGGACGTGAAGAAGGTTACATATTGGATAAACAGGATGTATTGATCATGCTTCTAATTGCCCGGTTCGGGTTGAATGAAGACGGGAAAGCCCTTATCCGCTCGATTTCCGACATCGAAAAATTGAACGCGGCCTTGAAAATGGTCCTTACCGCCGAGAGCAGCGCGGAAATCCTCAATTATCTCAAATCCGAACCGTAGGGTTGCCGCATAACCTCGAAAATCGGCGGAATTATTAGGAATCCCGGTCGCCATCTACCTGTCCCGAGAACGCCAAATCGCCCCCCGGTATATGGCTGAAAACTATCTGCTCAACCGCTGATCCCCCTGGAAAACTTTTATTAATTGCCACATACTCTGTGGAACTTGAAGGAACAGAATTATGAAAAGACACTGTAAAAAGACATTCCTGATTTTTACCCTCTGCCTGCTCTTCGGCAGCGCATTTTCCCAGCAATACAATGAAAGCAATGACTTCTCCTACGCCCTGAAGCTCTACAACGAGGGCTTCTTCGACATCGCGGCGCAGCAGTTTTCGCTGTTCCTCAACCGCTATCCCGGCAGCGAGCGGTTGGCGGACGCCCGCTACTACTACGGCGACGCGCTTTACAAGCTCAACGATGTGGAGAACGCCCGGATCGAGTTCCAGGGGCTGGCGGTGAGCTTCCCGGAGCACAGCCGCGCCCCCCAGGCCTGGCTGATGGTGGGAGATTGCTACCACAAGCTCAACAAAATCGAGGAGGCCGCGAAGGCTTACGAAACCGTAAAAATCCTCTATCCCGCTAACGCCCTGGCCCCCGGCGCGCTCCTGAAGGCCGCGGAATGCTATATGGAGGTCCGCCAGCTTAGCCGCGCGGAGCAGATCACCAAAGAATTCCTGGATCGCTACGTGGAATCCTCCGAGTATCCCCGGGGACGGATCGTTTACGGTAAAGTGCTGCTGCAAATGCAGGAGCTGGAGCGCGCCGGCCAGCAATTCCAGAAAGTATACGAGCTGACCGATAACAAAGCCTTCCGGGCGGAGGCGAAATTAGGCGAGGCCACGGTGTACCGCAAATTGGGATTGAATACCCGCGCGGTTTCCGCCCTGCAAGAGATCATCAAGGCCAACCCCGGCAGCGATCCCGCTTACCAGGCGCTGGCCATGCTCGCCCAAATCTACCAGGAAAGCCGGGAGTGGGATACCGCCATCGCCCTGTTGCGCAAGGAGTCCGCCGCTTACACTGCTGCGGAGCCGAAAAATCACCTGAAACTTCTGCAAGCGCAAACATTTTTCCTGAAGGGAGATTACTTCAACGCCCGCAAAACGCTTCAGGAAATACCCTCGAGCGCGCCCGGCGAGCTGCCCCTCAAAGTGCAATTTTACGCCGCCTGCTGCGACCTGGAAGAAAAGCAGTTCAACGCCGCGGAAAACGGCTTCAAGACCGTGCTGAAAACCATCGAGGAAACCGGGCAGGGAGGAGAATTCCAAAGCGCGGCGCTGTACAACCTCGCCGATTTGCAGTTCACCCTGGGAAATTTTCAGCAGGCGCGCAATTATCTCAACCAGTTTGCCGCCCTCAACCCCAATGATCCCGGTCTGGAGCAGCTTCACAAACGTTTGGTGGAGCTGGCGCTGCGGCAAAAATCCCTGCTGCCCGCGGTGGATGAGCTTCAGCGCTTCCGCGGGGCTTATCCCAACTCTGCCTATCGCGATGATTTGCTTTACCAGACCGGCAGGGCGTTTTTCCGGGAAGGCCAGTATGATCGCAGTCTGCCGTTTTTCCAGCAAGTCAGCGATGAGTATGTCTGTTCCGCGGCCTGGGATTCCAGCAATGCCTTTATCGAATTTATTGCGACATATTACCAGGCCGGGCAGCAAACCGGCGTCACCGAGCTGGCCAAATTGCTGGGCAAGATGCTCACCGGGGTAGAGCGCCGCTCCCTGATGTTCGAATTGGGCAAGCTTTATCTCAGCGATTTGAAAGATTATGAAGAGGCCGCGAAAATTTTCGAACACTATGTCAGTGAATCGAGTGGGGATTCCGCGGCCATGGGAGAAGGGCTGTACTACTTAGGCGAGAGTTATCTGAAATTGGCGGAGCACCGGCGCTTTTTGCGGCTGCCGGATGAAAATTACGCCCTCAAAGCGGAGGAAACCTTCAAACAGGCCATGGGCGCGATTCGCTATGCTCCGAATCCGGACACCCTCACTTACCGCTTTCTGAGCCTGACCGCTCCTGCGGAAGCCACCCCGCCGGATAAGCTGTTAGCGTTCTGGCAGCGCTTCGAGGATGCCTATCCCCGCTCCGCCCTGCTGCCCCGGGTGCAGCTTCAACTGGCGGAGATTTTGGCGGCCTCCGGCAATCCCGATCAGGCGCTCATTTACCTCGACCGGGTGATTACCGCTCGAAAAGATTATTTCGCCGCCGGAAAAGCGTTTTGGAAGAAAGCGGAGCTTCTCGCCGCCGGGGGAAATGAAGGCGAGGCGATCCAAACCCTGAAGGACTTTCTCTTAGAATACACCCGCCATCCTTACCAGGCCCGGGCCTATCAAAAATTAGCCGGCTACTATGCCGCGGCGGGCGATTTCCCCACCGCAGCCAAATTTTTGGAGCGGCTGGTGGATCTGTTCAACTATGCCGATGAAGCGGAACCGGCCCGGGAGCAGATCAGTGATTACTATATTCGCAGCGGGGAGCATACCAAAGCGCTGGCTTACCTGGAGCCGAAGATCAACGGCTACAAGTCGCCCGCGGACCCCGTCATTCGCCGCTACTTAGCCGCGCCCCCGGCCCCGTTTTATTTCTACGCCGGGAAGGCTTACTACCAGAAAAAAGAATACCGTTCCGCGCGCCAGCGACTGCTGGCCTATCTCAATTTTACCCGCGACGAGGCCTACCAAAACGAATCCCTGCTGCTGTTAGGCAAAATGGCCCAGGAAGACGGCGAGCCGGAAGCCGCCCTGGTGCAATACGCCCTGGTGAAACAAGATGGGGAGAGTATATTTTTCTATCAAGCAAATCAAAATGCAGCCGATATTTTATTCAGCCAGGGGAAATTTGCCGAAGCGTATCAAAAATATGAGCTGGCCGGCTCCCTGGCCCCGGACGCGGATCAAAAGTTGTACCTGGATACCCAGAAACTGCGTTGCCTGGTCAACCAGGGAAAAAAGAGTCTCTACGAATCCCAATTGGGCGCATTCAAAAAGACTTATGAAAAGCATCCGCAGTTGAAGAATTCCCTGGCCGCGCTGGAATACGAGAGCGCGAAAGCGGCCTATAACGAAAAGCTCTTTGACAAAGCGATCAACCACTGCAAAACGGTTTTGAGCAAGTACAAAACCAGCGAGCACGCCGATGATGCGCAGTACCTGATCGTTCGCTCCTATGCAACCCTGAACCGGGAAAAAGAGGCGTTGAAAGAATTCGAGCAATTCCTCAAAGAATTTCCCGGCAGCCCGTTGTTAGCGGAGGTCTATCTGGTGATTGCCCAGGTACACTTCCGGGCCGAGCGCAGCGACGCCGGATTGGAGGCGGTGCGCAAAGCGGTGGAGACGGCCTCCCGGCCGGAAACGAAAAAAACCGCCCTCACCATGCTCATCAGCACTTACAAAGGACTGGGATTGTGGGACGGGGTGCTGACCGCTTCCCGGGAATACCTGGCCGCTTACCCGAATGCCGGCGACGTGATGGACAAGAAAATCTCCATCGGTATTGCCCTCAGCCGCCTGAACCGCTACACCGACGCTATCGACTACTTGCAGTCTCTGAAGTTTGAAGTGAGCAGCGAGCAGGAGCCGGAAATCCAGTTTTACATCGGGGAAGCGTATTTCAACTCCGGGCAGTATGAGAGCGCCATCAACGAATTTGTCAAGATTCCCCTGCTCTCGCAAAAAACCAAATTGCAGTGGGAGGCCAGCGCCTTCTACTATGCCGGTCAGTGTTACGAGCGCCTGGGACGCAAAAGCGACGCCATTCGCATGTACCAGGAAATCATCAATCGCCCGGGCATTGAATATGACCTGAAGCGCCAGGCGCAGCAGTTGATCGATAAGTTGAACAGTCTGAATTAGTGTTCTAGTGTTTTAGTGCCCAGGTGTTTGAGTGTTGTAGTGCGACGGCGGAAGAGCGAGAAACCTTGCGAAGTTTCCAAGACACTAAAACACCGGAACACTCGAACACCCGAAGACCTTGTAAACAGAGGATCGAATATGGGTACCACTCTAAAAGTTTGTTTCGTGCTCCTTTCCGTTTATGGGCTGATGAGTTGCGGAAGCTCGAAAAAAATGTCTGCGGATGACTACAGCCAGCTTCCCGCGCAGGAACGGATTCAATACCTGAACACCCAGGTGGCAAAGAATCCCAACAACGTGGAGATCAAAAAAGAGCTCTACCGGGAGTATTTGAACGTGGAAATGCGTCCCCAGGCCGTGCGGGTAATGGAAGACATCCTCCGGCTGGATCCGAACGACGCGGACGTGCTCTTCGAATACGGGGAGTTGCAGTACGCCCAGGGAAACAGCAAGGAAGCTTACCAGGCGTTTTTGTCGGTGATGCAGGGCGCCAGCGCCTCCCGTTATCAATCCCGGATTGCCGAGTACGTGGCCAGCGGCTATGGGATGCAGCAGGTTACCTTCTCTTCCGAAGACGAAGCGTTCCCCAGCTTTTCGCTCGATGGCCGGAAGCTGCTTTACCAGAAAAAAGTAGGCGGCAACTGGGATATTGTGGAATACGACCTCTCCGCCCGCAGCGAAAAAACCCTGGTCTCCACACCCGCGGATGAAGAGTCACCGGTGTATTCTCCCGTAGAAGCGAAAATTGTTTATACCACCAACGCCGACGACCGCCGCCCCATCGACGTGGCTTACAAAGTGCGGGAAATCGTCTCCCGCAGCCTGTCCGACGGTTTCGTTTCTACCCTCACCCAGACCGTGGCCGACGACTGGCTGCCGCGTTACAGCCATGACGGCGCTTACATCGTTTTCGTCTCCGACCGCAGCGATCTCCGCAAAGTCTCTTATGACGCCAAACAGAGCGACATCTTCATCATGGAGAGCGGCGGCGCTTTTCAGCGCCAGTTGACCAACTCCCCGGCCAATGAGGGGGGAGCCTGCTTCAGCGCGGATGACAAGCGCATTCTCTTCCATTCCGACCGCAACGGGCAGTACGACATCTTTGAAATGCGCGCTGACGGCAAGCAGGTGATGACCATTATCGACAACCCCAACGGCAACGACGTCAACCCCTTTGCCTCGGTGGACGGGCAATACCTGGCTTTCGTATCCGACCGCGACGGCAATTTCGAGATCTATCGCGCCCGCAGCGACGGGTCGCAGCAGGAACGGCTGACCTTCGACCCGGGAGTGGACGCCAACCCGGTCTTCTCGCCCGATGGAAAATCCATCGCCTTTCATTCCAACCGCAACGGGAATTACAATATCTTCCTGATCAATTTGAGCACCTCTTCCGGCGTCTTGACCAGCAGCGACCTGATCAGCCGTTTAAGCGACCTGGCGAAATAAAAAATACAATTTACGCAACGCCCCCCAAAAAAAGCCGCCTCATCCGGGCGGCTTTTTTACTTGAATGGACTGTTTTGGGGTTACTATTCGGCCCAGGGAGCCAGAAAAAAATAATGTACCCAACTGAGCGCACAGAGTGATTGAAACACATTAGCGTTCAGTGGTACAATAAAAAGGGCGAAAGCCCTAAATTTAAATCGGCGGCCGCGGTTGTGAATGGTTAAGCTCCGCCAACCATTTTTTTATTCATTTTGGAACCTCGCTTATTTTCTGTTAATTTCCAGCCCTATATCGAACCAAAACAAGGACATGAACCTTAGCCTCAAGGAGAATCCCATGCATCGCGTTACGGTGTTGTGCGTTGTGCTGATTTTATCAGTACTGACCATCGCAGTCGCCCAGAAAATCGAAGTAACCGGTTCCCAGCACTCGGAAATCCAGTACCGCCTGGAACAGGATATCGAACCGTTCCCGGGGCTAAAAGAATTGTATGTCAGTTTTGTGGTCCCTTCCGGTTTCCAATCGCAAACCTATTCCCAGCAAATATCGGATCTGAATTTTGAATTGCTGCCCCCTCCCGGCGAGCAGAAAAGCGAAACCGACGCCCGGGGCAACCAGATCCGCACCTATACCTGGACCAATCCTTCCGGCGCCATCAAAGCCGCGGTTACCTTCCGCGCCGCCAACCGGGTGCAATTGGGCGCTCTCCAGGACGACGGAACCCCCTTCCCGATGCGCAACCTCTCCCCGGAGGTCAATATCTTCCTGCAACCGACTGCCCAGGTGCAGTCCGACCATCCCGCCATTCAAGACAAGGCGAAGGAGCTGACCGCCTCCGCCCGGACCGCTTACCAGGCCTGCCAGAACATCCTTTACTGGGTGGTGGAGCACATGCAGTACGTGCTGATCCCGGAGCAATACGACGCCATGTATTCATTTGCCTACGGAAAGGGTAATTGCCAGAATTACAGCCACCTGGCCGCGGCGCTGATGCGCGCCTCCGGCATCCCGGCGCGGATTGTAAACGGAATTACCCTGGACCGCCCTTATACCTTGCAGGCGGACGACGGCCAGTATCAATTTGAAATGGCCCGGGGGCGGCACTCCTGGATCGAGGTGTACTTTCCCGGCAGCGGCTGGCTTCCCTTCGATCCCCAGCAATCCGAATTTTTTGTCAGCAACCGCTACGTGCGCATCGAAATCGGGGTGGACAACGAGGAGAGCGTCAACGACGGGCTGGTGCGCTGGCGGCAAACCTCCGGCAGCGCGCGCCAGAATCCCAAATTAGAAGAGGTTATCGAAACCAGTTTCGTGCGCGATGACGTCAGCCTGAGCGGCAGAAGCGTGGCCGGGGTCGATAAAATCGTGCTGGGGCCGCCCCTGGCCTCCGTCGCCGCTCCGCCCCTGGCCGCGGCAGAGGAAGAAAAGAAGCAGGAACCTGAACCGGAACCTCGGCCGGAACCGGAACCCAAAGCGGAAGAACCGGAACCTAAAACGACAGAACCGGCGGCAGCGGAAATCGATTACAGCAAACTAATTTATAGCGAACCTTTTGTGTACGGGAACCTGGATTTTCCGGAGGGAGTTGATTTTGCCTTCCCGCGCCAGGCCAGCAGCGGCCAGACCCAGGATTCCTACCAGTTGCAGCGCAGCTTTTTGGTGGAGACCGCGGAATACGTGACCAGCCAGATCCAGTTTGCGCAGTGCTTTGTGCTAAAAGAACCGATCCGCCTGGAAAAAATCGGCCTGGCGATGCATAATTTTGGGGGGAGCGGCTATTTGTGGCTGGAGCTTAGCGAGGATGAAAACGGCAAGCCCGGCCCCACCGCCGTTTCCACTCGCAAAATTCCCCTGCAATATATTCTTACCCGGGAAGGCTACCAGTGGGTGGATTTTCCCTTCGAGGGCATTGTGCTGTCCCCGGGGCGCTACTGGTTCTTTCTGAATTTCTCCGGGGGGCCGATTGTCAACTGGTTTTACAGCTACGGCAAGCCGGTCGGCCCGGCCGACGGTACCCGCGCCCGGGCGCTGGGGGCAAGCGACTGGCCGACGATTTTGTCGTTCGAGTTCAACTACCGGGTGAGCGGCAAGGCGGTGAAGAAGTAACCAATGAATATCCGGATCGTTCACAAGCCGGCAACGCGATGGAACCGTAAATGAGCGGCGGCGGCAATAAACCCCTGCTGGTCTTCGCCCACCGCGGCGAGGCGCAGGCGTTTCTGAAAGGCAGGAACTTCCGGGAGGTTGATTTTGCCTTCAACGGCGTCTTTCAAAGCGAAAAGGAACTGCTGCTCCTCTGCGGGGAAGGATTGGACGCCGCAGAAGAGCGGCTGTCAACGTTGCTCGGCGCGTTCGGGAAGGATATTTCCCTGGTCCTCAACTTCGGCATTGCCGGCAGCCTCTCCGATTCGCTCACCCCGGGGGAGATTTACCCCATTCGCGCGGCTTACCGCGAGCCGGAAGCGGCGCAGGCGCTCCCTGCTTTTCGCAGCGCAGACCCGAACGCCCGGATAGACTGTATTTCCGCCCGGCGGCGCGTTCTTACCCCCGCTTACGCGCAACGCCTGGCCCCCTTTGCCCCCATCGTTGACCGGGAGCTTTGGGCGATTGCCTCCCTTTGCGCCCAACAGGGGATTCCCTTCCGTTCCTGCAAACTCATCAGCGACCGCGCCGGCATGGATACCCCCGCGCTGGATTTCAAGCGCTGCGCCCGGCCATTCAGCGAGCAGCTTTTTGATTTTTACACCTTACACCTCCGTACCATCGAACCCCAACCATAAGGAATCTCCTTTCACTTTTCCCTTTTTCCTTCTGCCTTTTTCCTTTATGTTGTACGCCCATGGAAAAGTCGCAAACTAAACACGCCGCTTCGCCCACCTTCGACACCTCCACTCCCTCGCGCCTGGCGGTGAAGATTGCGGCGCTGCTCGGCCTGTCGATGTTCCTGGCCGTGGCGGTCTCCGGGATGTTCGTATATCGCAAGAACCTGGAACTGATTCTGATGAACTTGCAAAACCAGTTGCAGCTGGCCGCCAATACCATCGCCATCTCCATCGACGGAGAAATGTATCAACATTTAAGGGGGAAAGAATCCGTAAACACCCCGGAATACCGCCAAATTCGCAAGGTGCTGGAGGAATTCGTCGCCTCTAATCGCCATTTGGGGTTCGATCCCGAATGCGCCTACACTTTCCGGCGAATTTCGCCGGATTCCCTGGAATTTACCGCCATGCTGCACGACCAGTACGTGGGCAACCGCTACCCGGTGCGCCCGGAAATGCTGCCCGCGCTGGAGCGCGGGGAACCCGGCTTCACCGGCATTTATGAAGACGAAAACGGCGTGTGGGTTTCCGCTTACGCCCCGATTTTCAACCGCAGCCGGGAGATCGTGGGCATCGTGGAGGTGGATTTCAAGGACAACGTGTATTTAATGGCCACGAAGAAGGAGATTTACTGGATCATTTTTTTCGCCCTGTTGGGAATCGGCATGGCGGTGCTGATTGCGCTTTTATTGAACCGCGCCATCGCCCGCCCGATCGTGAATATTTCCCGCGCCGCGATCCGCTTCTCCGAAGGCGATTTGGACGTCTCCGTGCCGGTTAGCACCCGCGACGAGATCGGCATGTTGGCGCGGGCTTTCAACTACATGGTCAAAGAGATCAAAGAGAAAGAGATCATTCGCCGCCAGAACAGGGAGTTGACCGAAGCGTACGCCCGCCTCGACGCCCTGAACCGCTCGTTGCAGGAAGCCAACCGCCTCAAATCCGAATTTCTGAGCATCGCCGCCCACGATCTGAAAAGCCCCTTGCAGGTGATCGGCGGTTTCGCGGAGCTGATCTCCAATACACCCGGCCAGCACGCTGATGTCTATCGCAACGCGGAGAAAATTCGCAGCGCCGCCCGGCGAATGTTAACCATCATCAATCAACTGCTGGATACCACCGCCATCGAAAGCGGCCGCTTCACCCTGAACAAGGAGTGGGCCGACCTGGGAGAACTGGCCCGGGGAGTGGTGGAGCAGAACCGCGCCCTGGCGGAAAGAAAAGAGCAGCGCCTGGCGTTCTCGGCAGAGAACGGATGCCGGGCGATGGTGGACCCCCGGCGCATCGTCGAAGCGCTCGACAACCTGGTCAATAACGCCATCAAATTCTCTCCTCCCGGGAAAACCATCTCCGTGGGGGTGCAAAAAGCGCAGGAAAAGGGCGGCGCAAACGGCGCAGTGCGCCTCCGCGTCGAAGACCAGGGGCCGGGCTTGAGCAGGGAAGACCTTGAAAAACTGTTCGGAAAATTCACCCGCCTCTCCGCCCAGCCCACCGGTGGCGAATCTTCCACCGGCCTGGGGCTTTCTATTGTCAAACAGATCGTGGAGCTGCACGGCGGGAAGGTGTGGGCGGAAAGCCGCGGCCGGGGCAGGGGGGCGGCTTTTATCGTGGAATTGGGGGGCGGGCATAGCGCATAGGGTATAGGGCATAGGGCATCACGTTTCACGAATTACGTTTCACGTCCCATGAAACTCTGGATCGACAAAACTGCCTGGGTCTCCCCGCGGGCGCAGCGAATCGTTGCCGGGCTGCATCCGCCAGATATCCGGCGCATCGCGGTGATCAAACACGGGGCGTTAGGCGACATGCTGCTCACCCGCCCGTTTTTGATCACCCTGCGGGAGTATTTCCCGGAAGCGCAGATCACCCTCAGCGCGGCCAGCCACTATTTGAACGGGATTCCGGAAGACCTGATCGACCGGCTGCACGTGGGTTTCGGGAAAAAGGAGCGCGGTAAATCCCTGCCGGAAACCCTGCGAAACTATAAATCGCTCGGCGCTCACGATCTGCTCTTCGATCTCACTTCTAACGCCCGCTCCCTGTGGGTTACCCGGCTCAACCCCGCCCGGGTGAAGATCGGTTTCATCCCTTCCGGCGGCCATCGCCGCTTCTTCAAGCTGATTTACGACGTGGCGGCGCCGCGCACGGAGTATAAATTCGAGGCGGAAACTTTTTTGGATCAACTCAACGTGTTGGGATTGCAGCACCGCTGGCCGCTGCGCTTCGATTTGCCGGCGCAGGAGCGCTCGATCCCTGAAAAATACATTCTCTACTTTCCCGGCGCTTCGGACCCTTACAAATGCTGGCCGGCAGAACATTTTACCGGCCTGATCGGCCAAATGTTAGAAAGGTTCGGCGAGCGCCGCCACGTGGTGCTGGGCGGGGTGCAGGAGTGGGAAAAACAGCGCGCCCGGGAAGTCGCAGCGCCTTTCCGGAATAACGAAAAGGTGGTTTTCCGGGAAGGCGGCGAGGCCGCTTTTGCGCTGGTGGCGCACGCGGAATGCCTCATCGGCAACGATACCGGCATCCGCAATTACGCCATCGCCGCGGGGGTTCCCACGGTGGGAATTTTCTTCTCCACCCTGCCCTTCCGCTACCTGCCCCGCTTCGGCAAGCACCGGGCGGTATTCGAGTTGGAAGGCGGCGCGCCGGCGGTGGAGAAGGTGTACCGCGCGGCGCTGGAAATTCTCGCTGAACCCTCTTGATTGCCATATAATTTTGATCGCCACGCTTTAGCGTGCATTAGCGGTTGGAATGATCTCATACGCTAAAGCGTAGCAATCCCTATTTATTAATGATGGTATTGCCCAATGGATTTACCCTTCGGCCAGGACGCCGCTTACCGTTTCGATTCCCTTTTCCAGTGGTTGAATCGCAAATACCGCCTGGAACAGGTAACGCTATCCATTGCCGGGGAGAGCTATCGCATTTTTAAGATTCAGAACATCGATGAAGTTTTGGAGCTGGCGCTGAAAGAGTCTGCCCGGCCGGACGAGCACGCGCCCTACTGGGCGGAGATCTGGCCTTCCGCGCTGGCGCTGGGGCAATTTCTCCGCCGGGAGGTGAATCTGGCCGGCCGAACCGTGCTGGAGTTGGGCGCCGGCCTGGGCCTGGCGGGCATCGTCGCGCACCGCTGCGGGGCGGAGGTGCTGCTCAGCGATTTAGAGGACGACGCCCTGCGCATGGCGGAGCTGAACTGGATCATCAATTTCGGGGAGCCGCCCGCCATGGTGCGCCTGGACTGGCGCAATCCCGCGCTGAACCGGCAGTTCGACGCGCTCCTGGCCGCGGACCTGGCCTACGAAAAGCGCCTCTTCTGGCCGCTCATCGACGCCTTCGGAAAATTGCTGGCCCCCGGGGGCGAAATCTGGCTGAGCGAGCCAAACCGTCCGGTAGCGGGGGAATTTTTCGCAATCCTGAAAAGGGAGGGGTTTTCCTATAAAAAAATCACCGAAACGGTGGAATTCGAGCAGCGAAAAACCGATATTTCGGTGTACCGGATAATCAAAGGCCGTAAACGCTAAAGACCTCAAAGGTTTCTCTCCTAAGGAAAGGATTTTTCCATGTTCCACAAAAAACCCAACCGCCTCATCAACGAAAAAAGCCCCTATTTGCTGCAGCACGCGGAAAACCCGGTGGACTGGTATCCCTGGGGCGCGGAAGCGTTTGCCGCCGCGCAGGCGCAGGATAAACCGATCTTTCTCTCCATCGGCTACTCCACCTGCCACTGGTGCCACGTCATGGAGCATGAATCCTTCGAGGATTCCGCCGTGGCCGCGCTGATGAATGAAACCTTCATCAATATAAAGGTGGACCGGGAGGAGCGCCCGGACGTCGATGACGTGTACATGACCGCCTGCCAGATGCTTACCGGCAGCGGGGGCTGGCCCCTCACCATCATTATGACTCCCGCGAAAGAGCCGTTTTTTGCCGCCACCTACATTCCCAAAGAGCGGCGTTTCAACCGCTACGGGATGTTAGAGTTGATTCCGCAGATCAAAAACCTTTGGGAAAGCGACCGCGACCGGCTGCTGGAATCGGCGCAGAAGATTACCGAAGCGCTTTCGCAAACTGGCGGCGGCCCCGCGGGGGGGCAGTTGCACCCGGAAATCCTGGAGATCGCCTATAGCCAATTGGAAGAGAGCTACGAGCACCGCTACGGGGGATTCAACGCCCGCCCCAAATTTCCCACCCCCCATAATTTGATGTACCTGCTGCGCTTTTACCGGCGCAGCGGAGACCGGCAGGCCCTGGAAATGGTCGAAACCACCTTGCAGAACATGCGCCGGGGCGGAATTTTCGACCACCTGGGCTTCGGTTTCCACCGCTACTCCACGGACGAGCGCTGGATGGTGCCGCACTTCGAGAAGATGCTCTACGACCAGGCCCTCCTGGCCCTGGCCTGCACCGAAGCCTTTCAGGTTACCGGAAAGGAAGAATACCGGGACACGGTTCGGGAGATTCTAACCTACGTATTGCGCGACATGGCCGACCCCGCGGGGGGATTCTACTCCGCGGAAGACGCGGACAGCGAGGGCGAAGAAGGGAAATTTTACCTCTGGAGCAATGCGGAAATCCGCAAAACGCTGGGGAAAAGCGAGGGCGATTTTTTCATCAAGGTATTCAACTGCCGGGAGGATGGGAATTTTTTGGATGAAGCCGCCCGGCAGAAAACCGGAACGAACATTCCCCATTTGCGCAAATCCTCTCCGAAAATCGCGAAAGAGCTCGCCATCAGCGAGGCGGAGCTGGCGCGGCGGATCGAACAGGCGCGTCAAAAGTTGTTCGCGGCGCGGGAGCGGCGGATTCATCCCCTCAAAGATGATAAAATCCTCACCGACTGGAACGGGCTGATGGTTGCGGCGCTGGGCAAGGCGGCGCAGGCGCTCGGGGAGCCGGCGTACGCCGCGGCGGCCGCCCGGGCAGCGGATTTCATCCTGCAAACCCTGCGCACCCCGGAGGGACGTTTGCTGCACCGTTACCGGCAGGGAGAGACCGCCATTCCGGCCTACTTAGACGACTACGCCTTTTTTATCTGGGGATTGTTAGAATTGTACGAAACCGGTTTCGAGGTAAAATACCTGCAAGCCGCCGTGGAGTTGAACGATATTGTGCTGCGACACTTCTGGGACGGGCGCGAGGGCGGGTTCTTCTTCACCGCCGATGACGCAGAGGAACTGCTGGTGCGCAAAAAAGAAATCTACGACGGGGCGGTTCCCTCCGGCAACTCGGTGATGGCGCTCAACCTGCTGCGCCTGGCGCGGATTACCGGGGAGACCGGCTTGGAAGCGCGGGCGGCGCAGATCGGCGCGGCGTTTTCCGCAAACGTGAGCCGCTATCCCGCGGGTTACACCTTTTTGATGCTGGCGCTGGATTTCGCGGTAGGACCGAATTACGAAGTGGTAATCGTGGGAAAGCCGGGCGCGGAGGATACCCGGGCGATGGCGCAGGCGCTTCAACAGCGCTTTATCCCCAACAAAGTGCTGCTGTTCCTGCCTGTGGGGAAGAAGGATTCCGGAATCAGTCGCATCGCCGGATTTATCCGGGCCATGAAGCCGCTGAAAGGCAGAGCCGCCGCCTACGTATGCCGCTCCCACGCCTGCGAGCTGCCCACTGCCGATGTGGAAAAGATGCTGGAATTGCTCGGGCAGGATCGCTAACCCGGCGCGGCAGGTTGATAGTCGGTTCTCTGCTGAATCCGGGAATTTTTTTAAACTGTTGCAACATTATTTAAACTGTTGCAACATTAAATGTCTATACATATATTTGGATGTCAATTTTAGGAATTGA
Organism: Calditrichaceae bacterium; assembly: GCA_013360445.1. Lineage (GTDB taxonomy): Bacteria > Calditrichota > Calditrichia > RBG-13-44-9 > J075 > JABWBP01. Next base: position 45,377 of record JABWBP010000016.1, on the reverse strand, counting down.
GTGTACAACGCGGGTTGAATGATGGAATTAGAAAAAGAAATCCAACAAGCCAGGTTCGATAATCAATACCAGAAGCTGATTGTGAACATTCTGTACACCGGCGGCTGGATGCACGGATTGCAGGCCCAACGCCTGAAACCCTATGGAATTTCTCCCCAGCAGTACAACATTCTGCGCATTCTGCGCGGGCAGCACCCCAACCCGGCGACCATCAACCTGCTGCAACAGCGGATGCTGGACCGCATGTCGAACGCCTCCCGGCTGGTGGAAAAGCTGCGCGTAAAGGGGTTGGTGGAGCGCCGCACCTGCCCGGAGGACCGGCGGGCGGTAGATGTGCTCATCACCGCGCAGGGGTTGGCGGTGCTGGCGGAGCTGGATCAAAGAGTCCCGGAGTGGGAGGACCGCTTCAAAACCCTTGCGGAAGCGGAAGCAAGCCAGTTAAATGCGCTGTTAGACAAGCTGCGCGGATAAAGTGCATGGTGTTTCAAACCCGTATGAGAGGAGCAATGGCATGAAAAACCCGAAACCGTCGGCGGTGTTGGGGGGGATCATTGTATTGATCGGCCTGGCCGGTTGCTATTCCGCGACGTCCGGCCGGCACGAGACCACTCTTGCCCCGGCTTCCGAAGACTCCGTCATTGCGGCGGCTGCGAAGCCAGACCAGGCGCAGGCAGGCGAAGCGCCGGCGGCAAAATCCCAGGCCCCGGCCGCGCCGGAAAAGCCCTCTGAAGCCAAAAAACCACCGCAGCAGAAATCCCTGGCCGGCGCGGTGGAGTTCGGCAAAGCAAATTACTACAGCGACAACATGGCCGGGAAGAACACCGCCACCGGTGAGCCTTATGATCCCAAAAAGCTGACCGCCGCCCATCCTTCACTGCCCTTCGGAACCGTTTGCCTGGTGACCAATATGGCCAACGGCAAAAGCGTGGAGGTGCGCATCAACGATCGCAACGCCGGTAAAAAGGGGATCATTTTAGACCTCTCCCGTGAAGCGGCGGCGCAGTTAGACGCACTGAAAACCGGGACCATCGAGATTAAGTTAGAGATTTTGGAATAGTATTTAAGGAAAAAGGAAAAAGTGAGAAGGAAAAAGCAGGACAAGTATTTCGCTGAAAACTTTTACCTTCTTACTTTTTATTTAACCGATAGGAAGGAGAAAACTATGCTCCATTATAAATATCTGATCATCGGCGGGGGTATGGCCGCCGCTTCCGCCGTCGAGGGCATCCGGGAAGTTGACCCCGGCGGAGAGATCGGGGTCATCACCGCCGAAGGCGACCCTCCCTATGACCGCCCGCCCCTTTCCAAACAGTTGTGGACCGGGCAGAAAAAGATGGATGACATCCTGCGCCCGGTTTCCCGCGAGGGGGTGACGTTTCATCTCCAGCGCACTGCCAAAACCCTGAAACCGGCTCATAAGCAGGTAACGGATGACACGGGGGAGACGTACACGTTTGAGAAGCTTTTGCTGGCTACCGGGGGAACGCCGCGCCGGCTGCCGTTTGGCGGCGACAATATTATCTACCTGAGAACCCTGGAAAGTTACCGGCGCCTGCGGGATTTGGCCGGGCGGGAAGATGCCTTCGCGGTCATCGGGGGCGGGTTTATCGGGTCGGAGATTGCCGCGGCGCTGGCCATGAACGGCAAAAAAGTGTCCATCATCATGCCGGAGAAGGGGATTTGCGACCGTCTTTTCCCCGCGGACGTGGTGGCGTTTTTGAATGATTATTATCGCCAAAAAGGGGTTGAGGTGCTGGCCAATGAAATGGCCGCGAATCTGGAAGGCCGCGGGGCGGATTTAGAAGTAGTCATCAAAAATAACCGCCGCGTTGCCGCCAATGGCGTGGTCGCCGGCATCGGCATTATCCCGAACGTGCAACTGGCCGAAGCCGCCGGGTTGGAGACCGGGAACGGCATCCTGGTTGATGCGGCGTTGCGCACCAGCCACCCGGATATTTTTGCCGCGGGGGATGTCGCCAATTTTTTTGATTCGGCGTTAGGCGCGCGCCGCCGGGTGGAGCACGAGGACCTGGCCAATTCCATGGGAAAAGCAGCCGGGCGCTCCATGGCCGGGGAGCCGGTGAATTTCCGCCATTCGCCCATGTTCTATTCCGATATGTTCGAGATCGGCTACGAGGCGGTCGGGGAGCTTGATTCCCGCCTCAACGTGGCGGCGGACTGGCAGGAAAAGTACCATACCGGGGTGCTCTATTACCTGGATGAAAGCCAGGTGCGCGGGGTGTTGCTCTGGAACGTCTGGGGAAAAGTAGATGAAGCCCGCGCCCTTATCGCCGCGGGGGAGAAGGTTAGCGCCGCGTCTCTGAAGGGTAGGATTGCGCATTCATAAGTCGATGTTCTGGAAGAATCTTTCCCTGGCCGGGGCGGCGTTGTTGATCTTCTATTTCGGCGCCGGGCCGCTAAGCCTGGATAAGAAAGAAAGGATAAGGGGCAAAGGATAAGGGATAGAGGATAAAAGGATAAATTAACTTCAACTGAAAGGAAATAAAGCTATGGCAAACGAAAGAACTATTCTGATAACAGGGATAACCGGCCAGCAAGGCGGGACCGTGGCCCGGGAGCTTCTTGCCCGCGGGTATCGCGTAAAAGGAATGACCCGGAAGCCGGACAGCGAAAAAGCGCATGAGTTTCGCAAACTTGGCGCGGACATCGTTCAGAGCGACCTGGATGATCAGGCCTCGCTGAAACGCGCCCTGCAAGGCGTTTGGGGCGTCTTCGCGATTCAAAATACCTGGGAAGCCGGGGTGGAGAAAGAAGAAGAACAGGGCAAACGTATCGCTAAAATTGCCAAAGAGGCCGGGGTTCAACACTACGTGTACTCATCGGTAGGCTCCGCCCATCGCAACACCGGGATTCCGCACTTCGAGAACAAATGGCGGATCGAGGAGACGGTGCGCGGGCTGGGTTTCCCCTCTCATATTATCATCCGCCCGGTCTTTTTTATGGAAAACCTGGCGTCGCCGTGGTTTAAGCCGGGCATCGACCAGGGGCAGTTAATGGTAGCGCTTAAGCCCGAAACGGCTTTACAGATGATCGCTGTGAACGATATTGGAAAGTACGGCCTGGCCGCCTTTGAAAAGCATAAAGAGCTGAACGGGCGCGAGATCGATATCGCCGGCGACGCGCTTACCATGCCGGAAACCGCCCGAATCCTCAGCGAGGCAGCCGGCAAGAAAGTCGATTTTGTGCAGCTTCCCATCGCGGAAGTGCGCAAATTCAGCGAAGATTATGCCATGATGCTGGAGTGGTTCGACCGGGTCGGTTACAATGCCGACATCGCCGGAAATACAAAAGAATTTGGCATAAAGCCGACCTCGTTTAAGGATTGGGCAAAGCAGCAGAACTGGAGCTAACCTATGAATCCTCACGTTCACGGCATACACCACGTCACCGCCATGGCCGGCAATCCCCAAAAGAACATCGACTTCTACGTAGGGGCGCTGGGATTAAGAATGGTCAAAAAAACCGTTAATTTCGACGATCCCTTCACCTACCATTTCTATTACGGGGACGAGGCCGGCGCTCCCGGTTCGATCATAACTTTCTTCCCCTGGGGAAATACCGGATTGCGCGGCCGCCGGGGTAACGGGCAGTTGACCGTCACCGCATTTTCGATTCCCGGAAGTTCCCTCGACTACTGGATGGAGCGGCTGGCAAAGCTGAAAATCCACTTTGCCGGGCCGTACACCCGGTTTGGGGAGGAAGAAGTGCTCACCCTCTTCGATCCGGATGGCCTGGAATTAGAGTTAGTCGCTTCCGCGCGCGAAAAGCGCCCCGGTTGGGAAAACGGGGAAACTCCCGGGGAGCACGCCATTCGCGGATTTCACAGCGTCGCCCTGTCCGTGGAGAGTTACCAGCGCACCGCCGGGTTGATGAGCGAACTCCTGGGATTCCGCCGCCTGAAGGAAGAGGGCAACCGGCTTCGCTTTGAAGCGGGGGAGGGGGGACCCGGAGCCATCGTCGATATACTCAACCAGCCGGATGGTTTTCGCGGAACCATGGGGGTGGGCGTCGTGCACCACGTGGCCTGGCGCATCAAAAACGATGAGGCGCAGCTGCAACTGCGGGAAAAATTAGCGCAGGCGCGTTATTCCGTATCGCCGGTGCGGGATCGCAACTACTTTCACTCCATCTACTTCCGGGAGCCGGGCGGAATTTTATTCGAAGTGGCGACCGATCCCCCGGGATTTGCAATCGACGAGGAACCGGGAGAGTTGGGCAGCGCTTTGAAATTGCCTTCCTGGTTAGAGCCGCAGCGCCGGGAGATCGAAGAACATCTCCCCCCGGTGAGCCTGCCCAAATGACGGCAAAGCCCAATGACAACGAAGCCAATGACAGCGAAGCTAATGACAGCGAAGCTAAATGACGGCAAAGCCAAATGACTATGAATGACAATATAGAAAGCGCTGATAGATGAAACAAAATATCGGAAACGCAGCCGGGCCTCACCAGGGGCAGCCGGTTCTGCACAGCGGCGCGCCCCCGGAGCAAGCCAGGGCGGCGATGATCATGGTTCACGGAAGAGGCGCGGATGCGCGGGATATTATAAGCCTCGCGCCGGAGCTGGGCCAGCCGGATTTCGCGTACTTCGCCCCCCAGGCGTCCGGGAATACCTGGTATCCCTTCAGCTTTTTAGCGCCCATTCCGCAGAACGAGCCGGGGATCACTTCCGGCTTGCAGGCGATTGCGGATATCCTCGCCGAATTAGAGGATAAAGGATTTCCCGCGGAGAGAGTGTTTCTCCTGGGGTTTTCCCAGGGCGCCTGCCTGGCCACGGAATTCGCGGCGCGCCGCGCCCGGCGTTACGGGGGGTTGATCGGCTTCAGCGGGGGATTGATCGGCCCGGGGGGAACCCCGCGCGATTATCCCGGTGCCCTGGCGGGTACCCCGGTGTTCCTGGGGTGCAGCGACCCGGATCCCCACATTCCCCGGGAGCGGGTAGAAGAAACCGCCGCAGTATTGAAAAAAATGGGCGGGGAAGTAACCCTGCGGCTCTATCCCCGCATGGGGCACACCATCAACAGCGATGAAATTGAATTTGCGCGGGGGATGATGCGGGCAGTCTTATAAAGACTATCACCTTAAAGCTCAAGATCATATATGAGTGATCACCACCCTCTCCCCAATCTTCCCCCGTCCCTCCAGCTTCCCATCCACCCACACGGAGAATTTATTCCCCGCGCGTTCTACCTTCACCCGCCGGCCCCGCCAGGGTACCCGCTCGATCACGAATCGCTTCAGGGGGAAGGGGAGCGGTTCCACTACCAGGGCGTCTTCCTGCGGTTGGATGCCGCACAGGTATTTGATGATCAACTCCACCACCCAGGAGTGCTGGTAGTCGTCCACCCCGCGGTAAATGCAGGCTTTGCCGCTGAAGGGATTGTAGTGCTCGTAGCAGTTGGGGCGGTTGGGGTCGCCGTCGTAGAACATCATGCCAATGAATTTGGCGATGAATTCCACCGCTTTCTCTTTGAGCAGGGCGTCGTTGAAGCGCAGGCCGCTCACCGCCAGGGCCTCGGCGAGGTGGCTGTTGGTCATCGGCCATACCCGCCCGTTCCAGGGGCAGTTCATGCGCTTGCCCTTCCAGCGCGCCTCGGCGTCGAAGTAGGGATCGTCCACGCTGGATGAAGGCGCGGGATAGGGAGTCCAGAACTCTTCCGGGTTGAGCAGGCGCTTTTTCAGGCCGGGGAGGTGGTTTTCATCGACGATGTCGGTAAAGTAGGGATAAAAACACACCCCGGCTTTTACCGCGGTGCGCCGCCAACTGCGGGGATCCAGGTCGCTGAACATCTCCAGTTCCGGGTGCCACATTTCGCTTAAAATTGCCGCGCGGGTTTTCTCCGCGCCCTCCCGCCAGCGCCGGGCCTCCCCGGCGTAGCCGAATTTCTCCGCTAGCCGGGCCATCATTTTTTTGATCTCATAAATGTACACCGTCACGTCCACCCCTTTCAGGCGGAACACTTCGCCCCAGTGGATGCCGTCGGCGCGCTCCTCCACGGCCACGTAGCGGTGCATGTACTCCTGCCCGGTCTCGTAGTGGTTCTGAATGTCGTACAGCCCGCTGTTTTCCCGGTCGCGCTCGCGGTCGAAATATTCTAAATATTTTTTCAGCCCCGGGTAAATGCGGCGCAGGAAATCGTCGTCGGGATGGACGTGGTTCATCTGCTCGATAGTCGCCCAGTTGGCGTGATAAAAGCTCTCCTGGTGCAGCCAGCGGGGATAGACGTGGCCGATGAAATTGCCGTTCTCCTTCTGGTTGTGGATGAAATTCAGCAGGCTGCCCTGGCCGATCTCCGGGCGATCCATCCAGCGGGTTTCCAGGATGTGGCACTGGGCGCTGTAGGTGATCGGCACCCGGAAGCTGCCTAACCCCTCGCAAATTGCCGGGTAAGGATAATTGTGCTCCCCGCCGCGGATGGTGAACAGCCGCAGCCCGTACCAGCGATACCAGTAATACTTTTGCAAGTAGGGATCGGAGCACTCGAAATAAGGCAGGGCGGCGAAGTATTCCGACCAGTGCTTTTCCGCCGATTTCAGGGGATTTGTAGGCTTTGGCGAGGCCGGAAAGAGGGAGTCGGAGAGGTTCGCCGCTGCTTCTTCGGGGGTCTCAGCGGCTGCAAAGGCGGCGGTGACGCTGGTCTGCGAATTCGCCCCCACGGTGATTTCCGCCTGCAGGCCCAGGTAGATCAGCCCGTCATTCTCCGTGCCGGTAACATTGATGCGGTTATTCAGGCTGCCGCTATCGATCTGCTCGTAAAAAGGGGTGTAATCCCAGCGCGGGGTATTGACGGCGCCTTCGCTGAGATTCACGCTGAAGGAGGTTACCGGGAGGTTCATCCCTAACGCGCAGCCGAATTCATATACCACCGGCTGTTCGCGATAGCGAAGATGTTTGCGGAAGCGCAGCGCCCCCTCGTGGTATTCCACCCCGGTAAGAAAATTATTCTGCTGCGCGGGAAAGGATTCCTGCACGGTCCACAGCACCAAGTGCAGCTTGCGTTTTTGCCCGGAGAGATTCTCGATGGTAAAATCCGAAGCCAGACAGTCGTTGGGGAGCAAAGATTTGCGCTCGCTGACCGCTAATTTCGCGGATGTTTTATAGGTTTGCAGAATCCGCTGCGGCTGCCAATCCCGCTTGCGGAACTCCAGGGGAATCTCCCTGCCGTTTTCATCCAACAGGCTGAAGGTAAATACCGGGGCAAAGGGATAATTGTAATATTGTGCCGGGTCCCAAAATCCCGGCCAGTCGAGAAACTTCGGAAAGGGCGGGGCCCACAGCAGCCGGTTCCCCCCGCCGAGGTACCATTTATCTTTGCGGGATAAATACTCGAGAATGTCCAACTTTTCCACTTTCAGAGTCTCCTTTGAATGAGTGTTTTAGGATAGCACCCTTCGATACGCCGCCGAAACTACCGGCGGCTACTCAGGGTGCTGCCCTTCTTCCTTCTTCACCATCGGGCAAAACCTTTCACGCTTCACCCCCGCGCAGCACCCTGAGTAGCGATTTTGTTTTTTAAAATCGCGTATCGAAGGGTGCGAAGGGCGCGGCATCATTTCCGAAATTTCGGTTTTTTCGCCAGGTATTTTAACAAATCCCACTTGCCGTTTATCAACGCTTCCTTCTTCGCTCTCGACCACTTTTTAATCTGCTGTTCAATCAAATAGGCCTGATTCTTGTCCGGCATTTCCTGGGAAAACACCAGTTCCACCGGAAGCCGCATTTTCGTTCACTCGCTGCCCTCTCCATTTTGATGTTCAGCCAATCGCTTTTTCAGGCTCATTGTGCTCCCGACATAGTAAGAGCCATCGGAACATTTGAGAATGTACACCCAGGCTTTGGGCATTTGGGAGTTCCTGTATGTTTATTTTGTTTTTTAAAATCGCGTATCGAAGGGTTATTCTTTCAATCCCGAGAGGGTAATCCCCTTAATAAAATATTTCTGGGTGAAGAAGAAGATCAACGCAATGGGCAGCATGACCACCACGGCGGCGGCCATCTGGTACTGCCAGTTGCTGGCGTGCAGGCTGTGGAACATGGCGATGCCCACTTCCACGGTGCGCATGTCGTTGCGGGAGGTGACGATGAGGGGCCACAGGAAATCCTTCCAGGAGGCCATGAAGGCGAAGATTGCCAGAGTGCCCAGCGCCGGGGTGGAGAGGGGCAGGATCACCCGCCAGTAAATGGTCCACTCCGAAGCGCCGTCGATGCGCGCGGCGTCCTCGTAATCCCGGGGGATGGTAAGGAAAAACTGCCGCAGCAGAAAAATTCCCCACACGCTGGTGAGCAGGGGGGTGAAAATCGCCCAGTAGCTGTCCATCCAGCCGAAGGCGTTGATGATCAGGTAAGAAGGAATCAGGGTGACGATGGCGGGGATCATCATGGTGGAAAGGTAGAGGGCAAAAATTTTATCCCTTCCCCGGAAGCGCAGCCGGGCGAAGGCGTACCCGGCCATGGAGCAGGTGAGCAACTGCCCCGCCGCCGCGAACAGGGTCACCACAATCGTATTCAAAAAGAAGCGGTCGAAGGGCAGCAGGGTGAGCGCCTCGGTATAATTGCTCCAGCGCAGCTTCTCCGGCAGCAATTTTGGGGGAAAGCTGAACATCTCCAGCTCGCTCATAAAAGAGCTAAGCACCATCCAGAGAAACGGGGCGAGCATGGAGAGGGCTAACAAAAACAGAAAGCCGTAGAGGAACAATTTGCGGATGGATTTGATAATAGGGTTTTTTGACAACATTTGGGGTTTTGTGTTTTAATTGTTACTATTCAGCCACATGGTTCGATAAACTCACCATGCAAAGGTCACAGAGAAAGAATTTAAGAGGAACATTTTTTTCTAATAAAGGGGTTTGTTTAACGCACTTTTCCATATCTCTGTGCTCTCTGTGAACTCTGTGGCAAAAAACCTGAATAGTTACTTTTAATTTTTGGATATTTTGGTAGAGACGTTGCATGCGACATCTCTACATCACATCGCATTACATCGTATTACATCACCGATATTCCACGCCCTTCCCGATAAACCGGAACTGCGCCCAGGTAATCAGCATGATGACGATGAACAGCACCCAGGAAATGGCCGAGGCGTAGCCCATTTTCAGGTAATCCCAGGCGTTTTTGTAGATGTGGAACACCACCACGTCGGTAGCGCGCAGGGGGCCGCCCTGGGTCATCACGTACACTAAGGTGAACACCTGGAAGGAGCCGATCACCGAGGTGATGAGCACGAAAAAGGTGGTCGGTTTGAGTAGCGGCAGGGTGATATAGCGAAACCGCTGCCAGGCGCTGGCTCCCTCGGTAAGCGCCACTTCGTAAAGCTCCTCCGGAATGCTCTGCAAGCCGGCCAGGAAGATCACCATCTGGTAGCCGATGCCCATCCACACGCTCAGGATCATCACCGAAACCAGCGCCAGGTTGGGATCCGAAAGCCAGCCGATCCGCTCCACCCCGAAAAAGCTGAGCAGGTAGTTCAGCAGCCCGAATTCCGGGTGATACATCCACTGCCACACCAGCGCCACCGCCACGAAGGAGGCCACGCTGGGCAGGAAGAAAATGGTGCGCAGGAGGTTGACCCCGCGAATTTTCCGGTTCATCAGCATGGCGATGAACAGGGAAATGGCCATGCCCACCGGCACGTGCAGGGTGTAAATCAGGGTATTCTTGAAAGAATTCCAGAAGGTACGGTCGCGCAGTAACTGGCTAAAATTTTCCAGCCCCACGAAGGGCTTGTTGGCCGCCACCACGTTCCACTGGTGAAAGCTTAGGTAGAGCGAGAAGAACACCGGGGTGAATATGAACACCAATAAAACGATGAACGAAGGGGCCAGGAATGTGTAACCGAGCGCCAATGGCGACCGCTCCCGGCGGGAATTCCAAAGGTAGAAAGCCGCTGCGATTAGCGCCGCCAGCGCCGCGACGAAGATCAGGAAACCGATAATTTCGCGGTTGCCCTTCAGCTCCGTTACCTCGCCGGAATATTTGGCGGCGCGTTCTAACTCCTCGTCGATGGTCTGCGCCGCCTCGGTAAAGGCCTGGTGAATGTCCCGCCCGCCCACTAACACCTGCTCCACGGCCTGCTGGGTGATGGTCTCGATGCGGCTGAATTCGTCGATCACCGTGCCCCAGGACTGCCGCCCGTAGGGCGCTTCATCCAAAAATACCTGCTCCAGCCCGTAGGGATCGCTGGCGACCTGCTCCTCCGCCACGGTTTGGATCGCCGGAATGCCGATGGCCATTTCCGAGCGGATGCGCGCGGCCAGCTCCCCGCCGAGGAACAGCGCCAGTTTGATCGCCCACTCCCGGTTGGGAGTAATCTTCGGCACGCACCAGCCGGCGGCATAGATCACGTTGGCCTTTTTGCCGTCTTTGGGGTAGGGGAGGGGCGCCACCCCGATATCCAGCTCCCCGGTCAGCATATATTTTTTCCAGTTCACCAGCGACCAGTGCCCGCTGGAGATCATCCCCAACCGGTCGGAGTAGAACATCCCGGTGGTTCCCCCGGCGGCGCTTTCCCCCTCGCCGGTGGTGCTGCCGGTAAAGCCGGGCGCTACCTTGTATTTATTGCGCAGATCGATCTGGAACTGCATGGCCCGCTCGGTCTCCGGGGAGTTGAAGTAGCCCAGCGCGGAGGTTCCCGCGGGGTTCATCACGTCGCCCCCGGCCATCCAGATCCAGGGCTGCCAGAGGAAGAAATAATTCTGGAACACCGCGCCGAACTGATCGGGCTGGCCGTCGCCGTCGTTGTCGCGGGTAAGCTGCTGGGCGATGCGCAGGTAGTCGTCCCAGGTCCAATCTTTGGGCGGGTAAGGCACGCCGTTTTTGTCGAACATGCGCTTGTTGTAATACATCATGATCGGGGTGAAATCCTTGGGGATGGCGTAGAGGGCGTCGCCTTTCTCGAAAATCTCCCGCACGTTGGGGAAAAAAATTTCCGGATCGATGCCGCCTTCGGCGAGATATGGTTTCAGATCCACCAGCACCCCTTTATTCAACAGCGCGGGAATGATGGGGCTGTCGAGCAGGAACACGTCGGCCACGTTCCCGGCGGCGATGGAGGTGAGGATTTTCTGCTTGTAATTGGCGGGGATGGATTCGATGGACACGCTCACGTTAGGGTGGCGCTGCATGAACTCCGCGGCGATACGCTCCTCTAACTTCACCTCGTCCGCCCCGGCCCAATTCGCCACCCGCAGGGTGATTTTCTGTTGGGCGAAGAGCGGAGAGGCGAGGAGCATGAAAATCGCCAGGAGCAAAAAATAAAGGAATGCAGCGATTGATCGCATCTGCCGCCCCGGAATTGGTTTCGATCCGCCGTTGATTGCCAGGGGAGAAAATACACAACGAAGGGGAGATAGACAATACAAATTGTTAGCGTTAACAATTTGTATTGATATTCTCCGGTTTTGTTGATAAACTCCAAAAATTAGATGACTGGCAGTGCAATTACACAACTGCAATGGAGGCTCTGTGATGAATTTATCCTCTCTTTTGAATGCGCTGAAAGTGGCAAGCTACCCAATAATTCTCTTCTTTCTCTGTACCTGTGCAGGCGATCAAAGTCAGCAAACACCCCTGTCTGGTAATGATCATTTAGAAATCAAAGTTCTGGTCATCAACCTCGATCCCCTTATCCCCAACGAAGGCAACCGCCCGCTGCACCAGGTCTATAAATGGAACGATCCCCGCCAGTTGGCGGAGGGTTACATGAAGGAAATCCAGCAGGCCAGCGGGGGATTCATCCGTTACAAAATCGTGGAATGGCGCGACGTAAACGCCTTCCCGGTGAAGGAAGACGGCTTTGTGTACACTCCCGAAACCTTCAAAGAGTGCTGGGAGAACCGCGAAACCTGCCACCAGCCCGACGGCAGCGATTATCCCCTGCTCTTAGAAACTTACGGGGTGGTTCCGCGCATCGACAGCGGGGAGATCGACGAGTTGTGGATTTTCGGGGCGCCCTATTTCGGATTTTGGGAATCGGCTATGGCCGGGCCGGGCGCGTTTTACATCAACGGCGGGGTGTACGATTCGATGGAAGCCTCCCGCCCCTTTGCGATCATGGGGTTCAGCTACGAGCGCGGGGTGGCGGAGATGATGCACAACCTCTCCCACCGCACCGAATCCAGCATGGAGCGCATCTACGGCGGCTGGGAGGTGGATAAACTGACCACAAACTGGGCGCGTTTCGCCGCCAACGCCCATCAATCCAACGGGGTGGCCGCGGTGGGAACCTGCCACTATCCTCCCAACGGGGAGAAAGATTACGACTACGCCAATCCCCGGGAAGTGGAGAGCAGCGCCGATGACTGGCTGAACTATCCCAACCTGGCCGGCAAGACCGCGAAAGTTTCCTGCGAGACCTGGGGCGGGCCGAATTATCACCTGAACTACATGCGCTGGTGGTTCTCCCACCTGCCCAAAGCGCCGGGCATTAATGAGGACGGGCGGCAGAATAACTGGTGGAAATATGTGTTCGATTTTAACCGCTATACCGCGGATGGGAAGTGGAAAGAGTGAAATTCCCCCAATTGGCGATAGCCGGAGAGAGCGAATCAGCCCGTTTTTTTACTGAAAGAGGTCATAACTGAGCTTTTTATCTCTCGCAAAGCCGCTAAGCTCGCAAAGGAATACTCGAATTTCTTAATACTTTGGGGGCTTGGCGTCTTTGCGAGAAAATATATCCTGGTTGGCCGCCTAGGCGTAAACCTTAGCATTTTTGGTGAACATTCGAGTATCGGCCTCGTTCCCAAACTCCAGTTTTTGATCTAAAATTGTTGACGAGTCCTCTTAGGTTTACGCCTATGCATATGGCCGGGATTGACCGTCTGAAGTATAACTTGAAAATTGCGAGAGATATTATGCTCCTCAAAGTTGCCCTCAACGGAACGCGAACGCCGGCAGACCATCCGGCGATTCCCATGACCCCGGCGCAGCAGGCCCGGGAAGCTAAATTCGCCGTCGCAGCGGGCGCCGGCGCGGTGCACGTGCACGTGCGCAATGCGGAGGGGAAGGAGAGCCTCGCGCCGGGCGACCTGGCCGCGGCGCTTCAGGCCATCCGCGCCGCCTGCCCCGGCGTTCCCGTGGGGATCAGCACCGGGGAGTGGATCGTGCCGGATGTTCAGGAGCGGCTTGCTCTCATTCGCGCCTGGAACGTTTTACCGGATTTCGTTTCCGTGAACATGGATGAACCCGGCGCGGTGGAGGTTGCAAAACTGCTTTGGGAAAAAGGCGTGGGGGTGGAAGCGGGAGTGTGGGATGCAAAGGCGGGAGAAATTTTATTAGAAAGCGGGCTGGCCGGGCGCTGTCTCCGGGTGCTCATCGAGCCGGGAGAGGAGCCGGAAGCGCCGGCCACGATTCTTGAAATAGAAGCAGTTCTGGATAAAATGGGAACGCCCCTGCCCCGGCTGCTTCACGGATCGGGAGCGACGGCCTGGGAGTTCATCAAGTTAGCGGCGGAGCGGGGCTATGATACCCGGGTTGGTTTCGAAGACGTGCTTACCCTGCCGGATGGCGCATACGCAGAGAGCAACGCCGCCCTGGTTGCGGCGGCGAAAAGGATTATATCAGGCTGAATTGGGGTTGTTTTTTTGGCTCTTTCTTATCATATATTGAACAAAATCCTTCAGAAAGATGCGCCTCCAGTGCGTTCCTAATAATTCGTACGGCACATTTCTTACGTCAATTCTGATAAGATTTTCTCGTGAGCGGCGTGAAGGATCGGTAACGTGTACGCCTTCTTCTAATCCAATTTTTTTTAATAAGATTTGGAAATCATCAAGTAATTCATCAGCATTATGCGGAAAGCTGATTCCCATTCTGAGAAGGCTATAAACGCGTTTGCCATTAACATTTGAGTAAATTCCATCGCCGACGCTGATTCTGCTTCTCAAATCACAGTAGCCTTTTATAAAAGAACCGATGAGTTTTTTATCATTCGATTCTAAAATACTCTTCGGGACAAAGGCGGCGACCTTGCTTTTGCTGATAGGAATATCTAAGGTTTTAAGCTCTTTTAGAATAACGGAGTTTTTATCGAATTCTAATATGATTTGAAAATGATAGCCTCCGGCATGATTGGTTGAAAGCCGGTCATTTGTACCCAAATGTTTAATCAAAAGGCTCACATTTTCGGTAATCCTGTCCACATCTTTTTTGTGGGCATCGTATTGCGAAATTTTATAATCACTAATATCTGGATTGTAGTAATACCCCTCGTATTCTTTTCCTTTATTGGCAAGCCCCCGTTGCAAGTCGATGACAACTTTTCGCTTTCTGAAATCGATTTTACTGTTCCCGCTTATCAACCCCAGCAGATAAGCAAATTCTTCATTTAAAATATCTTTTTTCGACTTAATGATATGATCAGCTTTTGTTTGAATCTTCTTTCTAAGTCGCTGAAGTCTTTTATTCTTGCTCTCGGTCTCCTTTACATTTTTCGTGAATACCTGCTGATAGGCATCCAAAAGATCGCCATGGTTCAATACATTGATTGCGTACTCCGCCGACCAGAGTTCGCTAAAGAAGTTGTAGAACTCAAAAAACAGGTGGTCCTGCTGGCCATATATACTCAAATTGCATTCTATATTATACTTGATCCCACCTAAAGTAAAATTTGAAGAGCCAATTATTACCCGGTAGTATTCATCGTTATAAAAGAGGTAAAACTTGGGATGGTAATGCCCGCGTAAAAATGGATGGCTGTTTTTCGGTTTGATAAAAACTTTGCACTCCGAATCCCCCGGAATGGTAGCAAGCTCTTCTATCAGTTTCTTCTCGGTAATAAATTCTTCAATATCGAAAAGCGCCCTTAATTTGCCATTACTTCGCAAGAACGATTCAAACCGGCTTTTCAAAAAATTAAAGGCGCCATAGGAAGCATAGGCGACTCCTACATATAAACTATTTGCCCATCCAAGCGCTTCTTCAATCGCCTGGTAGAAGCTCTCGTCGGAATTTTGAAGAATGGTTATTTGCATTTTTGGAAGATGAGGATGAATTCATGGACTTTGTTGATCCTGAATACGTAGGGATAACCCAATGGGCGGAGATTGTTATACTCCTGTCGCCGGTCCCAAATAATCAGGTCATCTAAAGTAAATCCTATGTCGGACATGAAATCAACGGTATCCATGTGAAATGGATAGAATTTATCTTTTTTTCGCAAATCCATCAGCACAATGCAGCAGTAGCCCTGACTCTTTGTAACATGGTAGATTTGTGTGAAAATGCTTTTTAAAGTGTCCAGGAATGTTTCATAAGACTCAATATTGCCTAAATCTGCTTCAACGTCACTATAATTTCGTATCTCTTTATAATCCGCGGTTCTTTTCTGATTCAATATATCCCAATACGGGGGAGAAGTTATGGTTAACTGAACAGAATCTTTTTCTATCCACTTACATAATTCTCTTGCATCCCCTTTGATGAGCACAGGCTCATATTTTTCTTCATGGAATAGATTCAAATTGTTGGTTCGTTGTTTATAAAGTTTTATAAAATCATCGGACAACTCAATGCCTTTGCTAAATCGTTTCAAATTTTTGGCGGCAATTAATGTGGCGCCGCTTCCGGCGAAGGGGTCGAATATTAAGTCATCTTCATGGCTGTAAATCGAGATTAATCTTTCAGGCAACATGGTAGGAAAAATAGCCGGATGCGCCAGCCCGTTTTCCTGTGAGGATTTACGAATATCCGACCAGATTGAGATCGAATATTGTAGCCAGGTCTTTCCGTCTAAATCGATTCTTTCTTTTGGCAAATCTCTTCTCCAAAATTAAACCATTTTTAAAGGTTAAATTTAATATGCAAAAGTAGATTTCACTAATCATCAAAATTTTATCATTACTTTGAATTCTCAGATCGGAAAAGTTTTTATCTCCTATACCATATTTCTATTGGAGAATCTATATTTGAGGGTGTGGTCAAGGGGCCGAAAGGGTAGAGGAGTGTTAAAACAATCATTGTGCAATATGCCACAGAGAAACGGCGCGCCTAAAGTTCATGCAGATTTACGCAGATTATGAGCGATTTCCTGATTCATCCGTGTCCATCTGTGTAAATTTGTGGCAAAATAAAAGCTATTAACCGACCAAGGAGAATGTCATGGATGCCTTTGAAAAAGAAGTGCGCGATACCGCGGAGTGGTTTGCCGGCTCCCGGTTCAAGGAAATTACCCGACTTTATTCCGTGCGGCAGGTGGTGGAGCAGCGCGGAACCATTCACAGCGATTACACCATTGCCAAAAACGCCTCCCGGGAATTCTATGAACTGCTGAGAGAACTGTTTGCCCGGGGCGAGGCCATCACCACCTTTGGCCCCTACTCCCCCGGCCAGGCGGTAACCATGAAGCGCCAGGGCATCAAGGGAATTTACTTAGGCGGCTGGGCGACCTCCGCCAAAGGCTCCACCACCGAAGACCAGGGCGCGGACCTGGCCAGTTATCCCCTGAGCCAGGTGCCCGACGAAGCCGAGGTGATCGTGCGGGCGCTGCTGGTGGCGGATAAGAACCAGTATTTTGCCCGGGCGCGCATGAGTAAAAAGGAGCGCGAAAACGCCCCGGAAATCGATTACCGCCCCTTCATCATCGCCGATGCGGACACCGGCCACGGCGGCGACGCCCAGGTGCGCAACCTGATCCGCCGCTTTGTGGAAGCGGGCGTTTCCGGCTACCACATCGAAGACCAGCGCCCGGGCACCAAAAAATGCGGCCACCAGGGCGGCAAGGTGCTGGTTTCCGTGGATGAGCAGATCAAACGTCTGAACACCGCCCGCTTTCAGTTGGATATTATGAAAGTGCCCGGCATCATCGTGGCGCGCACCGACGCGGAGGCGGCAAATTTGTTGGACAGCAACACCGACGAGCGCGATCATCCCTTCATTTTAGGCGCTACCAACCTGGAAGTGCCCGGTTATAAAATTTGCTACCTGGCCATGATGAAGCGGTTCTATGAAAAAGGAATCCGGGAGATCAACGGCCATCTGCTCTACAAAGTAACCGACGCCGAATATGAGGCCGCAAACGCCTGGTTGAAAGAATCGGGATTGCTTTCCCTGATTGATGAAAAAATCAGCGCCCTGAAAGAGAATAAAGAGTTAAACCTGGAGAAAACCTTCGAGCAGTTGAACGGCAAATTTGCGGAAACCTGGGAAGCGGCCGCGGGGCTTAAAACCTACGCGGAAGCGGTGGCCGAGCGCATGAAATTCCACCTGGAAGAAGGCGTAAAATTCGATGTGAGCTTAGAAGAGTGGCAGCGCTTTGCCGGCCAGGCTTCTTATGACGAAGCGCGTAAAAAAGCCCGGCAAATGGGCATCGACGCGCCCTGGAGCTGGGAGTTGGCGCGAACCCCGGAAGGATACTACCAGGTTCGCGGGGGAATTCCCTACGCCATCGCCAAATCCCTGGCCGTCGCGCCCTATGCGGACATTCTCTGGATGGAGACCAAAACCGCGGACCTGCACGACGCCAAAGAATTTGCCGACGCCATCCACGCGGTGTACCCGGAAAAGATGCTGGCCTACAACCTCTCCCCCTCGTTCAACTGGGATACCACCGGCATGAACGATGAACAAATGCGCAATTTCCCCAAAGAATTAGGGAAAATGGGTTTTGTTTTCAACTTCATCACTTATGGCGGGCACCAGATCGACGGGCTGGCGGCGGAAGAATTCGCCAGCGCGTTGCAGCAAGACGGAATGTTAGCGCTGGCGAAAATTCAGCGCCGCATCCGGCTGATCGATTCCCCCTATCGAACCGCCCAGACCCTGGTGGGCGGCGACCGGCTGGACGGTGCGCTGGCCGCCTCCTCCGGGCGCACCGCCACCACCGTGGCCATGGGCAAAGGGTCCACCCAATTCCAGCACTTAGTGCAAACCGAGGTTCCCCCGAAACTGCTGGAAGGCTGGTTGGAATTGTGGGCGAAGCATTACGAAATCAAGGAGGCTTTGCGGGTGCAGTTGCGCCCCGTCGCGGCAGGGTCGGAATTGTTGGAGCTGCGGGTGCTGGACGAATCCCGGAACAAGCTGGCCAACGTCATCTTTGCGCCCATTCAGGACCGCCGGGAACGGCACATCCTCTCGGTTCGGGATCAAAATACCCTGAAATTGGAATTCCGCCAAAAACGGTTGATGACCTTGATGCAACTGTTCTTGATTCACCGTTACAAAGCGGTTTCCATCCACTACGTGACCCCCACGGAGGATAACCAGATGCAGACCCGCTCCATGAAAAAATTGGGTATTTTCGAGGAAGTCAACACCGAGATCGGGGATATCATCGTCGCTTCCGTCAACAGCGCCCGGGTGAAGGAACTGCTGAAACCGGACCAGTCGGATTTGAAAAAACTGATTGCTAAAAAATAGGGATGCTTGTCGCACTGTACGACCCCGCGAGGAGCGGGGTCGCTGCAGCAAGGAGCATTCATTAGTATAGTACTACCATGGTTGGGTGGTTGATTGCATTCCGGGGGGAAGAAAATTCCTCCACCCCCCCAACCATTCAGCCATGTAACAATCCAACCATTTAGCCATCCCGCCATTCAATTCGCGCCCTTCGCTATCTCAAGCCGGTTTAGACCCGAATCCGCCGGGGCGCTTCTGCAAAATCCCATAAAACCCGGTTCATTGCGGCGATAGATTTCCTCGATCTGCATTACGAAATCATTGCCGGTTTGGAAAAGCTGCAGAATGATTCCGGAACATTTTCAAGAGAAGGTTTCATTCCGCCGGATATGTTTTTACCTTACCACCGGCGCCTGTTGCGAGACAGCCTGCCGGCGCCCCCATGGAGCGGGCCGCGCCGGCGCTGGTGCTTGATGTTGATTGACAAGTTTATTAAGTGAACGGAGACTGAATATGGAAACGCTTAATCAGATATTAGAGTCGGTTTTTTTCGGCAATACCGTGTGGCAGTATCTGCTCTTTTTCGGGTCGCTGGTCATTGCAATCATAACCGGAAAGGTCATTTACTATATCTTCAAAAACGTTTTGCATAAGTTAGCGGCCGCTTCCCAATCGAAATTCGACGATTACCTGGTGGACCTGGTCGAGGAACCGCTGGTGGTGCTGATCGTGGCCATCGGATTCTGGGTCGGGCAGCTCTTTCTTACCCTCAATGAAGCGGCGCAGCAATTTTTTGACAACATTGTTTTTGTGTTGATTTCGATTACCCTTACCTGGGTGTTGCTCCGCTTTATCGACTTGCTGCTGAAAAAATACGTCGAACCGATTACCGAGCGCTCCGGCAGCAAATTGGATGACCAGGTGCTCCCGATTCTTCGCAAATCCGCCAAAACCGTGGTGCTGCTGTTAGCGTTGATCATCGTGCTCTCCAACCTCGGCTACGATATTCTCTCCCTGCTGGCCGGTTTGGGAATCGGGGGGTTGGCAATTGCCTTAGCGGCGCAGGATACCGTGAAAAATATTATCGGCGGCTTCACGATTTTCTGGGATAAGCCTTTTCAGATCGAGGATTTTGTAAACATAAGCGGCCAGAAAGGAACCGTGAAAGAGGTGGGCCTGCGCAGCACCCGCCTGCGCACCGTCGATGCAACCACGGTGGTGATTCCCAACAGTAAAGTGGCGGATTCCGTTATCGAAAATTTTTCCACCCGGCAGGCCCGGCGAGAGGTGGTGAATATCGGTCTCACCTACGATACTACTGCACAGCGCATGGAAGAGGCCATCGACATCGTGCGAGACACCGTCAAATCCGTGCAGGGAACCGACCCGGAGGATATCATAGTGCGTTTCATTAATTTCGGGGCTTACTCGCTGGATCTGGAGGTAGTGTACTGGATTACCAACATGCCCGACTGGCGGATGATCATTCACCGGGTGAATCTGGGCATCAAACGCAACCTGGATAACGCCGGCATCGAAATGGCTTTCCCCACGGAAACCCATTACGTGGTGAGCCAGAACGGGAAAAAATAAATTTTAGGGCTTTCGCCCTTTTTATTGTACCACTGAACGCTAATGTGTTTCAATCACTCTGTGCGCTCAGTTGGGTACATTATTTTTTTCTGGCTCCCTTAACTGTCTGATCATACCTTGTGCGACTAAAAACCTGACCGCAAAGGAGGTTTTATGTCAACTACACCTTCAATCGAAATTGCCCAAACCAAAAAGCTGCGCCATATTCGCCATCTGCTGGACGAGTCCGGCATTACCGATGATGATATTGAGCTTTATGGCAATTACACCGGGAAAATCCGCCTGGAAACGCTGCAAAAATTTTCCGCGCGGCCGGACGGCAAACTGATCCTGGTAACCGCCATGACCCCAACCCCGCACGGCGAGGGTAAAACGTTAACGGCTATCGGGTTGGGGCAGGCGCTGGCAAAAATCGGGAAAAAGGCGATCATCACCCTGCGCGAACCCTCGGTAGGCCCGGTCTTCGGGATCAAAGGCGGCGCTACCGGCGGCGGCCACGCCCAGGTGCTCCCGATGGAACGGATCAATCTGGATTTTAACGGCGATCTTCCCGCGGTTACCACCGCGCACAACCTGCTGGCGGCTATGCTGGACACCCATATTTTCAAAGGAAATGACCTCCGTATCGACGTAACCAATATCCTCTGGAAGCGGGCCATGGATATGAATGACCGTTCGCTGCGGCAGATCGTCATCGGCCTGGGCGGGCGCGTTAACGGGGTTCCCCGGGAATCCGGTTTTGTGATCACCGCGGCCTCGGAGGTAATGGCAATCCTGGCGCTGGCCGATTCCCGGGCGGATTTGAAAAAACGCTTAGGTGAAATTGTGGTGAGCTATAACCATGACCGGCAAGTTGTGAAAGCAAAGGAGTTGCAGGCAAACAACGCCATGGCGGTTATTCTGAACAAAGCGATTATGCCCAACCTGGTGCAAACCATGGAGCACACCCCGGCGCTCATCCATGCCGGGCCGTTCGCCAATATCGCCCATGGCACGAACAGCGTGCTGGCGGATAAAATCGGGCTGAAGTTAGCGGACTACGTGGTCACCGAGTGCGGTTTCGGCGCGGACCTGGGCGCGGAGAAATTTTTCCATATCGTGGGGCGGGCTTCGGGAATATGGCCCTCCGCGGTGACCATTGTCGCTACCTGCCGGGCCATAAAATATCACGGCGGGGTGGCGGATAAACCGGAATCGCTTTTAGAAAAAGAGAATATGGAGGCGTTCAAAAAGGGATTGGAAAACCTTGCCGTGCACATTCAAAATATGAAGAAGTTCGGCGCACCGGTCGTCGTGGCGATCAACCGCTTCCCGTTCGATACCGCGGCAGAAATCGACCACATCCGGGAATTATGCCGGAAGGAGGAAGTGGAATGCGCTCCTCACGAAGCGTTTGTAAAGGGAGGCGCCGGGGCGGTGGATCTGGCGGAAAAAGTCGTTCAACTTGCCGATTCGAATCCTCACCCCCAACCGCGTTTTCTCTATGATCTTGAGCTTCCGGTGGAAGAAAAAATACGCACCATCGCCAGGGAGATTTACCGGGCGGATGATATCTACCTGGAAAAGCGCGCCCGGAAAAAGATCGAGCGATTTGTGAGCCTGGGCTACGGAAGTCTGCCGGTTTGCATTGCCAAGACCCAGGGATCTCTCTCGGACAACCCCCGCGCAATCGGCGTTCCCAAAGGTTGGACGCTGACGGCGACGGATGCGGAACTTTCCGCAGGGGCGGGGTTCCTGGTAATCATCTGCGGGGACATGATGCTGATGCCGGGGCTTCCCAAGTATCCCGCGGCGGTCAACATGGACGTGGATGAGCAGGGCAATATTACCGGGCTGTTTTAAATTTGGGTTCTAAAAAGGGCGGCTGTGCCCGGCAGGCTTGAAGCTGGTTTTTGATTGGAGCGCCATTCCGGCAGGCCGGGATGGACATTTACACATGCAAAACTGAAGTTTTGCACTCCTCCCCGGCAAAGTCATCAGGCCGGGCGGACGTAAACCGGCACCGCGCTGCACGGCTCTCCCCAGAAGATGCGCCGGGCGTGGGGAGCGAGGTGCGCCGCCAGAACCAGGTAGGCCCAGGTGGGAACCGGAACCCGGTCGCAGCCCTTGATGATGACCTTCGCATCTTTATATTCCTTTTCCCAGTCGATGGCGGCCACCTTTTCCCGGAAGCTGCTCTCCCGCAGGATGCCGTTCTCGAAAAAATCGCTAATATCCAATGTTATCGCCTTGGGCGTGATGGTTTCAGGCATATCTTTTCCTTATTTCCCCTGTTCCTTATACCTTTTTCCTTTTCTCTTTTCCCTTCTCTAAGTTACGCAGAGAAAGACTGCCCACAACCGCAGCTGCGGGCGGCGTTGGGATTATGCCAGGCAAACCCGGAGCCGTTCAGCCCGTCGGTAAAATCCAGCTCGCTGCCGCTCAGGTACATCCCGCTGAATATATCCACGAACAGTTTCACGTCGCCGAATTCCAAAACGTGATCGTTGGCCAGGGGTTTATCGACAAATTCCATGTAGTAGCTCAGCCCGGAGCAGCCCCCGGATTTCACGCCGACGCGCAGGCCGTAGCCGGCTTTGCCTTCCGACTCCATAATCCGCCGAATCTGGCTCAGCGCTTTATCGGTAACGGTTACTTTGACTTCAGTGCCGACCATGTTAAACACCTCTTTGTTATTTAATTTTATGCTCTTTTTTCGGTTGTTTGTGCAAGAATCCGTGCAAAACTATTTCAAACACAAATCCGACTACTTTAGTCGGGTTTGAAAATATAAAACAATAGGGGCGTTTGTCAAGTCAAAATTTGTCTCGAGAAATAAGATCTCTGCTACCGAACTCCTCTTTTCAGCTAAATCAAATCCAAAATCATACACTACCGCTAATATTTCATCCGCCAGCGTTAGACAAACGGTCTTCTGATTGTGTAGATTTTTGCAGAATCAAGATGAATCCCGGAGGACATGCGGATTGATACTGAATAACACTTCCATGAAACAGCTATAGATATAAAATTGAAGTACGATACCTGCTTTTATTCCGGTTTCAACGCAAAATTGAGAAAAAAACACGCGTGCTCCCCTCACTAACTATATAGCCCGGAGGTGTCAATTCCCATTCGGTTTCAATATGGGTTCAACAAACTGTAAAGGGAGGTGATAATAAATGCACCACGTCGCAGGAATCAAATCCGACCGGGGCTTCCGGTAAGACGCACCAGGACGAAACACGCCCGGAATTAAGGAAAATAAGAGTGGTTGATGAGGTATTAAGATCAACCGTTCTTTTAAGCTATTAATCAAATCAATATTGGAGGGTAACCACCATGAAGACCAAAATGGTGAAGTTCGTTGCGCCATTACTGGCGCTGATTATTTTCAGTTGTGAGGAACAAACGCTGAATCCGGCGGCCGATCAGAAAAGCGGGGAAGATGTTCGGAGCACTGCGGTGTTAACAATGCCGGGGATGGGAGAATACACTATGGAAAACGATGATGATAGCGATTCCGTCGAAGTACCAATGTGCATTGTCCTGCCGGAACTGCCCGACTGGCCGACCGCCTTTTTTGTTATGGAGGACGCAACGATCCGGGGTGATATCATCACATTTACACTTTCCTACAGCGGCGGATGCAGAATTCACGAATTCCGATTGGTAAGCACAACGTTCCAGGAATCGCAGCCGGTTCAGGTTCTGGCACAGGTTTTTCACACCGACAACGAAGACCCCTGCGACCACTGGATAACCGAGGAGCGGCAATTCGATCTCACACCGTTAAAAGGGCTATACTTTAAGATGTATGATACTCCCTGCGGTGCGATCATTATAAATCTTGTGGATGCCGCGGCGGGGGAATTAACAGTGACTTATGAATTTTGCAGGTAAGATTCCGTTGCCGCCGGTTTACCAACTTCCGGAAGACGAGAATAGCCTGTAAAAAGGATAAGATGGGCAGGGATGGCTACGAGGGCATCCCTGTCTATTTACGTTACTCATTTTTTAAGCCAATCAATCTCAGCAAAGGAGAATAAGATGAAAACTCTATCCAAGTTGTGCAGATCATTTATGATATATTTGTTTTTTAGCTTGCTATTTATGTATTCTCCCGGAATAGTTTTCGGGCAGTCCTCTTTACCGGTTGATGATGAGATTCCCATCTTTCTACAGAAACAATTGGTTCCGAAAAATTTTAAAGCGAATCATATTAAAAAGAAGCCCGGCCTCTATTCCCGTTCGGATTGGGCGGCAATAATAGATTCAACCTGGGGACCGGGATTACCCACCAACGAGAAATTAGCAATATTTAATACCTTCTGCGATGCTATCGATCAGGATTTCGCTTGTTTCCAGGATCTTGATGTCAACTGGGATTCACTCAGAAGTGTTTACTATGAAGAGATATCATCATTGAACGGGGTCAGCCGGGGACGGTTTG
Source organism: Calditrichaceae bacterium (assembly GCA_013360445.1). GTDB lineage: Bacteria > Calditrichota > Calditrichia > RBG-13-44-9 > J075 > JABWBP01. The sequence continues at coordinate 21,003 of JABWBP010000016.1, read as the reverse complement.
CGGCAATTATGAATTACCTCTCCTTAGCGCTCAAGGAAGCTCATACCAATTGTGAGGATAAAATCGTCAACTGGACTACACCGCTCGCTCCCGGGATTCCATTATTAGTTGTCGGAGGATGGGGAGTGAATACCCACTTCGGCGCTTGTTTAACCCCCCGGCCGGACAGTTCGCTGCTGGTATATAAAACTATTGACGGCCACCCCTTAGGGCTTGTTCAGGGCGATGTGGTGCTGGGGTATGACAATGTTCCCTGGAAGATACTCTACAAACAATTATTGGCGGCACAATTACCGATTGCCGGTTGGTGGTGGGGATGTTCCCAAAGCGCATACGAGCATTCCTGGCTGATGAGCGCGGGGATGAACTGGCATCTGTTTGATACCTTAGATGTGGTAAAATATTATACCGGGGATACGCTTCATCTACCAACCGCGCCTTTGGCGGGGCAGACCACCAGCATCCTCGGCACAGAACAAATGGACATCCCGGGGGTCCCGAAACCCAATCTTTTGGCGCAGGACTATGTCAATTGGGGGATTGTATCGGGAACGCAAATCGGCTATATCTACGTGATGGGCTGGACGGGAAACGCCGGGGACGAATTTCTTCAGGCGGTCAATGACCTGATGTTTAATCATGAGACCAGTGGTTTAATCATAGATTTCCGGTTAAACTATGGGGGAAATATGTTTTTGAGCAATCCGGCCTTAGAACTGCTCTTTAATACGACGGTAGAAACCATCGGTTTTGCCTGCCGGGCCGACCCCAACAATCATCTGGCAATGTTCGTCTGTGCAGCGCCTTCGTTTTATAACATCAATGGCAACCCTTCCACTTACTATGACAAACCGGTTGCGGTTTTGACCGGTCCCGGCGCTGTCAGTTCCGGCGACCAGGTTGCCCTGCGCATGAAATTCCATCCCCGGGCCAGAATATTTGGCAAATCTACTACCGCGGCTTTCAACGCCCCTACAATATTAGACCTGGGAAATTCCGATTGGACATCACGTTATGCAGATGCGGACGCGTTCCTGGTCAGCAACCCGGGACACTATTTAACGCATGATGAATTTGTCGTTGATGAAGAAGTTTGGCTAACACCGGATGACGTTGCCCAGGGATATGACACCGTTGTAAAAGCGGCGATTGCCTGGATGGACAGCCAAATTACCAGTATCCCTCAACCGGTCACTGCCGAGGTTCCTGCGAGCTACCGGTTGTATCAAAATTATCCCAACCCCTTTAATCCCTCTACTCATATCAAATTTCGCCTGCCTGCCGGCGCCAGTCAGGCAGGGATTGCAGGTTTCCCCAAAGGGGCAGGCGCATTTGTGGAATTGAAGGTTTATGATGTCAGCGGCAGGGAGGTTGCCACCCTGGTGAGTGAAAATCTGGCGCCCGGTGAATACCGTCTGCAGTGGGACGGAAAAGATGCTTTTGGGAATCCATTGTCCAGCGGGGTGTACTTCTACCGGCTTAGAGCGGGCTCGTTTACCCAGACGCGGAAGATGATTTTGATGAAGTAAAGCGTGATGATTGGAGTGGTGGAGTGGTGGATTTTTCAATACTCCATTCATCCATTACTCCACTACTCCAGTAAAACGTTCCTAAAATATTTTCTTAACGCCAAAACTTTCCGCCTGCCATTCCCGGTCAGCGCCGGGCGTTCATGTGCCCGCGGTGTTGTGGATGCCCGGCCCGGGGTGGCGGCGGGTTTTATATAAAAAATCGAGCTGATCGCTGAATGCTAACGGCTGATTGCTTTTTCAACTTAATTTCTTTTGTCATTTCACTTGAAACATCAAAAAGAATAACTCGATTGTCGACTCTTAAGGATTAAGGGTTGTGTACAAACCATTGGAAAACCTTCTCACTTGAATTCACCGCTTGTGACCTAACGGGATTATAAAGGCCCGTTGGTCGGTTTTACTTTAATTCATTGGGGGAAGCAATGCAAAACCCGACTATCCTCATTGCTGAGCGTGATATCATCCTGCGCCAGAATTTGAAACGGCAATTGCTCTCTATGGGACATGAACTCATCGAGGTATTCGATTGGGTAAGTGTTCTACAAATCATCCGAACTTGTAGCCTGGATATCATCATTCTGGGGTCATTGGATGACAATGATTGGAACGCATTGGATGTTGCCAGGGAAATTCGGCGACATAACCAGGAGATTTCAATTATTCTGTTAGTAGAGGAGGACTCAGAAGATATAGCCGTAACTGCCCTGCGAACAGGGGTCAACGACTATTTCAGGAAACCTTTCGGAATTGACGATTTGCTGACCAGTATAAATGGTCTTCTTACCGATTGCCGTTGTGTCACTCCTTCGGTTAACCCAGAAACGATTTCATGTAATCTAACTGGCAGCGAGGGATTGATTGGCGACAATATGGTGATGCGGACATTAAAAACATATATATCAAGGGTTGCCATCACTGATAGCACGGTGCTGATCACCGGAGAAACCGGCACCGGCAAGGAATTAGTAGCCGAATTGATTCACAAGAACAGCCCCAGAAAACATAAACCATATATCTGTATCAACTGCGCCGCCCTGCCGGACAGTCTGATGGAAAGTGAGTTGTTCGGCTTCGAACGCGGAGCCTTCACCGGGGCCACGGCCATGCAACGCGGCAAATTTGAGCTGGCTAATGACGGAACTATCTTTCTGGATGAGATTGGCGATATGAACCTCTATGCCCAGGCCAAGATTTTGCGAATCTTAGAGAGCAGGCAAATCCTTCGCCTGGGAGGACGTTATCCCATAGACTTGAATGTACGAATTATTGCCGCAACAAACCAGAATCTTGAACAGTTGGTTGAAACCAAGAACTTCAGAAATGATCTTTATTATCGCTTGAACGTAGCCAGGATTACCATACCGCCATTGCGAGAGCGAAGAGAAGATATTCCCTTTTTGCTGGATCATTATATCGGCTACTTTAATAACCGTTTTGGGCGGTCGGTGAAGGGGTTTACCGAAGAAACCCGGGCGTACTTACTGCGCTACGACTGGCCGGGAAACGTGCGGGAGCTAAAAAATCTATGTGAGGCCATCTTTATTAACCTTCCTTCGCGGCAGATCAAGTTTGCCGACCTGCCCGAGCTTTATCAAAAAAAGCTAAAAGAGATTGAAAATCTTCCTCTTGATGACCGGGAACAGTTGGTCTCTGCCCTGTTTTCAACCAATTGGAACGTTAGCAAAGCAGCGAGGAAGCTCCGCTGGTCACGCATGACAATCTATCGAAAGATAGAAAAATACCACATTACTAAACCTGATTCACCCCATATAAACTCGAAGAAAAAATCTCATATGAATACGCTGTAACACTACCAAGCGATGTGACACTTTTGTGACAGTTTTGAGTGACAGTGCTTATCCCTGTCTCCCGCCTTATTTTCTTTTGCTTTCTCCTGTTGCCTCATTCCATCTTAAAAACATCGGTTCCACACCATCAACTCTATACTGTAACATCCCCTGTGACAACTCCCGGAATAAAACAAGCATTTCAATAAAAAAGAAAACTCGAATAAGCTCCTGATTCTTGGAGACTTCTACCGAATATTGTAATGTATGGCAAGCCTGGCATCATAATTGAAAAACAAAATAGCGAAGGGTCAAAGAGATGATGAATGTCAAAAAAAACCATAGTAATTTGAAGAGGCCCAATGGCCTTGAAGGCCGTTATGCTAATTATTTCAAGATCGGTTATAATGCTTTTGAATTCGTGCTCGATTTCGGCCAACTCTACAATGGTCATAAAAAGCCTCAGCTTTATAGCAGGATTATAACCAACCCGGCTTCTGTAAAAAACCTTCTTTCCCTTTTGCGCGAATCCGTCGAAGGCTATGAACAGAGCTTCGGCGCAATTGCAGATGAAGTTGAAAATGGTGATCATAATATTGAATGATTCATATTACTACAAACGATACTGAAAATAATTGTATCCATTTGCTAACGGTCGGAAATCGGATTCACCCTCTAATTGAACCATTTGCTTTATGTATGTCCCATGTCAGCCAAAACCGTTGAAAATTTATCTCGGTCGAATTCCCAAAGGTTATAAGGGCACTTTAGCTACATTACGATACATTACCGATTTAATTAAAAAAGGGGCAAAAGATTTTTGTATCCGGCAAAAGGCAATCGACATTTTCATACAATGCGGGATACGCCCCAAAGATTACGGCGGGGAAGTTCATGCGCTTTTCGAGTGGGTTCGCCGCAATATCCGCTATACGCGGGATATTTACCGGGTGGAACTGCTGCACTCCGCGCGGCGAATCCTGGAGTTGAAGGCAGGCGACTGCGACGATATGACAATATTGTTAGGAGCGATGCTGATGTCCACCGGGCACCCGGTCAGGCTGGTAGTGGTAGGTTTCCGGCCCGAAAAGCCCCATGCATACAGCCACATCTATCCGGAAGTAAACATTCGCGACCGCTGGATACCGATTGATGCGACGGTGCGGTATCCCATGGGCTGGGCGCCGCCGGCAATTTGGAAGAGAATTTGTGAAATTCCGCAGGAAGGAGTGAAATGCTCTACCAGGACATGTTAACAGGCTATTTATACGAAGTTCCCCGATACCGGCCTTACGCCGGTCCCCGGGCACTTTATAGCGGATTGGGAAATCCAGCGGGGTTCTTAGAACCGTTTACTGGGCTTGCAGAACCTGTGTTTCCAAGGTTCATACCGGTCGGTTTTCAGAGCTTTGGGGGATTCCACGAAGCGGAAGACCCGCAGGCAGCTTTGCCAATGGATCCGACAACAGCGCCATCGGGAGCCCAGGCGATGGCTCCTTCACCGGCTGCAGCAGCGCCTTCTCCGGCAGACCTCCCACCCGGAGCAGTAACACCACCGCCCCAGATAACCGTCTTACAGCCAGCACCGGGAGCAGCGCCTGCGATGATGCCGCCTCCCGCCGGGATGCCCGGTTTTATGCCGCTTTACTGTTATTGCCGCCAGGAGCCATTTTCCATGAATATCGGGCCTGTTCGCACGATAGTGCGCGCCGGAGGATACCGGCCAGGCCCGCGCGGGAGACGGAGACGCCGGAGGCGATGATGATAGAATGATAAGTATTAATTTAGCAGAGGGTTGACTGTTTCATAAGAGATACTCAATGGATTGGATACCATAAAATACACTAACTAATTATTTTCAAAATAAAACTAAGGAGAGTTGAAATGCTCTACCAGGACACCTTAACCGGGTATTTGTATGAAGTTCCTGAGGATCAGATTGCCGCCGGGCAGCCAGTGGTGTATGACGGACTCGGTAATCCGCTTGGGCTTCCTTTTTTAGCGCCAATTGCTGCGGCAGTCGCCCCGCTTGCTGCCAAAGCTTTGCCTGCAGTTGCCTCTTCGCTCTTACCTGCTGCAGGACGAATTTTTAGTCGCATTTTTTCGCGTCGTCCAGGAGTACAACCTGCAGCAGGATCAGCACAACCGCCGAATATTCCTGCGCTTTTACAGAGCCTTACCAGTCTGGTTCGGAGATTGTCGAGTCAACAATCTTCATTGGGAGAAATGCCAGATGGTCAACTATACCAGGGAAATTTTGAAGAGTACCCTGAAACTTTGGCTGAATATTATCCTGCCGTGAATCCTTATGGAAGTTGGTATCAACCATCACGGGGCCAATGGGGCTATCAACCTTACCATTATCAATCAGGCTATCAACCTTACCAGTATCAAGCAAGATACCAGCCTTACGGGTACCAGGGTGGGTATCAACCTTACCGCTATCAACAGTGGTGGCCGGGCAGGTGATAGTCGCTATCCGATCCTGGGAGTATATTTTTCAAAGAATTTGATGGTATTTGAAAAAACATAAAAAAGGAGATCATTATGCTTGTTCAAGATAACTTGACCGGCTATGTGCACGAAGTTCCTGATGATCAAATTTACGGTTACGACGATTACGATGAATATCCTGACGAAACCGTTGGCGAGTATCCTGAGGAAATAGGAGAGGAAGTATATGATGGGATGGGAAATCCCCTGGGCTTTTCTTTCTTGCCCAAAATTTTTCGTGGTATTACCAATCTGTTCAGGCGCCCAAGCCCTTCACCACCACCGGTTGCACCAATCCCAGGTATTCAGTTCCCGGGAACCTTTCCATCTATGCAGGCATCTGGTGGAATTCCTCCATCATGGTGGCGCCCTCCTACTATTCACTGGTCCTGGGTAAACCAATTCCGTCCCTGGCGCCGCCCCCGTTTTGGTCTTTCCATGCATTGGCTGCGGCAGCCTTTTTCAGCCGCATCTTTGTCCGCCAGGCGGATGGCTTATATGAACTGGCGCCAGCAGCAAGGTATGGCTCCGGGTATGGCTCCCGGAATGCCGCCCGGTATGCCTTTTCCAGGGATGCCCGCCGGGGGAATGTTCCCCGGAATGCCGCCAGGGGGGATGATGCCGGGAATGATCCCTGGAATGGTTCCGGGAATGCCACCGGGGATGATGCAGCCGGCGCTACCCCCGGGAATGCCTCCCGGCATGGTCCCGGGAGCTTCGCCGTTTGCAGCGGGCGGGGCCCGGGCCGGAGGCCGGCGCCGTCGCGGTCGTCGTCGTCGCCGTCGATAGCAGTTACCGGGCTGCCGGAAAACTTATCCTGATATTGAGCAAAAAGGAAGGCTTGCCGTGGATTATATGTTTGCGCGAGGTTGTTATGGGTTTCATTATGGGCGGCGGGAAACATATCCGGTCAGTTTGCAAAAAGGGAAAACACTGTTTCGTCTGTTTCATTGTTTTCCCGCCCCGCGGATTGTTCGCAGGCCCTGCCCCCGGGTTATCCCCAGGGTTCTGGTTAAACTCGGCCGTCTAAAAGGCGTGATCTATAGCTCGGACAGGGGAGAGCAAAATTGCCCGAAAACTTACATTCACTTTATGGAAGAGCCTCCTTTACTTGTCAGCGACACCCGGGGACGACAGTTGTACATCATCGGCGGGCGCTACCGGGTAACCCGGCGGGGGATTGAAGGATAAGTCATTCGTTTTGAGGCGAAGTATTTGAAAAAAGATCAAATAAGGAATTCAATCATGAGACACCATAATTCATTTAACGAGGTCATGATCGTTAACCCGGTCGACCCAGGATTTGGCACTAACAGAGGAGCGAAGCTTATGTATTACAATTTTCAGCCCCCCGGAATGGGCTACTACGCAGAACCGCCCGATGAATACGGGTATTTTGCCGAAGAGCCCGGTTATTATAGTCAAGCCCCCTACAGTTATGGTATGGGCGATCCTTACGGTTATTATGGCCAACCCCCGGAAATGGTGGGTTGGGGCAGCCCCTACGGGTATGGACAGGGGGTCCCCGGTTACAATCCTTACCAGCCAATGGGATATTTCGCTGAGGATGAACCCATGGGTTACTATGGGGATTATGGCGAGGATGATCCCATGGGTTATTATGGGGATTACGGTGAAGACTATCCCTTAGAAGAATATTATGAACCGGAACAGTCGATGGGATACTTTGCCGAGAATGACCCCTATGGCCCTTATGGGGAATATGCGCCGATGGGCCGGTATGGCGAATATCCCGAAATGGATGGTTACGGGCAGTATCAGCCGCCGGTGGAGAATTATCCCGGGATGAGCGCATATCCTTATCCTGATTATGGCATGTCCGGTTATATTCGCGAAACCAGGCCGCGCTTCAACGCCCGCTGCGGCAATTGCGGGTGTCAGAATCCTGGCCGGGGGCTGGGCGAAGAGCCGGGGTTAGAAGGATATGTAAAACCGGAAACGGTGAATCCGAATTGTGAGAAATTTACACCCCAGCCGGGTCCCCGGGCCGCGGAGCCGGACAGCTTCAGGCCGCTCTGGTGACAGGAGATAATTTCGACATAGATTTGATGGTAGAATTAACTTTCAAAATATAGACTGAACCAACAAATAAGGTAGCGGGTGAGTGATAAGTGTGGGTTGGTGAGTAGTAAGGAATGCTGCCATACAATTAGCACTACTCTACCACTGCCAAAAAAACAAAAGGAGTAAGCTATGGCTGTCGTACAAGGTATAAAGGAAAAAGTACACCTGCCGCTCTACGATTCCGTTACCGTAGAAGCGGAGGAACAGTTGCGCAAGAACCAGGGATCCAGCATACTAAAGTTTTTCGTGGACGTGCAGGGCAAAACCAAGCTGGAAACCAACATGCAAAGCGCCTCGCAACTCTCGCATTACAACACCTTTGAGGCGCGGGCGATGCGAGTAATTATCAGCGATATGGCCCCGGAGTTCCCAAGCGAGCCGACGGCAGAAGATACCGAGTATGATGTCGTTGATGACTCTGATAACGAGCATCCGTTCTTTCTGGACATTACGATTCCGGCAACCCCCCGGATAGGCGCTGTTAATTTTGTGATTGATCCTGCAACCGGTACTCTAAACCCTGTTCCTGTTCCGGGGAAATTTGATCCGGGTTTTGTATTTGATCCTACATTCGCAAACTCAAAGCCAATAAGAGCAGATGTTGAAATCGGCCTGGATCGAATTGTGGAACTGCTCCAGGAGGCAGAAGAAAGTGGGGATGGGTTTGCCGCACTCTATCCTGATGATGACGAGGTTACACTGACAGCGAACGGCAATGTCTTGACCGATACTCAAGAGGATACGGTTGCAGGTTATGGCGGGATTATTTGGCTATCAACCGGGGATCTGGAATTTTTGCTTGGAGAGTTGTCGGACGAACGAGCTGTGCCTCCGAGATTTCAACTTGAGGGAAATAGTGGGGTCACAAAATTCATCAACAAGTTCATTTACAATACCGTCACGACGTTCTATGTCGGCGAGAAAGTGATGATCCAGATGCCGACCTGGTTCTTTCCCTCCGGCGCCGGTACCAACAACGGCCATGCTGCCAGCCATGGAGAGCCGGATCCTATGGCCACCTTCCGCTTTGCCGAGGCGATTTTCATCGACAAGCAGCAAAACTTCCGGGTGGAGATTGAAATTCCGGATTCCGACCTGCTGAAAGAATTGCAGCGGGTTTACGGTCCCCTGTTCATTTGGGTTGTTTTAGACGGCTATATGACCCGCGATGTGCAATAGAGTAGAATAACCTGTTTAAGGAAGGTAAGACAATATGCTTCAAGCAAGACCAAGAACCCGGGAACGAATAACTCCCCAGAGTGCCGGGGGTGCGGCTATCGCCGGAGCATCCCCCGGCGCTATTCTCCCTTATGACTATGCCGCCAGTTTTCAACTGAGCGGGCGGCCGGGAAACCTGGTGGAGGATGTGATCAATATCAGCGCCGAAGGTGTGTTTGTGGCTACTGCAATCGGCTACGGGCTGGAAGAGGAACGCGGGCGAGCGATGACGGTTACGCCGGTTGCCGATCGTCCTTTTGTGCCGGGGAACATCAGGCTGGCCGAAATCCCTCCCGATGCCTTGATCGGGGGATTTAGAGTGAATCCGGCTTTTGAGTCCTTGGTCTTCGCTTCAGATCCGCTCGTCGCCCGCAGAGAAAAAACCTGGTCCGACCAGGCGCTGCCAAATGAATTCACCGCCCGGGTTTTTCAACGGCTTAAACCTGCAGAAGATATATCCTTCCTGTTGAGCATTATTGACAGCAGCACCGGTCGGGAATTCCAGGATGAGCCGACCCATAATCTTGCCTCGCTGGGTAAAAGCAACGGCGAACGGCCTTTTCGTTTGCTGGCGCAGCCGTTTGCTTTTCTCCCCCGTTCTACTATCCGCCTGCAAATTGTGGAACGATCCGAAGCCGTCCAGGGGACCTTATTCATTGTACTCTACGGCTACAAGCTGTTAGGAGCGGCCAATTGCCCGGAACCGGTAGCTCGTTCACTCCAGGCTGCCGCTGCCCGCCCTCTCCAGGCTCCGGAACGGCCTTCGGCGCGCATCATTCCCTTTGATTATGTATCCCGGATTCCGCTTAGCGGGCAGCCGGGCCGGATCGTGGAAGATGAGGTAAGCATCAATGTGGAGGGCGGTTTCGTCAACACCGCTATCGGCTACGGCCTGGCCGTGGAGGAACAGGATGTGCGGCTTCGCCTCCAGGCTGGGGATGTAAATAATGGTTTAGTCAATCTTAATCTGCTTTCCTTAAATCGCTTTCCCCCGGATGCTGCCAGCGATGGTTTTCGTATTCGCCCTAATTTCATCCGTATCGCCTTTACCGATGACGTTAGATTAACAGATCAATTGCCGGTTGATTGGGCAGACCGGGTTTTCGAACGGCTCAATCGCCCGGAGGACGTTTCCTTTCGCTATACTTTCTTCGATACCGGAACCGGCCGGGAGCTTCAAAATCAGCCGATCCATAATATTGCCGGCCTCGGAAGCGCCAATGGAGACCGCCCTTTTAAGAATCTTGCCCGGCCAATGCATTTTCTTCCCCGCTCCGCAATTCGCGTTACCCTTCAGGAACATTTCGGGCGGGGAACGCTTTTCCTGGTATTTCAAGGATATAAGATGTTGGGCGGCCTGCCGCCGGGAGGGCAGCGATGAGGCCAGCGCCATTCCAAACCACCCTCGGTGAAGTTGGGGGGGGAATCACACGCAAGACCGTCCCTTTTGACTATGCCTTTCGTTTTGAGCTGACCGGGCAGCCCGACAATGTTCTCAAAAACGTGGTTACTGTGAGCGTCGAAGCCACTTACGTAGCCGTCGCCATTGGTTATGGTGTGATACCCAGGCTATCCCCAATACGCTTTGGCTTTCAACCGGATTTCTTCGGCCAATTTCCCACGCTGCGCGAAATCACCTTAGGGGATGTGATTGACGCGTTGGATGATTCTCAAAGCGCTGAAGCTTTAAGATTTCTCCGGGAAGAAACCGGACCGGAAGCTGCGCTAAAAAATGGCCTTAAGCTCAATCCTGAACTCGCTGAAAGAGCTTTGCTGGGAGTTCCGGATGATAATCCATCTGCGATATTGGAGCCGAGTCTTTTGGCGAATTTGTTTCAAGTGGTGGGAACGCCGCCGGGGCAAATTCAATTTTTGTACGCTCTTTTTGATGACGGGTCCGGCCGGGAGTTTCAGAACACGCCGATTCTAAATACAGCCGGGTTGGGAACCGCGGACGGCGACCGCCCCTTCCGTTATTTTGCGCAGCCGATCAGCTTTGCCCCACGCTCAACCATACGAATGGAAGTGACCGAGAAATCCGATTTTCGTGGGGAATTGCACGTAACTCTGATTGGTTACAAAGCCCTGGGTGAAGCCGGAACACCGACCGCGAGAATCCGGCAAAGCCTGAGAAGGCCGCGTTGAAATTGAGAGATGAAAAAGTTTTAATACAAGTTTCTGGGAAAAGAACGCCATGCATTTCGAAAAGGCTCTGGAAAGAGATACGCTCAATGCGGTTTGCCCGGTTTGCGATATTCCGTTGGATGCGGAATATTTTGATGAGTCTGGTATTGCTCCGGTTCCCCAATTAGGTGAGGATGTAGTTTTAGCCCGGTTTACACTGCACCCCCAGTATTGCGGGGTGCTGATCAACTTTTCCCAATATACGGACCTGTACGGAAAAGATAACAGCCAGATCGAAACGCCCGGGTTGGAGTGGCTGCTGTTGATGAACAACCGCCCTCTTTTTCCCTATCTGAAGCTGGACAGGATCGTAAACCCCTGGGGATATGGCAGTTTTCCGGTCTCCATCCGGTTGGACGAAAATGCCAGGATCGAGTTTGTGGTGCGTAACGTGAGCTATGCTCCTGCTGATCTTAGAAGAAGGCGCATCACCCGGGTGGGCGGCAGGGTGATGGGGCGCTACTGGTATAACCGCGTGTATGGCGATGTGGCGCGGAATCGCAGGTAGCCCCGCTTCACAAGGCTCGTGGGCGCCGGTTCCCCCGGGGAATTCCTATCGCATTAGTTCACCGCCGGCCGATGCCATGGTTACTCCGGAGCTGGCGGGAGAATTGCAAAGGGTGCTGGAAAGATTCGCCAGGGAAGCGGGATTTAGTGAAAACCGGCCGGTAACCCTGTTTTTCAAGCCCGGGGTGGTGGGGCATCACCAGGTTGGGCGCGCCGCTGATATTTATGGGGTTGGGGGAATCGGGATTAATGACTGGACGCGGCGCTGGGACGCGGCGTTACAGCTTGCGGAGCGAACCGCCAATCCCCAAGAGCGCCAACGCATCCTTTCCGGGGAACGGAGAACAAACCTGGGCTGGCGGCTCTATAAAGCTCTGCAAATCCATGGGCGCTGGGCGCAGCCCCCGGGCTTCCCGGTGCAGCTTTTCGGTCCCTGGACGCGAAGCGAAGGGCCATTACGCAGCATTAGCGAGCGCCTCCTGTATGCTCATCGCGACCACATTCATGTAGCAAAATAAGGAGACAATTTATGATGTATAATCACAAAATTTTCGACAGCCCTTATAATTCCTATGGGGATGAATCCCTGGCGTTAGAGGATTCCTATAACAATGCAATAGCGCGGGTTATTTTAGTAGCGATCCGCAACGGTTTACTTCCGACGTTTTTCTATGGGCAGAATCCCCTGCAGCTCATGCGCGCAATCATAGTAGAGCCTGGTAAAAGATTTGAGTTTCATTCACCTAATTTTATGCTCGATACCCTGCCCCGGGCGTTCTTTTCAGCGCCAGGCGATTCCCCGCCGGAAAATTCTCCGTTCTCTCCGCGCCCGGTAAAAGGTAAAATTCTTCGCGATGAAGCGGGACGTTTTTATGAAAAGATTGGCTCCCAGGTTCGTCCTCTTTACAAATTAGTGTCCGGGCCGCATGGCGACATTGTCGAACTCGTTCCATCCTTTCAAAGGAGAGCGGGGATGGAAATACCGGGGTCAGATAAACCCTCCCCCTTTCCCGAGGAAGTGCCGGAGAATGCAGAAGAAATTTTAGAGGAAGTACAACCGTCATCGGAACGGATAGCAAAAAAATTACCTGATTCCGAGGCGCTCTCCCGGCCGGCAACGCCGCCTCCGGCATTTCCGTTCTTCCGGGCGCTTTTTCCCGGCCCCGGTTTACAAAGGCCGGCGCAATGGGGGGATTTCAAGCAAATGTTAAAGCCGCAAGTGGCGCACCCGGAAGCTCTAAAGGATGAACAACGGCTTCCCTGTTACGTGCAAATCTATGAAGTAAAGTCGGCTCTGCGCCTGGAATCTTTAGCTGCGGCAATATTGGGAGATGGGCAGGATGCCGGCCAGCTCGGGCTTTTTACCTTTGAAGCCGCCAGGAAGCTTCGCCTGGAAGCAGTGCTGCAGCAGCGGCCGCGCCTGCCGCTTCAAATCCCGCGGGAGCCGGGGGTGCTCCTGCCTTTTGACCTGGTTTTCCGGCTCCAATTGGCAAAGGCGCCGAGCAGAAACGGCACAGACCATTATAACGGACAATCTCAAAGGGGCGCTACGGCCACGGTAAATGAGCGGTTTGAGCCGGAAGCAAGCTTGAACAACAATACGCTTTCTCCCCCTTACAATGAATCAGGCTGGACCCAGAACCCGCCTGCCGCAAAACCGGAGGAATTTGTTCCTCCTGCTTCCAGGATTAACACCGGTTCAGACGCGGATTCTATACATCCGAAGCGAGATATCCCCCGGCAGTTCCTTAAGCTCCATGAATTCCGGTTCAGCCGCGAAGAAGTGCTGTACGATATGCGGTTGGAGGAATCATCCCAAGGATGGTTGAATCCCTTTTTCCGGTGGCTGAAAGGTTTATTCGCTGAAAATAAGGCATTGCGAAAATGGCAGGCTCTGCTAAGAGGGAAAAATATTGAAGAACAGCTATGGGCGGTACGGCCGCCGAAGGGAATGCTGTCACATCCCGCCATCCGCGATTGGGCTTGCCAAACACTGGCGATGGCCGGGTACGATCCGCAAACGATGCTGCCGGAATGGGAGGTTTTTTGGAGGCGAAAAGGAGTTTGATTCTCCGATTCCAATGGATACCATATTTGATCGACCGAACAACCAGCCTTAAAAAAGTTCAGGAACGATTAATCATCTTTGATAAAAAAGGAGGTATTGGAAAATGGCATATAATAGCTTTCTGGCAAACGTAACCTATGGTGAACCTCAGCCCGCGCGGCGCAGTTGTGATAACCGGCGCATCCCTGTTTTGGTACCCGTGAGGCCGTTGACGCGAAATAAGTTGTTTGGAAACTGCGCCACACGTACCGTCTTTGGAGTAACCGACCCCTTTAGTGTTATTTCCAGGGCAGTCGCCCGTGCGGTAGAGATGCTTGACAATACGATCGGTGAATTGGTGAACGGAAGGAATCGTGTCTGTGCCGGGGAACCACCGGCATGGCCGGTACTGGGTGACATTACCCTTGACTGGCTAAAGAACCGACTGAGTGTCTGTATTGAGAATATCCGTGTATGGACAGCGGGTACATTTGTAAACAGGTCGGTGGCGGAAGTAATCCGTAGATTGACTCGGGTTAGAAATCTGATCGCCGGTAACCACATTTTGTATGTATGTGCCGGACCCCTTTGTGCTCGGGGCGATTGGGCTTATGTCCTATTACCGACTCGCGATGACGATCCCAACCAGATCGACTGTTCGAAGCCCATCAGGAATACGATCCGTTTTTGTTATAACTTTTGGGTACCTGCGTCAGGTGTCGATCTCAGAGACCATGTAGAGTTTCAAGCTCAGACAATTATCCACGAAGCGTCACATCTTTACCACTGCACCGCAGATTACAGGGGCCACACCATTGGCGTAGCCGAATGCCTGGCACAGTTCGTCGCGGTAACCAATAACAGCCCAATAGACCCAAATTTTGCAGCGAGATGCACTGTGTCAAACTTGTGCGTTCCCACAGCCGGAACCGGAGTGTCGGGGATTTTTGGATTTGGCGCTGCCGGTACTGGTTCATTTAAAAAGGTGGCGACGATCTTTCGACCCCAGACTTCGATCCGTCTTAGAGGCCGACCGGCAGTGCGACGGTGAGATAACCATTGCTGTAGAATACACACATGGTTTCAAAAAATGTAAATGAGAGAAAAAGGAGACTACAATCATGCCTTATTTGCACCTTCAACAAGAGCCAACCATGGGTTACTTCGGTTGTGGTCCGGGAGGTAGATGCACACAGTGCCGCAGGCGAGAGGAGCATCTTTCCATAGGCGAACCCGCCACACCCACACCGTCACTCAGACCGAGCTTCACACTCGAATGCCCCGCCGGCTGTGCTCCGGCTACAGCGGCGCAATGCAGCCGGATATTGTATCAGGCGATCCGCGAAGCAATCCGCCTCGCTACGAATGCGGCGAGCAAGCTTGATGCCGTCCTTTCGAATACTGCAAGTCCAGCTGACGTTCAAAAAACAGTGCACGAATTCAGGGTCGCTTTCGGTCGCAACCACCCCTCAAAATTGTTTGCAGGAACAAGTAGACCGACGGGGGCGGTTGTAGCCGCACGTTTCCGGGCTCTTGCAAGGGAGTTAGGAGGAGGAAGGCGAATAACGTTTCGCTGCTTGCCTGTTCGTCCCGCCTGTGCTGATACTGATTTGACATGCTGTTCTCCAACGACTAATGCATGGACCCATCCAAGCTTGCCCAACGTGGTGGTTCTGTGCCCAGGGTTCTGGAGTACCACAGGATCGCCAGGACAACCCTCCCAGATTTATCGGGCGGGAACCATCATTCATGAGACGCTCCATATGCTTTATCTTCCCAATGTCCCGGGTACACACCCCGGTAGGATGCGCAACGCCCACTGTTATAGAGTTTTTGCTTTGCGGCTCGCGGGCTACGGTTCAGATCCAGACATACTCAGTCAGTGCCAGCCTTAAAAGAATCAAGTGGGATATAAATGAATCATGGCATTCACCTACCTGCCACCCCTTACAGCAAAATAGCGGGAGCGTACGATATTGCCCTGGGGATTCCTTTTCTTCGTCATACCCGGTTCGCTTTCGAGAGACTGGTCAGGTGTTATGGAATCCGGTTTCGCTCCGCGGCGGACCTGGGCTGCGGCACCGGTTTGTTTGCCTGTTACCTGAGCCGCTGCCGGGGAGTGCCCGTTTTTGCCGTAGATCGTTCCCTGGAGATGTTAAAGGTCGCCAGGCGTAATTGCGATGACGCGAACGTTTGTTTTTTGCAGCAGGACATCCGCTGTCTGTCCTTACCCTGCCCGGTGGACCTGGTAACGGCCAATTTCGATACCATGAATCATATCATGTCAGCAAGTGATTTGAAGAAAGCCTTTGATCGTATTTTTGCAAATCTCAACCCAGGAGGCCATTTTATCTTTGATCTGCTTACGGACAAACAACCCCAGCATACACTAATGGGGCTTATCGTTCGTCTTGATGCCGGGCCAGGCCGTGAATTGATGCAGCACATTCGCTGGTCTCCCCGGCAAAAATTGCTTTCCATACGTGCAGTTCTTCGCTCTGCGAATCTGGCGCCGCCGAAGATCGAAGTGCATAAAGAGCGTCTCTATTCTCCCGGGGAGGTGTGCCGTTGGATGCAACAGGCCGGTTTTTTGATCAGGGGGATTCATAATGCGGTGACGCTACAGGCAGCAACAAAATGCCCCTCGCGAGTGATTATCATTGCGCAAAAATTGTCTTGTCAAACGTAGGAATCAAATATGTACATCTACAATCAACGCATTGCCAACACGCCATTACTTGCAGGGTGGGAAGAGAGCACCATTCCCTACTCAGGCTATTTGAGCGACCTCTTATCACAGGCGTCAGTTCCTCGGGCGGCGGGCGTACGGTATTGGAGATGCAGAAAAGAGAAAGGCGACCCTCGAGCAACTCGCCAAAGCTTCCGTTTCGTTTGCACTAAAAACTGTCTTCCATTCGCCAATGCCGCTAAATGTTCCAGGATCTTGCAAAGAGCAATCTGCCAAGCTATACGGCTCGCCGCAAAGGCGGCAGACATGCTTAAACATCCCCGAAATCCCGTAATAGACCTAATGTTCCACCAGGTATTCGGTCATAGTGCCTCTCAAGCTATCCCCTGGGCAGGGAACAGTGAGCCCGGCGATATAGTAGCCTGGCGGTTTTGGCAGGTCGAGCAAGCATTGCGACAACAGACGACGTTTTATCGGTGCGACTCCTGCACGACCACCACTTCTGATGATCCTCCTGCCGGTAGCATTGTTGACGTTCACGCTCTTGCCTTTCCGGCCACGAAAGAAGTGTGGTTGTGCCCAAGCTTTTGGAGACTGCCTGAATTCCAGAAAGCAGCAGTGATCCTTCACGAGATGCTTCACCTGGTTTTTAGTCCGCTCTTCGATCACGGGCCGAACGAGAGGAAGAATACCAACGCCTATTGCTATGAAGTTTTTGCGTTGAGAGTAAATGGACGTACGCCTGAACAGATTGCTGTCAATAAATGCATCTCCAGCCCAATTTAGTAAATATGAATGATGGAGAAAAAATCACTCAAGCCAATTGAAATTGCAGCAAACAGAATCGATTGATATGTTGCAAAAAGACAAACTGGGCCAGAACATGATGACATATCTGATTGGGCAGCTTCCTCCAGAACTTTCGCCGCTAATACCGGTTTCTGAGGAAATGACTGCGCATACACTAGTGGGAGGTTTCGAGGTTCACATCGATCAGGATGGGCATCGCGGCATAACAACACCCATCGCACGTTTGTATTTGCGTGAGATTGCACGCGCGAGGGTCGGTGATAAGCTGATCATCCTCCAGAAAAGTCTTACCCAACCCCAGATAAATCATGCCCTGGTTGATGCCGCACTGTGGGGAGTGGAGGTCATTGCGGTCTATCGCGATAAGCTCAACCCCGAATGCCTGGCAGTGGTTCCCTCCGCTTTGCAAGCAGCTTGTTATAAAATTTTTCGAAAATCTCCACATCCCCATCATAAAAGCATGATGTTGCTGCAGAGGGATGGGACAGTTCGCGCCATCATCGGATCATATAATACCCGCCGGCAAAAGGCGGGTGAAAGACAACCCCGTACTCATACCGCTCTATTCTTTACAATGCAGCGAGGAAGGGATCTCTTTGCATTTTATCAAGCTGAGGTGGATCGACTGTTTGGCCGGCCTGCAAGTTCACCTAAAACCCTCGCATTTAATACGCGGTTCGGCATTATGAAGTTTGTTATGCACCCGAACCGGACAAGTCCCGTTCTGGAACTGCTGAATAATGTATCGACTTGCCCAAACACGGCGATTTGGCTTTCGTATTACAACGCCCTTCCCGATTCGCACATTGGTCTTCCAGTTTTTATAAAACTTAATGACCTTTGCAGAAGAGGCTGTCGGGTCAGAATACTTTTAGACGCTAATGATGAGAACAGGGCTGCCTATGAAAAGGCGCGGCAACTGCATCTTGATATACGTTGGGCAAAGTTTCCCAGCGGCTCCGCTATGTTAGGCCACAAGTTAGTATTGGCAAGAACACTTGATGAAGTCCATATCATGCAAAGCAGCGCCAATCTATCGGCCAGCCAGCATTTGCACAAGCACAACCTGACACTCTACCTGCGAGGGCAGGGTTTTCATCCTATCTATCAAATATTAGAGAAGGAAATAAGCCGCTATTGGCGCAGGTGAAGACTGGTTGCAGTTGAACCAGGTAAATTCCGCTGGTGGCCGTTTCGCTATGAGGCAGAGGTGTGGGTTTCTCCATTGTACTTATCAAACCAAATACCAGACAGCCTGCTTGTTTTTATCGATGTAGAAACCCCTGGCGGGAAGTGAAAAACTAAGAACTTAAATTAGTCAATCATCTATGGAAAATCTCTCCAACCTCCGCCGCCAACACCGCTGGGAGCTGCTCTTAAAAGAAATCGACCAGATCCACAGCACCATCAAAAACTTAGACGATATTATCTTCAAGACCAAAAACTTTGGCTTCCTTTTTTGGGGCGGCAGTCTATATTTGATTGTGCAATATCTGAGTAACTTACCCTCGCAAATCAAAATTGGCCTCATTTTCCTGACCGGGCTGATTCCCCTGCTGTTTTGGGTGATGGACTACCACTGGCGCAAACACCTGCTGCAATGCAGCCGGCGGGAACGGAACATCTCTCTTTTCCTCAATAGCGAGGTATTCGAGCGCTTGGTGCTAAAAGGCGAAAAAGATCTAAAAGGAAAACGTTTTCCTTTTTTCGATGTGGTCGGCTGGATTTACACCGAAACGGCCGGTGAGGAAACTCGCGAATCTTTCTTGAGGGAATATCTCGTCAACCCCGGCGAGTTCCGGGGCTGGAAGGTTATCCGATACAAAGACGCCAAATGGTTTTACGGAACGATGTTTGTGGTTTCAATGGTATTGGGAGCGTCTTACATATTTGTTTGCTGATTCCATCATACTTAGATTTTTTGACAGCCTGCCTGAATGCCAACGGCAGGCAGGAATCAACGGGATAACCAGGATTTCTTCGGTTCATTTAACAATCTGCAGCCCCAAATGGGTCTCCAATGCATCAAAATCCTTATCCGAATGTAACAGCACCATATTACTCTCAATGCAGTAGGTTCCGTTAAAGTAATCGACCCACACCGAGGTATCAACCATAATCATCAGTCAGTCCTCATGCCCTCTAAATCGCCTTCCCAATGCAATTTGCCGCGATATTCTCGAATCTGCTCTTGCTGTTTTAAACGGATCAATAAACGCAAGGCTTCTTCCACCGCTTCTTTTTTGGTTTTGAAACCGCCTAAGCGAAGGGCGTCTTGCATCAATTGGTCATCAATAATAATATTCGTGCGCATCGTGTTTCCCTGTCTATGTGTATTTTTAACCTAATCTCTACACATTGTTTCGTCAATTCAAGATTAATTTTTTTTCCCCACCCCCATCTCTTGACTTTTTCCCCAGTAATGATTAGGTTCATCCCATCATTTCGTGATAACGAATATTTTTTAAATACATGGTTTTGGAGCAGGGCGCTTATTCGCACTTGCAGTGAAAATTTTTCTGCTGATTTCATTCGCCTTACTGAAACTTCTTTTGCTTGAAGGGGAGAATATGTTAAAATTTTTTTCCTCCCGGAATTTAATGAGCTGGATTTGGCCGGGAATAATGATCTTTGCTCCCGGCCTCCTTTGCCAATCCCAAAGAGTAGCATTCGATCACCTTGATACCGAAAAAGGACTATCCAATAATTATGTCCGGTGCATCATCTCAGACAGTAAAGGGTTTATATGGATTGGCACGGAAGATGGGTTAAACAGGTATGACGGGCATGGATGTAAAGTATATAAGCACGATCCAGCCATACCGAATAGTTTAAGCGGCAATCACATACAATCGCTTTATGAAGATCACCAGGGGATTCTTTGGGTAGGAACCTGGCTGGGGGGGCTGAACTGTTTTGACCGGCAAAGCGAAACTTTTCAACGTTTTCAACATGATCCAAAAATTCCGGCAAGCCTGAGCCATAACGAAGTAGTTGACATTTATGAAGACCATTCCAAAATCCTGTGGATAGCAACCTATGATGGGAAGCTAAACCGTTTTGATCGGGATACTAAAACGTTCCGGCATTTTGGCCATGACCCGCAAAATCCCCAAAGTTTGTACGGAGAAATGATCTTTGATATTTACGAGTCTCCCGGCCAACCGAATGTTTTGTGGGTGGGAACAAACTGGGGGCTGAATCGCCTGGATTTGAAAAGTGAAACATTTAAACACTTCAAACCGGATCCGCAAAATCCCCAAAGTTTAAGTTACAGAGAAGTCTATACGATCTATGAAGATAAAGCAGGAACTTTGTGGATCGGAACTTACGGCGGCGGGTTAAATTATTTTGACCGGCAAAGCGAGACCTTCCGGCATTTCATGCATGATCCTCATGATCCTCAATCTTTATCCAATGATTATGTTCGCACAATCTTTGAGGATCATAGCAGAATGTTGTGGATTGGAACACAAGAGGGATTGAATCTATTTGACAGGGAAAATGCAACCTTTAAACGAATTCAATACGATTCTTATAACCTCGAGGGCCTTAGTTCTACTTTAAGACTTTAAAAGCGAAGTTACCCATCTCTGAGATAATTCCGATCAATATCGAACTTCCGCTTGTAGTGGCGTTCTTTCATGAGCC
>JABWBP010000015.1 GCA_013360445.1 Calditrichaceae bacterium | reverse complement strand
CGCTCCGGGGTAGAAAAAAACACCGCTGGGAAGCCCTGAAAGGGCGGAATAGAAAAATATTTTACCGAAGTGTCCAAAAAATTAAGCGAACCCTCCATTAGGTAGTTCTTGTAATTCTACTTTTCGAACTTAAAGAAATCCGCGGAGATTCCGGTGTTTTCCCGAAAAAACGTCGGGAAAAACCGGAATGACAGCGTCATTTTCTGTTATTCCGGCCGGAGCGGAGCGAAGTGCCGGAATCTCCAACGGTTAAGATCGTAAAGTAGAGGTAAGGTGCAGAATAATTCCTGCGCTCCCTAAAACAGGTAACCGATCCCGGCGTTGAGCTGGTCCACTGCGCTGCCGGCCTTGTTGTCGCGATTGATGTAGTCCAATTTGATTGCCAGTTGGGCAATCGGCTTGAACATCAATCCCAAAGTAAAGTTGGTTTGCTCTCTCGCCGGATCCGTTGCAAAACCGGCCGGCGCTTTATCCTGGGTATTCAACTGTTCGTACTGAATAAAGGGCTGCAACTGCGCCTCGCTGCCGGGGCGAATCCATTGCAGCACGTCGTAAGCAACCGCGGCGTAGTACCCCAACTGCCGCTCCCCGATAGACTGCCGCCCGCTGAATCCCAGCGCCCGGTTCAATTCCGCCGCATCGTTGATGGCAGAGAAAGCATAGAGAGCGCGGATTTCCAGCCCCCGGCGCGCAAAAATCCCCTGGGCGGAAAAGAGCGTGGTGAGCGCGTCGATGCGCCGGCCGCTGGAATCCGCCAGCCCCTGCCCGCTGTTCCCGGCGTAAACAGAGCCGCCCACGATCAATCCGGGAATCCCGTTATACTCCAATCGCCCGGTCACGGCAAGGTCCTCCGCCAGCGCCTGCGCCCCGTTCTGGCGGCCGGAGCGAATCCCCGCGGCGGAAAAGTTGGCCGCGTTCAACCCTTCGGTGACATACACCCGGTAAGCGAGGCCGGCGGGGAGGCTGCCCAACATCCCGGCGCCGACCGCCCGCCAGGTAGAGGGAATGATCCGCCGTTCCGTCTCCGGGCGCAGTACCCCGTAAAAAGTGGTCGGTTCGTGCAGTTCATTGATGATGCCCAGGGGTATCAGCACCATCCCGCCGCGCAGGTTCACTGCCGGGGAGAGCAGCGCGTCGATGTAGCCGAACTCGATCGCAACCTCTCCCGGGGCGCCTTCCCCGACTTTGGCGTGCTCGATCTCGATCTCGGTATTGAACAAAAACCGCTCATTGAATTTATAGCCGAAGTAGAGGATGCCGCGCAAATAATCCAATTGATCCTTTGCGCCGGAAGCGGAACCGTCGTCAGCCGTAGCAGAAAAATTCTGGAAAATCATCTCCCCGTAGCCCGCCAGGGAAACCCCGCTGTCTTTGCGATAGTACACCTGCGAAGCCGCCGGCCCCAGCCCGAACTTGCTCTGGTATTCCCGCTCCGCCACCTCCCCTAAGCGCTGCTTTTCCAGCTCCCGGGTCAAAATATCCACTTTCCGCACCAGTTCGCGCAGGGTATCCTGCCGGGCGGATTGGGCAAAAACCTGCCCCCATAGCATCGCCGGTATAACAAAAATCAACAACCCTTTATACATTATGAATCCTTTCGTTCAATTGTGATTTGAAATCCGACAAAAATAGTCCTGTTTCCAGCGAGCCAATAATAAACCGTTTGCCGGTTATGATCAAACACTTCACAAAAAAACAATTTTTATTGGGAGAGAATCGTTTCAGGGAGAGAAAAATTATTGAAGCGTGGAAGGTATTGCGTATTTGGTATTGCGTAAAACGTGACTCGTAATGCGTAACCAAAACGGAATACCCTTCGCCCCTTCGCCCCTTCGCCCCTTCGCCCCTTCGACCCTTCGCCCCTTCGCCCCTTCGCCCCTTCGACCCTTCGCCCCTTCGCCCCTTCGCCCCTTCGCCCCTTCGACCCTTCGCCCCTTCGCCCCTTCGACCCTTCAACCCTTCGACCCTTCGACAAACTCATGGTAAACTCTTTCACGCAATACGGAATACGGAATACGCAATACAAGTTACGCATCACGTATTACGAATTCCCCCGCCCGCTTTTACATTCCATTGCTTCCTTCCCGGAAAAATGCTATACTTGGCGCTCATGGAAACAATGACCGAGGAATTAACCCTCAGAAGAATTTTCATCTTCTGGGTTCCCCTGGCCGCTACCTGGCTGATGATGTCCGTGGAAGGCCCCCTCCTGGCAGCGATCATCGCCCGGCTGGCCGATCCGAAATTCAACCTTGCCGCCCACGGGGTGGCGTTCGCCTTCGCGCTGTTAGTGGAAGCGCCGGTGATCATGCTCATGAGCGCCTCCACCGCCCTGGTAAAAGAGCGCGACTCCTTCCGGAAACTGCGCAACTTTACCCGGGCGTTGAATACCTTAGTTACCCTGGTGATGCTGCTGGTGATCTTTCCCCCGGTGTTTTACTGGCTCGCGGAAGATTTGATCAACCTCCCCGACCCGGTCGCGAACCTTACCCACAAGGCGCTGGTGGTGCTGCTGCCCTGGCCGGCGGCCATCGGCATCCGGCGCTTTTACCAGGGCATTTTGATTCGCCACAACCTCACCCGCCGGGTCGCTTACGGCACGGTTATCCGCCTGGCCTCCATGGCCGGGGTGGCGTTAGGGTTATATTTTTTCTCCCGGTTTGAGGGCGCGGTCATCGGCGCGGCGGCGCTGTCGGCGGGCGTGTGCATGGAAGCGGCGGCCAGCCGGATGATGGCGCACTCCACCATCAAGCCCTGGATTTCCCGGCAAAGCCCGCCGGAAGCGCTAACGGATGCTCCTCCGCTGAGCTATCCCTATATTGCCCGGTTCTATTATCCCCTGGCGCTTACTTCCATGATCGCCCTGGGGGTACACCCGATCGTGACCTTTTTCATGGGGCAGAGTCGCCAGGCCATCGAATCCCTGGCGGTATTGCCGGTGATCGGTTCGCTGGTATTTATTTTCCGCAGCCTGGGGCTTTCGTTCATGGAAGTGGTGATCACCTTCTCAGGGGAGAATAACGAGGGCTACCGGCAGTTGCGCAAATTTGCCCTTATCCTGGGAGGATCGGTGGTATCCATTTTAGGGTTGATCGCCTTTTCGCCCCTGGCAGAGGTCTGGTTCCGCAGTATCTCCGGCCTCTCGCCGCAGTTAACCGATTTTTCCCGGCTGCCTACTCAAATCCTGGCGGTCATTCCCGGCACCACGGTGCTGCTCTCCCTGCAGCGCGGAACCCTGGTGAATGCCCGCCATACCGCCCCCATCACCTGGGCGACTGCGGTCGAATTCTCAGGAACCGTGATCGTGCTGGCCATTGCCATCAAATACCTCGATTTCGTCGGCGCGGTAGCGGCCACCACGGCCATGCTGTTGGGCCGGTTAGGGGCCAATTTGTACCTCATGCCGCCCTTCCTGAAGGTGTTAGGGAAAAGGTGAGGTGAGGGAGCGTAATGCGTAAAACGTAATGCGTAATAGGGGAGGAGGGTACGAATTGTGTATTCCGTATTGTCTTTTACGCAATACGCATTACGAGTTACGCATTACGCAATACGAGTTACGCATTACGCAATACGCAACCAACACCCAACATACCCAATGAAACCCACTTTCTCCCTCCCAAAAACCTCCCCCCGGGTGCTACTGATCGCCCCGTTTCCGGCGCCGTTCATCAACGTGGACATAGCGATTTTGCAAGAGTTTGCCCGGGTGAAGTGTTTGATCAAGAGCGGCCTGAAAGCGATTCCCCTGATCCTCTGGAATATGCTGTTTTGCGAAGTGGTGTTCTGCTGGTTCGGTTCGGTGTATGCGGCGGTTGCGGCGCTCTTTGCAAAGATTATCCGCAAACGTTCGATCATTGTGTTAGGCGGGGTGGATGCCGCGGCGCTGCCGGAGATCAATTACGGCATCTGGCTAAGCCCCTGGAAATCCCGCCTGCTCACCCGCGGCCTGCGCAGCGCGGACCTGATCCTGGTCGTCGCCCCTTCCATGAAGGAGAAGATCAAAGAATTTGCCCGATACGATGGCGCGAACATCGAATACCTGCCCACCGGCTACGACGCCGCTTTCTGGAAACCCGGCGCGCCGAAGGAAAAATTCGTGCTCACCGTGGGGCAATCCGACACCGTCACCCGCCTGAAAAAGAAGGGGATCGACTTTCTCTGCCGGGCGGCGGAGAAGATGCCGGAAATCCCTTTTGTGATCATTGGCGTAACTCCAGAGCTGTTGGAAACCGCCGGCATCACCGTTCCGGGAAACGTGCAGCTTCTCCCCCCCATGCCCCAGGCGGAGTTATTGAAATTCTACCAGCGCTGTGCGGTCTTCTGCCAGCCCAGCCGCTCCGAGGGGATGCCCAACACCCTCTGCGAAGCCATGGCCTGCGGCTGCATCCCCGTCGGTACGGACGTGGACGGCATTCCCGCGGCCATCGGCAATACCGGCTTCCTCGCTCCCCCCGGCGACATCGACGCGCTGGTGAACGCGCTGCGCCAGGCGCTGGCGCTGGAACCTGCATTCGGCGAGCGCGCCCGGCAGCGCATTATCAGCGAATTCCCCCTGCAGCGGCGCGTCGCCGGGCTGAAGAGGGCGATATTCTCGAAAGAGGGCGAAGGGCGGGTGGAGGAGTGGTGGATTGATGGATGAGTGGAGTAATGGAGTAATGGATGAATGGATTTTTTCGGTGACGCTCCAATAATCCATTAATCCATTAATCCGTTAATCCAATAATCCATTAATCCACTCATCCATCCATCCCTCCATCCCGCCATTCATCCACCGCTCAACCTCAAATTCACCTGAAACTTTTATAGGAACGCCATGCAACTGACCCGCCACACCCGCAACGCCATTTACCTCTTCGGGGGCGATATTGCCGCGCGCGTGGCCGGTTTTGCCGCCACCACCTACCTGGCGCGGGTGCTGGGCGCTTCCGGCTTCGGCGTCATCCACATCGGGCTGGCGGCGCTTACCTACGCGATGATCCCGGCCAACAGCGGGCTTTCCCTGTTGGGAACCCGCAACATCGCCGCGGATGCTGGCGCGAACCCCGCGCTTGCCGGGCGCCTGCTGCTCACCCGGTTTTTGTTGTCCCTCGGGGTATTCGCCCTGGCCGCGGCGGGAAGCGCCCTGCTCATCCACTCGGAAGCGGTTCGCAGCGTCACCCTCATCTACCTGCTCTATCTCTTTCCCGCCGCCCTGATGCTCGATTGGTACTTCCAGGGACAGGGAGAAATGAGCGCAATTTCCCTCGGGAAATTCTTCGGAATGCTCTCATACCTAACCTTCATCCTCTTGTTTGTGCATGGCGACGGGGATTTAGCAAACGTCGCCTGGGGATGGACGGCCGGCGGCCTGGCCAGCGCAGCGTACTGGGGGATCATTTTCCTGCGCAAAGGCCGGAAATTTAGTTTCCGCTGGCGGGATTTGAAATTCTTTTCCCTGGTGGGCGAGGCGTTTCCCCTGGGAGTGGCCGGTTTGATCTCCCAGGTAGTCATCCAGTTCCCGGCCATCTACTTAGGCTGGTTTGCCGGGGCCGAAGAAGTGGGAATCTTCAGCGCCGCCTTCCGGCTCACGGTGCTGCTGCTGATCTTCGACCGGGTGTTTTACACCATGTTCCTGCCCGCGGTCAGCCGCCAGGCCCGCCAGTCGCCGGAAAAGTTAGGGGAAACTTTCAACCGGGTGGCGAAAATCGTCGCCGTTTCCGCGCTAAGCGTGGGGCTGGCGGCGATCATCAGCGCGGATTGGATCATCGGGCTGGTCTTCGGCCCCGCTTACCGGGAAGCCGCGCCGCTGTTTCAAATCCTCAGCGGGTATTTCGTATTGACCCTGGTGATTTCCGCCTACGGCTACACCCTGCTCGGCCTGGGTCAGGAGAAGGTTTTCACCCGCTCGCTGGCCTGGGGGATGGCGGTGTTTTTCATCGCCATATTTGTTTTCCCGCGATTCTTCGCTATAATAGGCCTCCTTCCCGGGGAAGCCGGGATTGGGGTGGCCGCCGCGCTGGTTCTTTACGAGCTGACCGTGCTGGCGGTGATGGCCGTGGAATTGCGCAAGCACATTCCGCTCAATTTGCCGCGCCATTTGCTGGCGCCCTTCTTCGGCGCGTTTGCAATCTGCCTGCCCGCCCTGCTGCTAATCCAGGCGGCGCTTCCCCTGAAGCTCCTCTTGCTGGCGCTGGCGGGCATCCCCTTCATCGCCTGGTCAGGAGGGGTGGGAAGAGACGAGATCGAATACTTAAAGAAGATTTTTATTTGAAGCTGTCGCCTGAAATTACCGAGATTACCCCGGAATGGGAAATTCTGCTGCGCCAGATCGGCCTGCCCCTCGAAAAAACGGACGCGGATGAGCCGCTCGATCCCGCGAAGATAGCGGTATTGATTGTCAGCAACCGCCAGCCGGTTAGCGCAGCCCGGCAGCGTATTCGCGACTACGTGGAGGGCGGCGGGGCGGCGTTGATCGAGGCGGATTTAGCGAAAACCATCTTCGGAACCGCAACCCGGCGGCGGTTCATCAAATACCTGAATCCCGCCGATGAGGCCCTTTTTGCCGGGGCGGGATTGTGCGACCTTCCCCCGGCGCGGCGTCGCGTCGCGCAGGGGGCGGAATATCTTCCCGATCAATCCGGCCTGAAAACCCTTGCGGCCGCCCGGGTGGGCAAGGGGACGGCGTTGATATTGCCCGCCGGTTTTTGCGCTGCTTTGCGGAGCTATCAAAGCCGGCGCAAGAATTTCCCCGGCCTGGCCGGGGAGAGATTCCCCTCGGAGCGGGTTTCCCGGGCGGCCAGGGGGAGCATTCGCAGAATCATTCAAAACGCCCTGAAATATCTCTATCATTCCCGCGGCCTTCCCTTCCTGCGCCTCTGGCCGATTCCGGAAGGCGCTGCCACGGCCTTCGGCTTCCGCGTGGATACCGATTTCGGCGCCCGGGAGGCGGTGAAGGAGCTTTATCGCGTTTGCCGCGATTATGAAATCCCCGCGGCCTGGTTCGTAGAAACCCAATCCTGCGCGGATTGGGTTGAAGAATACGCCGCAATGCAGGGCCAGGAGATCGGCTACCACTGCTACCGCCACCGGGTGTTTCCCGACTACCGGGGCAACCGCGAGGATATCGAAAAGGGGTTGGCTATTCTGCGTAGAGCGGGGATCGAGCCGCGGGGATACGCCGCGCCGTTCGGGGAGTGGCGGCCGGTGTTGGGGAAGGCGGTTCAGGATCTCGGTTTTCAGTATTCTTCGGAGTTTGCCGCCGGCTATGATGATTTGCCGTTTTATCCCTGGTTAGGTGAACGCTTGGCCCCGGAAGGTGATGCTTTTTCTACGGTGCTGCAAGTTCCCATTCACCCGGTCAGCATCGGGCGGCTGCGCGTGGCGGGGTATCGCGAGCCGGAAAAGATGGCGGAGTACTACCGGCAGGTGATCATCGAAAAAATCATCCAGCAGGAGCCGGTCTTTTTCTACCACCACCCCGGCCATCGCCATTTTGAAGTGATCGCGCGGGTATTCCAGAAAATCCGGGAGCGGAATATCCCCGTGCTCAGCCCGGGAGAATACGCCCGCTGGTGGAAAAAGCGCGGCGCGCTGCATTGGGAAGCGCACTTTGAAAACGGGCAATTGAAGTTTGCGAGCAAGGGCGGAGACGCCCCGGTATGGGTTTGCGCCGCCTTTCCCGGCGGAGAAATTTACCTGGCCCCCATTGCTGCAAAAACGTTCGACCAAGCCCGGCGGCTCGATCCGCCGGAAGAAAAATCCCTGCTGCAGCGCGACGCCCGATTGCTGCGCAAATACCACTGGCGGATGCTGGCAAGCGATATACTCTGGGCCTATGGGAAGTGGAAACGGTGAGCGTGAAACGTGATGCGTGATGCCTTTGAGGTAAGCTTTTCACGTTTCACGCATCACTCTTCACGCTTCACTTTTCCACACGATAACATAAATCTGAATTGCGCGCATGAACATCCTCTTTGCCACCCATGACGGGGTCACCCTGCACCGCGGGGGCCCTTTTGTGAAGATTACCCGAACCGCGCGCTACCTGGAAGAGATGGGCGTGGCGGTGAAGTATCTGGATCTCTGGAACGTCGCCCGGGACCTTCGGGAATGCGATTTGGTGCACCTCTTCGGCTCCAACTTCGCGGTGTATCACCTGGCCCGCAACCTGAAGGTGGAGAAGGTCAAATTCGTGGTCAACCCGATTTTTTACACCCGCCGTTCCGCCGCCGTGGTGCGCGCCGTCTCTACCTTCGATAAGCTGACCCGCAAAGTAATACGGGGGGCCTGGTGGGATTACGGCTTCACCCGGGATATTTGCGAATGGTCGGAAATGGTGCTGCCCAACACCATTGCGGAAGGCGAGATCATTTCCAAAGGCATGGGCATTCCCCGGGAAAAATTCCGGGTAATTCACAACGGCGTCAACGGGGAGTTCCTCGAGGCCGACCCGGGGTTGTTCAAAAAAACCTATGGATTGGAGAATTTCATCCTGACCGTGGGGCACATGGGGCCGGATCGTAAAAACGTGCTCTCGCTGGTGCGGGCTTTGAGCAGGATCGATCATCCCGCGGTGTTCATCGGGCGGAAAATGCACATGGGGGAGACCCCGCAAATCCTGAAAGAGGCGGCGAAAAACAAAAATCTGTTGATCCTGGAGGAACTGCCCAACAATTCTCCGCTGTTAGCCTCCGCCTACGCCGCCTGCGACGTGTTTCTGCTCCCCTCCAAATTCGAGACTCCCGGGCGGGCGGCGTTGGAAGCGGCGCTGGCCGGGGCGAAAATCGTGATCACCCCGCATGGGGGAACCAGGGACTATTTTGCCGATATGGCGGAATACGTGGACCCCTATTCGGTGGACTCCATTCGCCGGGGGATCGAGCGGGCGTTGGATCAACCCAAAAATCCCGCCCTGCGGGAGCACATCAAGAACAACTTTTTGTGGGATAAAATCGCCCGCGATACCCTGGAGGTTTACCGGCAGGCGCTGGAGCGGTAGGAGTGCAAAACTTCAGTTTTGCACCCTTAAAAGGTGAAAAAAAGCAGAGGATCGGATATGCCGCATACCTACTGCTTACTGCTCATTATCTACTATTCCTTACCCCTGCAAAACTGAAGTTTTGCACTCCAACTGCTACTCCTTACCCCTGCAAAACTGAAGTTTTGCACTCCAACTGCTACTCCTTACCCCTGCAAAACTGAAGTTTTGCACTCCGACTGCTACTCCTTACCCCTGCAAAACTGAAGTTTTGCACTCCGACTGCTACCGCCACTCAACCAAAGGAACGATCCCCATGCGGTTTCTGAAACAAACTACCCGTCGGGTTCTCAAATATCTGCTCTCTATCGCGCTGATGCTCTATTCCTGGACCATCGGCCTGTTCACCGGAAAGGGGCAGTACATTCACTCGCTGGTATGTGAATATTTCGGAATCTCCTTCCCGAAGCCGAAATTGCCGTTGATTTCCCCGGCGCAGGTCCTTTCTTCCGCGCCGCTGCGCCTGGCGGAGTTAGAAGTGCAGCCCGGTAACATGCCGGTGAGCGAATTGGCGGCGCTGTGCGGAATCGTGCGCCGGGAAAACCCCCGCGCCATCTTCGAGATCGGCACCCTCAACGGGCGCACCACCCTGAATATGGCGCTCAACTCTCCCCCGGGGTGCCGGATTTTTACCCTTGATCTGCCCCGGGAGCAGCTCGGCGAGACCCGTTACCCAATCAGCGACCGTTTCCGCAAGCTGGTGGAGAAAGAGCGCTCCGGGGAGCTTTTTTTGAACAAAGACGCCGCGGAATTCCCGGAAACGAAGAAAATCACCCAGTTATTCGGGGATTCCGGGAATTTTGATTTCTCTCCCTACTACAACGCCATCGACCTGGTGTTTATCGACGGCTCCCACGATTACGAATACGTGCTGAACGATTCGGAGATCGCCCTGAAGCTGCTGCGCGAGGGGAGAGGGGTGATCCTGTGGCACGACTACCGCGGCGGGATGGAGGTCATCACCGCGCTGGAAACCTTCCGCAAGCGCCGCCCGGGGCTTTCGCTCCATCACGTCAGGGATACCAGCTTCGCGTATTTGAAACGGTGAGATTACAACCCCAGGACCTCAAAGGTTTTCAAAACCTTTGAGGTCTTCATCGTTTTTCGATTTTATACACGCTATAAACCGCGTCGCGGTACCCCGGTTCAAGCCCTTCACACCCGCCTGCAAAGCGGCGGTTCTCCACCACTACGTGGGTAATTCCGTATTCCGCCGCTAACGCCTTCAGTAATTCGCAATTCATCTTTGCGGCACCGTAGAACTGCCGCGCCTGCACAATCCGCGCATACCATTCTAACACTTCCGTGTCCTTATAGGGAATGCATTTGAAATCGGCCAGGATCGGCGCCCCGGTATGGAGGCGGAAATTTTCCAGCTCCTCCATACGGAGCGCGGGGATAAGGTATATTTCCCCGGGGGACCTGGTGTTTTTGACGAAATCCATCATCGGCCTGGCGGGATCGTTCGCATACGCCTCGAAGCGGAATTTCATCTCCCTCGCTCCCCACAGCGCCAGCAGCAGAATCGCCGCCCCGCCCGCTGCGGCAATCCAGCGAGGTTGGTTCAAAATTTTAGCGGGAAGCCTGGGAAAAATAACCGACACGGCGGCGGCGCAGAGCAGGCAGGCCGACAGCGGAACTAACACGGTGGACAACCGCCAGGGAAACAGCAGCCCTAAGGCGTTGCTATCGCTGAAAATTTGGATTACCGTTAAACCCGCGGCGATGGAAAAGGAAATCCCCAGTACCGCAAAGAGCCGGTGTTTGCGCACCGCATAAAGCGCCAGCAGCACTATCAAAACCCGCAGGTAAAAAAGCTCTCCCATTTCCGATTTTTTGGATAAAATATGATGGGGAATGCGAAAATCGGCCAGAATTTGCTGCGCTCTGCGCCAGGTTTCGGGATTGCTGGCCTGGAAATAAACCCCGGTATAGATCAGTACCGGCAATACCAGCGCCAGGGCTAACAGGCCGATGGCGAGGGTTTTCCGGAGATTCTTTACTTCCCGCCAGGCCAGGATCATGTAACTCAGCGTCAGAATAGCCGCGCCGGGCAGGGAGCTGGGGTGAAATACCGCGGCCAGCGCCAGGCAAGCCGCCGCCCGATAAGATTTCCGGCGCAGGAACAGGAAAATCGACAGCGCCAGGAATACTCCGAAGACGCTGGGCTGCAATTCATATCCCGGCAAATATTGGCTGGCCACCCCGCGGCTCAGGAGCAGGGTTTGGCGGATTCCCAGGAGGTTGGCGGCGAGATGGTCCACCAGGGGCGAATGGATCCAAATAACGCCGGCCAGGAAAATCAGATATTGCGCCCGGCTGCGCTCGAATGGGAAAACCGTTCGGGCAATCCCGGCGAGGGCATAAAAATAAACCCCTAACAGCAGGAAATGATAGAGATAGAAAAGGTTTTCATGCCCGAATCGAGCGGTGAGATAGACTAAAAAACTGAACGCCGGGGCGGGATCGATGGTATTGGCCAGCCAGTCTTCCGGCAATAATCCGTAACCGGCGTCAGCCAATCCGTGCAAAAAATACTGATTTTGATTAGAGGTGTAGAGGGGGGACTGGGTATAGCTAAGCCCGAATAGCAGGCTCCACAACAGGAAATTGCCCGCAGCCTTAAGAATACTTTTCGGCGTTTGCATTGTGAGATCGCATGCAGGGGGTAAATGCAGTGTTCGCGTGTTTTCGTGTTTCCCAAAGGGATGGTTTACCCCTTCGGGGCTTCGCCACAGGTGTTTGAGTGTTTTGGCGTATGGAACGTTGCCCCCGAAACTACGATGACACCAAAACACCAAACCACCAAACCACCTAAACACTAAAACACCTGAACACTTGCCGCGGCGTCATCCTTTAAGGTTCCGGCCTGCTCCACTACCATATTCGGGATGTCCCGTTCCACAAGATACACCAGTTTGCAGCGACGGCAGATCAGCTTGCCGCGGTCGGCGTCCTGTGAATCTGCCTGGTATTCTAACTCTCCCTTGCACTTCGGGCAGGCTAAGATTTCCAACAATTTTTTATCCAGCATCGGCGTCTCCACTTAAGAGTGAATAGACAGTAGGCAGTAGGCAAAGCTTTCTGCTGCCTGCTTGCAATCTGCAATCATCAATCATAAACCGCCCTATTCCTTCCACGCCCCCATGGCGGCGTATTTTTGAATGCGCTTTTCCATCAGGTCTTTGGGAGGGACTTTGTTCAGGCGTTTCAACTGTTCCAGGAGATGCTTTTTGAGGATTGCCGCCGCAGCGTCGTGATCCCAGTGGGCGCCGCCGGAAGGTTCCGGGATAATTTTATCGATGACCCCTAACCGCAGCAGGTCCGGGGCGGTCAATTTCATGGTTTCTGCGGCCAGGGGAGCTTTGGAGTTATCCTTCCAGAGAATCGCGGCGCACCCTTCGGGAGAGATGACCGAGTACCAGCAGTTTTCTAACATCAGGATGACGTCGCCGACCCCGATGCCCAAGGCCCCGCCGGAAGCGCCTTCGCCGATTACGGTAACGATAATCGGAACCGGCAGGCGCGACATCTCGAATAGATTGCGGGCGATGGCCTCCGCCTGGCCGCGCTCTTCCGCCCCGATGCCGGGATAGGCGCCCGGGGTATCGATCAGCGAAAGAACCGGGATGTGGAATTTGGCGGCTAACTTCATCAAGCGCAGCGCCTTGCGGTAGCCTTCCGGGTTGGACATCCCGAAATTGCGATGAAGGTTTTCCTTCACGTCGCGCCCTTTTTGCTGGCCGATGATCAGCACCCGCTGATTGTCGATGATCCCGATGCCCCCGACCATGGCCGGGTCGTCTGCATAGTAGCGGTCGCCGTGCAACTCGATAAAATCGCTGGTAATGCGCTGAATATAATCCAGGGTATAAGGGCGATCCAGATGGCGGGCCAGTTGCACCCGCTGCCAGGGGGTAAGTTTGGAGTACACATCTTTCCGCAGGGTGTCGGCCTTTTTTCTCAGGCGTTTCAGATCTTCGGACAGATCCACCCCGGTGTCGCGGGCGTACTCCTCCATCTCGATGATCTTTTTTTGCAGATCGATGATCGGTTTTTCAAAATCCAGGATAACGCGAAATGTCTTTTTCAAAATATCAACCTCGGTAGTTTTGGTCGTTGCAGGAGCGTATTCAGGTGTTATAGTGTTCAGGTGTTTTAGTGTGATGTTACGCAGTCTGAAAAAATTAGCCACATAACACTATAACACTGGAACACCCGAACCCTCAATACTTCCCAAACCAGCCCCGGATCGCCAGCTTCCAGACCATGAAGGCGGCTTCGAACATGATTTTGCGCGACATCTTCGATTTTCCCACGGTGCGGTCGGTGAAAATGATCGGCAGTTCCCGAATTCTAAAGCCGCGTTTCCAGGCTTTGAAATTCATTTCGATCTGGAAAGAGTAGCCGTTGGATTGCACTTCATCCAGGGGAATCGCCTCTAACACTTCCCGGCGGAAGCATTTATATCCCCCGGTGCAGTCGCTGATGGGCATTCCGGTGACCAGGCGGGTATATTGGCTCGCGAAAACGCTCAGCGCCAGGCGCATCAACGGCCAGTTGATCACGTTTACCCCTTTCAGGTAACGGGAACCGATCACCAGGTCCGCATCTTCGATCATCCGCAAAAAATTGGGAATCTCTTTAGGATCATGGGATAAATCCGCATCCATTTCGAATATGTAATCATACCCGTTTTTCAGGGCATATTTGAATCCGCTGATATAAGCGGTTCCCAGTCCCATTTTCCCGGGGCGTTCGATCAATGAGAGCTGCGGGTATTTGTGCATCAATTCTTTGATCAATTCCGCAGTCTTGTCGGGAGAGTTATCATCGACGATCAGCACCTCCAGGCCGGGAACGTTCAAACCGAAGATAAGCTCCAGCAGGGCGGCGATGTTATCGCGTTCGTTATAGGTCGGGATAATTACCAGCGAGCGTTTCATTTTCCTC
This sequence comes from Calditrichaceae bacterium, assembly GCA_013360445.1. Taxonomy (GTDB): domain Bacteria; phylum Calditrichota; class Calditrichia; order RBG-13-44-9; family J075; genus JABWBP01. The sequence goes on along the minus strand of JABWBP010000015.1, from coordinate 76,740 downwards.
CTACACAGAGCCTTCCAGCCGCGCTTTCAATTGCTCCAGCACGTTCTTCAAAGGGCGGGGATCGAACCCCAGCTCCGATCGCGCCCGCTCGATTTTCACCCCCCCGCGCATGGGGCGGGGCGCCTCCTGTTTCAATTGATCGGTGGTGATCGGGCGGATCAATTCCCGGGGAAATCCGAATACTTCCGCGATTCGCAGCGCAAAATCGAAGCGGTTGAGATACTCTTTGCCGCCGATGTGATACACCCCGTATTTGGATTTCTCGATCAACAGGCGGATGCCTTCGCTCAATTCTTCCGCAAGCGTGGGATTATTCCATTGGTCGGTAACCACGTTGATGGTTTTTCCGCTCTTGAGGCTGTGATAAACCCACAGGAAAAAGTTGTTCTTGACGTTGACGCCGGCGCCATAGAGAACATTGGTTCGCACGATGGCGTAGGGGATGCCGGCCACCCGCACCGCGTTTTCCGAGGCGAGTTTGGATTTCCCGTAATATCCCAGGGGATTGGGTTTGTGATCTTCCCCGTAAGGGCCTTCCGCGCCGTCGAAAATATAATCCGTGGAAATATGCACCACCAGGGCCATATTCCGGCGGGCGGCCGCGGCTAAGTTCTCCACCCCTTTGACGTTTACTTTCCAGCACAGATCTTTGTCGGTTTCGCAGCCGTCCACGTTGGTATAGGCCGCGGCGTTGATGATGATGTCCGGGCGGTTCTGCAGAACCACTTCCCGGCAATTTTTGGGATCGGAGATATCCAGCGGCTGGTAGTGTACCATCCCGCCGGGGGATTGGCCGGCCAGCGCCAGGGCCAGGCCCTCCTGCAAGTCGGCTGCCAAAATCTCGAATTCGCCGGAAAAGGTTTTGAGCAGCGCCTGCCCCAGCAATCCGTTAGCGCCGGTGATCAGAATTTTTTTCATAAACGTGATGAGCTTTCTGGGTCGATTCGTGACTCATAACTCGTAAAACGTGATACGTAATGCGTAACAAAAACGGAATACCCTTCGACGGTTCGGCAGGCTCACCACGGGCAAGCTCAGGGTAAACTCTTTTACGCATTACGTTTTACGCCTCCCGCTCGTTTTCCGCCCGGATTTGCGCCATGGTCTCCAGCAGGCGGTGCATTTCGTTCGTTCCCTTGAGGGATAAATTCGCCGCCGCGACCAGGTTGGCAAATTCCACCGCGGCAGGAACCTTGCCGGTTTCCAGGTATTTGACCACAAAACCGGCTCCGAAGGCGTCTCCGCAGCCGGTGGAATCTACCAGCCGGGAAACTCTCCAGGCCGGAAAATTTTTATGCCCTACCATCCCGTCCCGCTGGTAAACGATGGTTGCGCCCTTTACCGCCCGGGTAATTAACAAAACCTGGTCATCTTTGCAATAGCGCTGAAAAAAATCTACCTCGTTGCGCGACTCCGCGGCCAGCAAACGGTACTCCTCCTCATTCATTTGCACGAAGCGGCTTCCCGCGAGCCATTCTTCCACCCCCTCTTCCGGGCGGCGCAGGAACCGCCGTCCCATCTCATCGACCCCCATCAGCAGGTAATGTACATCCAGATAGAGCCGCTCCCGCGCCGCCTGGCTCAGCTTCAGGTAGGCCGCTTTTTCGATATCCCAGCCGGAAATCAGGTTCACGATTACCATGTCGGCCTCGAGGAAGGGGGCGATTTGTTGCCAACTCAAGGGCGGGAAGCGGAAGAGCGATTTTTCCTGCCGGCGCTGGGGAGAGGTGTATTCCAAAATCACCTTGTGATTTTTCTCCGGGAGGGGGATCAAGCCGGCCTGGGAGACCCCGGGCAGTTTTTTCAAGATCGCCTGCACCGTGGATAGAACGTCCTCGCCGATGTAAGAAACCGGAACGATTTCGCCGTTTTCCCCCAACAACTGCGCCAGGATGGCGACGTCGTAAAAAATCCCTCCGAAGCTCTCGATCGGGGCGCTGCGGAAGGGCAGAATCAGATCCTTGTTAATGGTGCCGATGACGGTGATTCTCAAAGCTTGCATCCCTGTTTTTTGAACTCCCCTAATTTACCGGCCAGGGATTTATCAGACAACGCCAAAATCTGCGCCGCCAGTACTGCGGCGTTGCGCGCCCCCGCTTTTCCGATGGCCACGGTAGCCACCGGCACCCCCGCGGGCATCTGCACAATAGAATAGAGCGCGTCCACCCCGTTCAACTCGCTGCCGGCAAGGGGCACTCCAATCACCGGCAGGGTGGTGTACGCCGCGATCACCCCGGGCAGGTGGGCGGCCATGCCGGCGCAGGCCACGATGACCCCATAGCCCTCTTCGGCCGCGGTTTTGGCGAACTGCTGCACTTGTTCCGGATTGCGGTGGGCAGACATCACCCGGATATCCAGCGGGATTCCAAAGTATTCATAATAATCCAGGGAGGCATTCACCGTCTCCCGGTCCGATTCGCTTCCTAAAATGATGGCAACTTTTTTCATGGGTTATCTCGCTTGCATTCTTTTGCACCCCGGGTTCAGCCTTCCGGCTGCGGGGAGTTGTTGGTGCGAAAGGTATGGGCCATTACGTCCAACTGGTCTAAAAAGGTCTTTTTCCGCTCTCCGATGGCCTGCACGTAAAAATCGATCATGAAAATCAAACCGCTCTCCTTATCCGCAAACACAATGGTACGAAAAGGCCCGCCCACGATCATCTGGGGATTTTTCCAGGTACCCTCCAGGCGATAAGCCGGCCAGCGGCCAAAGCGCACCTGCTCTAAACGGGTTTCGTCTTCTACCACTACGTCATTTTGATAAATTTGAGCCGCCAGGCGGTTGCGCTGCTGCACGATCCAGTCAAAGTCGATGCGGGCGCTGTCGCTGAAGGGTATCCAGTGCACTGTCAGGGCGCGGTCGCGGCTGGGATGGATGCGCCGCAGCCAGACGTAGCGCTCTTCCAGGGACTCGCTGGCAATCTGGTAATCGTGCTGCACCCGCAGCGTAAAGGGAAAGTGCTTGCGGAGGTAATCCTCCACTTTTTTGTTCTCATAGTTTTCGTACATCTGTTCTTGCAGGCGGGTGTAGTAGGACTTTTCAAAATCATCGAAAACCAGCTCGCCTAAGTCATAAATCCGCTGGAGCATGGCGTCTTTATCCGGCGCCACCAGGTAAACCACGTACTGTTCCCTGGCCCACACGTCATTGCGGGGAATATAGAAAAACTCCCCGGTCTGAATGCCTTCCAGTACCTCCTGGCTCAATGCCTTTTTGACTTCCAGGGAGACCCGGTCCTGCCCGTCCAGGCGGGCCAGGAAGAGCACGTTTTTGCGCAAGCGGTACTGGGTGAACTCCTCGAAGGAGCGCCAGGCTAAGAGGTAGCTGGGCTCCGGCGCCGGGGTCAGGTACTCTTTGCCGAAAAGGGTATCCAGCCCGGCCTGGTAATCTAACCAGTCCAGGGAGTCGGCAAATACGAAGATTTCATCCGGGTTGCCGATGGCTTCGGTCTTAGAAGTGGAGCAGCTCGTGATTAACAGAAGCATTGCCCAGAGGGGCGCCCAGCGCAGTAGGTTACAAAAGTATTTCATGGTTTCTCCTTAATATACTTGATCGGAGTGCAAAGCTTCAGCTTTGCACTGGAATAAGCCTGCAAAACTGAAGTTTTGCACTCCTGCTACAAATCGTCCTACCCGGGCATCAGTTACCAATCGGAAAGCCCGCTATTCCGCCGGGGCTTCTAACTTGCTGATGGCCGGATCGGGAACGTTGTTGCGGTAAAAAACCATCAGAATTCCACCCAGCAGGCTCATCAGCAGCGGAACTAAGGTGTTCAGGAAAGACAGCGACAGCGCTTCCGCAGAGCTAAGCCCGGCGCGGGAAAGCAGCTCGATGTAGCCGTAATCGCGCACTCCTAACCCGTTGATAGAGGGGATCATTCCCATTACAAAGGTAACCGGCACCACTAAGAACAGGTATCCCAGGGAGACCTGGTGCAGACCCAGCGCCAGGGCCAGCACGTAATTCATCACGATCAGCATTACCTGGCATAACAGCGACAGCAGGTAGGCTTTGAAAATCGCCTTTTTGGACTCCCGCAGGGCGTGGATGGCGGAAAGAACCCGTTTGGATTTCCCCCCGATTCCAAACAACTTGATCCGGCTCAAAAAACGGCTGGTAAAGTTGTATAGTGAAGGATTCAGCAGGTAAACCAGGATGAATACCAATACGACCAGGGAGCTGAGGGTCAGGGAAACAATCAGGGTCGTATGAAAGTAGCGCATCGCCCAGTACAACGAACAAGCCGCCAGGGTAAGGGTAGCGACAAATCCCATAATCCGTTCCAGGATTACGATACCGAAGCTGGTAGCGGGTTTGCCGCTGACCCGGGCGACGTTGTACACCCTGCTAAGGTCGCCCCCGATGCTGGTGGGCAGGAAATTGTTGAAAAAATAACCGATCATATAATATGCCAGCAAACGGCTGTATCCCGGCTCGATGCGCGATTCCCGGAGAAGAATCTGCCAGCGCAGGGCGAACAGTACTACCGTGGCCAGGAAGATTACCAGGGCAATACCGAAGTAACTGTAGTCCGCGGCCTTGAGGGTGGCGTAAATCTGGGAAATATCGGCCATATAGACCAGGTACGCTAACAGGCCGAAACTGATCACGCCGCGCAGAATGTTCGCCAGGGTTCTTTTCATTCCTGAAAACCGCTATGATGCTTCCTATTCTTCTGCTTTGAGTTTGTCGAACTCTTCCAATTGTTTTTGGGCATATGCATTATTCGGCTTAATCTGCAACCATTCCTGCAAAAAAGTTGTTCCCCGCTCATACTGTTTGGATTCTTTATATACCCGGGTCAATTGCCGGCGAATCTGCTCCGCGGCGCTTTCCAGAATTTGCTTTTTACGCTCCGCGGTGGCCTGGCTGTACTCCTGCGGGCTTCTGAAAAAGGAGCGCAAATAGTCCTGCACCTGCTCGCTTTCCGGCTGGCTTTCGATGCTTTGCAGCAAGCCCTGGTAGCCCTTCTCCGCCATATCATAGCGTTTGTAGCTGAGGCCCACCTCGCCGCTGGCTTGCAGCACCCGGAGGTTATAATTGCGGGCGTTGAGGGAATCCGCGGGGTATATGTCCGCCATGATCGCAAAAGTGGTCATTACTTCTTCGAACTGGGCGTTGGTGAAGGGAATGACCTCCGGCGGCATCACCGCATAGAGCTTTTGGAGCACTTCATTGAAGCGCCCCTGCTCCTCGGTGGATAGATAATGGGTGGCCAGACGGAAGAAAGCGGAGCGATAGTTTTGCAGCAATCCGATGATGTTTTCATTATAATAAACATCCGGATTGTTGAGGTTGCGGTACTGGAATTTATTCATCAGGTTGTCGTAGAGAACGTCCGGGTCGATCGACCAGCCGGGAATGGTGGTAACTTTGAAGAGCAGGCCGTCCATGCGCTGGTAATCTTTTAACCCGTCTAACCGGTTCTGGTCCGAGGTGGTTACCGCAAAATACAACGGTTTCTGGAACTGGTTGGTGGCCAGGATATTCAGGATCATCAAGTCCTGCACCCGCAGCCCGCCTATGGTTCCGCCGCCGCGCATCGGCATGTTCAGCTTGGGGCGAACCTCGAAGCTCATGGTCGCCGGAGCGTTTACCGTATCGACATTCAGGCTCAATTTGTAACGATCCGCTTCCGCGCGGCGCACCGGCTCCGGCACGATGGGAAGCTCGAATTTACGGGTTTCCCAGGGCTGGGGATAGATCATCCGGGAGATCTGGTCGTCGGAGAGGCTGATCGGCGCTTTCGGCTCCTTGTCTTTCAACTGCTGGATGTACCAGGGAGTGTTCAGGAGGCTCAAATTGGCCACCCGCACGTCGGTGCGGATATATTCCACTTCCTGCAAGTACCACAGCGGGAAGGTGTCGTTGTCCCCGTTGGTGAACATGATGCCGTTTTGCTCGCTGGAGACCAGCATGTTGTAGGAATAGTCCCAGGCCACGTAGTTGCCGTTGCGGTCCTGCATGTGGTAATCTTCCGCCAGAATCCGGAAAGGCAGCAGGATGAGCATGATAATCGTTACTCCCCCAACCAGGATATTCTTGAATCCCCGGTCGCTGTTTTTGAAGACCCCGGCGATTTGTTCCAACAATGCCGCCGCCCCGATGCCGATCCAGATGGAGAAGGCGAAAAAGGAGCCTACGTAACTGTAATCGCGTTCCCGGGGCTGCGGATCCGGCTGGTTGAGGTACAAAATGATGGCGTAGCCGGTCATCAGAAAGAGCGCCAGCACCGCCAGGGCGTGTTTCCAGTCGCGCCGGAAATGGGCGTAAGCTCCCCATAGCCCTAATAGCAGCGGCGTGAGGGAGAAAAGCAGTTTCAAGGTCCAACTGAAATCCCGGGAAAAGAGGGTTCGCAATTCTGCCATGCGGGAATCCACCCCGTTCTCCGCCATCCCGGTAAAATTCCACAGGAAATAGCGGTTGTACATGTAATTTACCTGGTAAGACCAGAAGAATTCGCTGGCGCTGGCGTAATTCCTGCCGTTGGGAGATTCTTTCCAGGCCCTTTCCCGGTCCAGGTGGTGCTCCCCGTACTGTTCCCGGTTCACGTAGCTGATAAATTGCTCGATGGTCTCCGGGTTATTCTCATCAATATTGGGATTCAGGTTGGAGCGGATGTAGATCATCATGTAAGAGGAATAGCCGACCACAATGAGCAGGATCGACATTACCAGCAAGCCGATGAGATGCTGGCGGTTGCTGACCGCCACTGCCAGCACGGCAATCAGGAGGATGATGCTGAACAGCAGGCCCAGGAAACCGATCTTTTCCGCGATGAGGGGAATTCCGATCACCATGCCGGGATAGACTAAGGCGGTTAACAGCCCGCCCACGATCACCAGCCCGGTAAAGGTGGTCGGGTTCATCTCGAAGCGCCGGTAGTAGATGATCATGAACACCATCGGGAGGGTGAGCACGTTCAGCAAGTGCACCCCAATCGCCAACCCGGTCAGGTAAGCAATCAGCAGGATATATTTTTCATTGCCGATCTCTTCGCTGCGCTCGCTCCAGTGCAGGATCAGCCACACCGACAGGCTGGTGAAGAGCGCGGAGGGGGCGTACACTTCCGCTTCCACGGCGTTGAACCAGAAGCTGGGAGTAACCGCGAAGGTCAGCGAACCCACCAAGGCGCCTAAGTACGGCAGGTAGCGGGTATATCCTTCGTTGGACTTCAAGTATTCACGAATGAGGTGCACGATCGACAGATACAGAAACAGGACCGTAAACGCGCTGGAAAGAACCGAGATCAGGTTTACCCGTTTGGCGACGTTGTCAATCAAAAATTCGGGAATGAGGGTGAAAAACCGCCCTACCAGCAAATACAACGGGGAGCCGGGGGGGTGGGGAACCGCCAAACGGTAGGAACAGGCGATAAATTCTCCGCAATCCCAAAACGAAACGGTGGGCGCCATGGTCATGGCGTAAAGTACCAGGCCGAACAGGAAGGCGATGGAGGCGAATAGAATATTGATTCGTTTCTCGTTCATGTTAAGGCGTCGCTCCTTAGGTTAATAATTCAAATGGCCTTTGCGGCCAGCGGGATAATATCGGCATCTATGCGGCTTTTTAATTGGCAATTGGCAATTACCAATTGCCAATTGGCAATTATGGACCGCGCTACCCGGCCCGGGCCGGGTCAATCTTTTTATTTGCTAACCGTTCCGGGGATTCCCCGGGCTTCCCGGCCGGGTGGAGGATTTTGTCAACGAACAGCAAGTTAGAGAAGGTCCTGCGCCCCAGCAGGAAATATTCGAACACGATGCTGCCGGGGTACACGTATTTGAATATCTGCCCGTCGGAGACTCTCCGTTTTTGCTGCACCTCCCTGCGCTTGCGCAGCATCAGGGGGATATGGCTCCCCGCCCAGGCGTAGGCTTTGATGATGGCCAGGGCGCTGCGGTAATGGCCTTTCAGTATCTCAACTAACAGGGCCAGGAAATCGAGCGGAAAACGGAGCAGCAGGCGCGGGAACAGGCGCGGAAGGGAGAGGTTTTTGATCAGCAAGAACAGGTTGTTGCGAAAATTCCAGAAAACTTTGCGAGGATTTTCCTGGTCTAAGGTTCCTCCCACGTGGTGCCAGATCTGGGAATGGGGCAGGGAGAGAATTTCCCCCCCGGCCAGCCGAATCCGCCAGCACAGGTCGATTTCCTCCATGTGCAGCCCGAAATCTTCATCGAAATATCCCACCTCGCTCAAAACGCTCTTCCGCAGGAAGAAACAGGCCCCGCTGGCCCAAAATAATCCTGCCGGGGCGTCGTACTGCCCGGCGTCTTTTTCGATAGTGAACAGGATTCTGCCCCGTACAAAGGGGTAACCCAGCCGGTCGATGAACCCGCCGCAGGAGCCGGCGTATTCGAAGCAGTCGCGCTGCTGCAGGGAGCGGATTTTCGGCTGGATGGCCATTACCCGGGGATGGGTTTCGAACGCTTCGATCACCGGCTCGATAAAGCCCGGGTGCACTTCCACGTCGTTATTGATCACGCAGATGTACTCCCCGGAAGCGACGGCCAGCCCGCGGTTGTTCCCTCCGGCGTAGAGGTAATTGCGGTCATTCTGCAGGATTTTCACGCCCGGATAGTTCTCGCTTACAAATGCCACGCTGTCATCGCCGGAGTCATTATCCACCATGATGATTTCTAAGTTGGGATAGCTGCACGCTTGCAGGGAGTCGAACAACGTTTTCAGAAACCTCCTGCCGTTATAATTCAGCGTAATAATAGAAACTAAAGGTCGATTTTGCCTGGAATTCATCCGCTTTACCGATTCTCATTTCACCAAAAGGTCGTGGAGTTTAAGAAAAAACCGAAATTTACGCAAGTATTAAAAAGTGAGAAATAAGAAGTATGAAGTGAGAAGTGGGAAGCGGGAAGTAACCTTTGAACTTGCCACCCTTCGGCAAGCTCAGGGCAGGCTTTGCCACTTCTCACTTGCCACTTGCCACTTCTCACTTCTCATCCAGATAGCGCTCCACAAAGGCGCGGAAATCCTCTCCCATCCACAAATCGGCGAAGCGTTGGGTCTCGAATTCCCGCAGCGTTTCCCAATCGCCGGTTTCCGAAAGGGCGGCCAACTCCAGGAACGCTTCCACGGCCGGCCGGGGATTCCGGTTGATCAGTTTCGCCAAATTCAGGGCGGCGGGCAGCAACTCCCAGGCATCCACCACCTGGTCGATCAGCCCGATGCGCAGCGCCTCCGCCGCGTCGATGCGCTCCCCGGCTAAAAAGAGCCGCAGGGCCCGGGTTTTGCCCACCAGCCGCAGCAGCCGCTTGCCCCCGCCCCAGCCGGTAATGATCCCGTTGGGGGCCTGGCGGAAGGAAAACTGCGCCGGCGCCGCGGCGATGCGAATGTGGCAGGCGGTGAGGATTTCACACCCGCCCCCCAACGCCTGGCCGTTGACCGCGGCGATGGCCACCCGTTTGCCGTATTTCAGGCGCTGCAAAATGGCCTGCATCCGCCGCGACATCTCCAGGCAGGCTTCCCGGCTCCTCAAGGTAGAAAAATAACGGATATCGCCGCCGGCGCAAAAGGTTTGGGAGCCCGCCCCGGTCAGGATGATCGTCCGGAGACCGGCGTCCGCCTCGATCTCGTCGAGCCGCTGCTCCAGCGCCGCCATCATCTCCTCATTGACGGAATTGTGCACTTCCGGGCGGTTCAAGCGCAAAATGGCGCTGTTTTCCTGTATTTCAAAATCAAGCGGGTGATTCATATTTTCAATTCGAAAACAAGCTGTTCAGGTGTTTTGCAAAGAAACCTCGTTGCGGCGAGCATTATGGTTGTGTGTAACATGAGATTTTAATTTAGCAGCTCGATTTTCACCTGGTGCGCTTTTCCGCGCCGCACTTGTAGAATGGTGAATTTTATTTTCCCGGCGCTAAAGGATAAACCGGCATGTACCGGTCCCTTGACCCGGCCCTGAATCCACTGGTTAAGCGTTTGCGAAGGCTCTTTTGTTTCCAGGGTTGTGGAAAGTTTTTGCTCCAGTATCTTTAGCGGCGCGCCTCCGCCAGCCTTCCAACTCCGGGAATCCAGTGGAACCACTTCCCCAGGGCCGACGTCGAACTCATCTTCGATTTCGCCGACGATTTCCTCTACCACGTCTTCCAGGGTAACCAGGCCGATCACTCGAACCTTCGCATCTTTTACCACGGCCAGGTGATGGCGGTAACCAATAAACAATTTCAACATTTTGTTCAAGTTGATATCCGGGGTAACGTTCAAAATGGGACGGATGAGCTGCTCGATTTGGTACTCCCCGGTTTTTTTCATGGACGCGATGATCTCTTTGAAATTGATATAGCCGATAATCCCATCCACGGAATCGTTTTGGCTGATCGGGTAGCGGGTATGGAAGTTATTTCGAGCGATCTCGAAATTGGCTTCCGGCGTTAAATCCGTTCTCAAAAAGATAATCCGCTCCCGGGGGATCATCACCGATTCCACTTTAGTTTCCCGCAGCTTGACGGCATTCAGAATGACGCTCTCCTGCTCCGCTTCGATGATGTTATGGGTCTTGGCAACCCGGGCGATGGTTTCGATGTCGGCGCGGCTCCAAACCGCCTGCCGCTGGTCTTTTTCCACCAGGCGGGAAATTAACTCCGAAAAATAGATGACCGGCCGGAAAAGTGTAATGCTGAATCGTAATACCGGGGCAATCCAGGGGGCCAGCTTTTCATTATAAGCCACTCCTATTACTTTGGGAATAATCTCCGTGCCAAAAAGGATCACGATCGTAAAAAGCACTGAAAACAGCCACAGCCATTCATCCCCGTAAACTTCGTCGAAAGCGCCCCCGGCGATAGTGGCCCCACCGGTATGGGCAATGGTATTCAAAATCAGGATGGCAGCAATCGGGCGGCCGATGTTATGCTTCATATCAATCCACGCCCTGGCAAAGGTATGGCCTTGTTTATTGAGAGTCTCCAACCGGATAGGGTTGAGGCTCAGCAGTACCGCTTCCGCTAAAGAGCACAGGAATGAGACCACGATGGCGGTCAAGCTGCTTATCAAAAAAATAACCATGGGTTACTCCGAATATGATTCACAAGTCAAAAAGGCCTTCATGCTCCTTTTTCGATTCTTCCTTACTTCTCTGCCGCTTTGCGGGAAGGCGTAACGCCGGTTATATAGTGAAAAGTTCAGAATGTGGCCTTGTCGAGTATAATGCCAAAATGCCCTCTTAGCGATAAAAATCCACGTCCGAAAGATCCTCATCCTCTTCCCGCCCCCCGCTCATGTTCAGCATTCCGCTGAGCAGGTCGCGGAATTGCAGGCCGGAATCCACTAAGTGCTTGCTCAGGAAGGAGTATTCCGCCAGCCCGTGCAGGGCAAATTCCATCAAGAAAAGCTGGGTATCGGCGTCGGCCTGGGGATGGTATTTTTTTACCAGCTCCGGCAGGCCGGGCACGCTGCGCAGGGTTTTGCGATAGATATCTTCCGGGTAATCGTTCAAGATATCCACCGCGTTGCCGCTTCCGAACCAGTTGGCGATTTTTTGGTAAGGATTCGCCTCGGTCTCTTTTTTGAATTTCTCCGGGTCCGGGAAATAGGTGGGGAAAATGCTGCGGATGGCCTTGCCGATCAGGATTTGCGCCACTTTTGCCGGCCCTTCCTGCTCCCCCTCGTACACCAATTCGATTTTCCCGGTAATGGAAGGCGTTACTCCCCAGAAATCGGAGATGCGCACGTGCGCCTTCTCTTCGTTGTACAGCAAGGCCCGCCGTTCCGCGGCGCTGTAGAGATTTTCGTACGCCGAAATGGTCAGCCGGGCGGAGACCCCGCTGCGGGCGTCCACGTACTCGCTGGAACGGGCTTCGAAAGCGATCTGTTCGATCAGGTTTTTGGAAAGCTCCGGAATGGTCACCCGCTTCTGCTGCTCCTCGGCGATGTGCGCTTCCTGCTCGGTGATCTGCCGGGCCACTTCTAAGGTTTTGGGGTAGTGGGTCAAAATCTGGCTTTCGATGCGGTCTTTCAAAGGGGTGACGATGGAGCCGCGATTGGTGTAATCTTCCGGGTTGGCGGTGAAAACGAACTGGATATCCAGGGGAATGCGCAGCTTGAAGCCGCGAATCTGAATGTCCCCCTCCTGCAAAATGTTGAACAGCGCCACCTGGATGCGCGCCTGCAAATCCGGCAGCTCGTTGATCACGAAAATGCCGCGATGGGAGCGGGGCACCAGCCCGAAGTGGATCACCCGTTCATCGGAGTAAGGAAGCTTCAAATTCGCCGCTTTGATGGGATCGGAGTCGCCGATCAGGTCCGCCACGGAGACGTCCGGGGTGGCGAGCTTCTCCGAATAGCGCAGGGAACGGTGCAGCCAGGCCACCGGGGTGCTGTCGCCTAACTCTTCGATCAAATCTTTGGCGTAGCGGGAGATCGGGGCCAGGGGATCGTCGTTCAGCTCCGACCCCTCTACCACGGGGATGTATTCATCCAATAATTCGACCATCTTCCGGGCGATGCGGGTTTTGGCCTGCCCGCGCAATCCCAGCAGAATAATGTTGTGCCGGGAGAGGATCGCCCGCTCGATGTCGGGAACCACGGTCTTCTCGTAGCCTAAGATGCCCTCGAACAGCGGCGCTTTATGGCGAAACTGGCGGATCAGGTTCTCCCGCAGCTCCTGTTTGATGGAGCGGGGGCGGTATCCGCTGACTTTCAATTCGCCCAGGGTTTTGATTTGGGTATGATCGAGCGTTGGCATGTATGGTCATCTCCTTCGATTTACGAACTTTTAAATATAGAAAATATTTTTGTGACGATTTCGTCGTAACTTCTATTCTTCGCCGCGGGGATTTGGCGAAACCCTAATCTAAGACGGGATACCCCGGTATGCAAAGAACTTCCAATCTTTCCCGAAAAGGAACCCGGAAACCCCCGACGAGGTTCCTTCTCTGTTGTCTGAATCTCAAAAATAAGGAACGGCGATGAAAGTGCGTTTTTTGAAAATTTTGCAGCGGTATGCGTACTGTGGAGGGGTATTTATTCTGTTGGCTTGCTCGGTAAACGGTAATGGAGGGGAGGGGCGGGCGCCCTTTCAAACCGAAGCTTTCAAAGAGTACTGGTATTCCGGGAAAGCGGAGCTGACCCGTTACCGTTTAGAGCAGGCCCGCTATGGGGAAATCCACCCCGGCGAGGCGGTATTGATCTTTGTGACGGAGGATTTTTTGCCCGGCGAGCAGGTGAAATATGAATTCGGGGAGCGCCCCGCAGACGCCCTTTCGGCGCTGAAGCTGAATTTTACCCGCCGCTTTTTCACTGGCGTCTATCCTTATAATATAATGACCTCGGTGTTCACCCCGGTGGATTTCTCCAAAACCGGCAGTTTGAAGGTCGCTTCTTCCGCCCAGGAGTGGTGCGGGCAGACTTATATGCAGTTGAATAAACGCGGGGGGAAGTTCAAAGGCGTTTTCCACTCCTACTTCCAGGCGGAAGCAGACCGGGAATTTGAATTGGAAAATGCTTTGTTGGAAGATGAAATTTGGGCGCGAATTCGCCTGAATCCCGCTTCCCTGCCGGTGGGGGAGATTCGCATCATTCCCGGAACGCAGTATCTGCGCATGAGCCATAAACCGGTCCGGGTGGAAAACGCGCAGGCGGCGTTGGGCGATTCATTAGACCCTGCCCTCTCCCCGGACAGCATCAAGATTTACCGGGTGCGGTACCGGGAACTGCCGCGCACCCTTACGATATGCTTCGAGGCGCAGTTTCCCTACCGCATCCTGGCCTGGGAGGAAAAAATTCTCGACGGTTTCAGAGACCCGAAATGGCTGGCCACCCGGGCGGTGCGCACCCACTCCCTGGTGACCGATTATTGGACGAAAAACTCCGCAGCGGACTCCACTTACCGGAAGATGTTAGGAATGTGAGAAAATGGGCGGTTAGCAGTAGGCAGTTGGCAAGTAGGCAGTAGGTAGGAGTATCGCGAAGCAACTCCTTTGGAGCAAAACTTCAGTTTTGCAGGGCAGGGGGTGAAGGCAAAGTTGCCTACCTGCCTACCTGCCTACTTGCCTACTGCCTACTGTTTACTGCCCCTGCAAAACTGAAGTTTTGCACTCCTGCTACTGCGCAATCGCCAAAACCCGCGCCAGGAGCTGCGCTTCCGGCAATGCGCCTTCCGCGGCGTCGCGCTGGTTGGCGATGGTTTTCGGCACTCCCCGCACGTTGAATTCTTGCGACAAATGCGGAAATTCGATGGCTTCCACCATGTCCGCGGTGACTTTATCGCTCTCCATGGCGAACTGGTGCGCCAGGTGCACTGCCCCGGGGCAGTACGGGCAGGTGGGTGTGATGAACACTTGCAGGTGCAGATTCTGCTTTAGCCCCGCTAACTTTTGCCGGGTCTCTTCGGCGAGGCCGGAATCGCGCCGGGAGACCATCAGGATCGCTTCCAACAGGGTGGAAAATTCGTACCCTGAAGGAATGCCGAAAAAGCGAATCCCGTAATCTTTCTCGCCCATGACGATGGCGGCGGGAATCTTATCGATGTTGAATTTCTTCGCCGCTTCCTGGTCTTTCACAAGATCGTACTTCTCCAGGGTAATTTTGTCGGAAAGCGCGGCGACGTCTTCTAACAACTCCCGGGTTTCCTTACAAAACTGGCATTCCAACTCCTGGGTAAAATTGATGATTTTGACCGGGTGCGGCAGGTCCGCCAAACGTTTTTTGACTTCTTTGGTGACTTTCTCATCGAGGATAGGCATGTCAGGTCTCCATAGGTTTGTATTTGAGCTTAAACCTCAAAGGTTTTCAAAACCTTTGAGGTTTTTTACTGGACTTTAATCGTGGGTTCCACGAACACTTGCGAGCGGATGGAATTGGAGATCAGGCACTTGTGGTGCGCGTCGTGAATGGCCTGCTCCACCTGCGGCAGCGCCTCCGCTTTTTCCACCACGATCACCGGCCGGATAACCACTTTGGTAAATTGATATTTCCCCTCCGCAAATTCCAATAATCCTTCCGCGCTGCTGCTATAAGAGACCACCGGCAGGTTCAGGCGCAGGGCAAAGGCGAGGAAAGTGGTCATGGTGCAGGCTTCCACCGCGGCCACGAAGAGGTCTTCGGGGGTCCAAACCCCTTCTTCGCCTTTGAACTCCGGGGGGCTGGCCACCCGAAACTCCGCTTTGCCAGGAGAACTCAACGTGCCGGCGCGATTTCCCGCCCACTTCAAGCCGGTGTGATAGTTGAAACTTTTGTGTTTTACTTTCGGCTCTGCCGCCGAAACAGGTCTGGAATCCATAGAAAACTCCTTCAGGTTTTTTGGCGCTTTTTTCCGTTTTCCTTTTTACTCTTCATCCCCGCATTCGCGGGGACAAGCTTTTCACTTAAAACACTTCCCTTTGATGCACTGCCCCGGGAAAAAGATACTCCGGCCGGTTTTTCGGGCAATTTCCCGGTCAGCCATAATTTTTCTTTATTCCCCGGTAAAGAGTTTGTATCTTTGCGGGCGTTAAAGCAGTGTTCCAGTGTTATGGTGTGTTAGTGTTCAAGTGTTCGGGAAGTCTTCAGCACTTTTTCATCAGTCAATACTTAACCGCCATCGGCATTGTTGTAATCCAAAACTCGGAACTCAAGACTCAAGACTCAAGACTCAAGACTCGCAAGATGAAGAAAATTTTTATAGAGACCTACGGCTGCCAGATGAACGTGTACGATACCGAGATCGTCAAATCGGTTTTGGGCAAGAGCGGCTACCAGTTGACCGACTCGGAAGCGGAGGCGGACATCGTGCTGCTGAATACCTGCTCGGTGCGCGATAACGCCAACCGCAAGGTGTACAGCCGCATTCACCAGATTCGCAAGGGGCGCAAGGGGAAAGTGCAGATCGGGGTGTTGGGCTGCATGGCCACCAACTTCCGCAAGCAGTTGCTGGAAAATCCCAAACTGCCCATCGACTTCATCGCCGGGCCGGACAGTTACAAGCGCCTGCCCCAATTGTTAGAAGACCTCAACGGCAACGGCAGGGAAGCGAAAAATTTCGACGTAACCCTCTCGGAATTCGAGACCTACTCCGACGTCTATCCCGCCCAGGGCGGGGGCGTAAACGCCTGGATTGCGGTGATGCGCGGCTGCGATAATTTCTGCACCTTCTGCGTGGTACCCTACACCCGCGGGCGGGAGCGCAGCCGCTCCCCGGAAAACGTGGTCGATGAAGTGAAGCGCCTGGCGGAGCAGGGGTATCGCCAGGTAACTTTGTTAGGTCAGAACGTCAATTCCTACCGCTACGAGGGGCGCGATTTTGCCGATTTGCTGGAAAAAGTGAGCGAAGTTGCGGGCGTCGAGCGCATCCGCTTCACCTCTCCCCATCCCAAGGATTTTCCCCGCCGCCTGCTGCGGGTGATCGCCGAGAATCCCAAAGTGTGCAAGCAAATCCACCTGCCCTTGCAGGCCGGCAACGACCGGGTTCTGGAAATGATGAACCGCACCTACACCCAAAAAGAGTACCTCGATTTGGTGGATGAAATCCGCGCCCTCTGCCCGGAAATGGTGTTGAGCACCGACATCATCGTGGGCTTCCCCACGGAAACCGCCGCGGAGTTCGAGGACACCGTGCGGGTCATGGAGGCGGTGGAGTATGATTCCGCCTTCATTTTCAAATATTCCGAGCGCCCCCATACCATCGCGCAGCGCAAATTTCCCGACGACGTGCCGGAAGACGTGAAAACCGAGCGAATCGTGCGCCTCAACGAGATTCAAAAGCGCCATTCTTACCAGAAGAACCTCGCGCACATCGGCCAGGTGCATGAAATTTTGCTGGAAGAAGAAAACACCAAGAAGTCCGCGGAGGAATTCCAGGGGCGCAACGGCGGCAACAAAATCGTTATCATTCCCCGGGGCGATTATCGCAAAGGGCAATTTCTCAACGTAAAAATCACCGACGCTACCCCCCACGTGCTGCGGGGGGAGGTAGCGGGAGTGCTGAAGAAATAGCATTGAAAAGATATTTTATGATGACGCGACGAAATAGAATTCTCTTTGTCTTGACGATCCTGTTCTCATGTATCGTTCTCGACCAGTTCACTAAAAAAATTGCCGTGGAGAATCTGAAATCTTCTCCTTCCATTTCCTACCTGGGAGATTTCTTCCGCTTTCAATATGCCGAGAACACCGGGGCCATGTTAGGGTTCGGCTCGGAATTGCCCGAGCTGCTTCGCTTCTGGCTGCTGACGGTGCTGGTGGGAGTGCTGTTGCTGGTGTTGTTGGGATTTTTGCTGTTCAGCCCCAAATTGACTTTCGCCCAGGGCCTGGCGCTCTCGTTGATCTGCGGAGGAGGGGTGAGCAATTTCATCGACCGGATGTTGAACGACGGGAGGGTGGTGGATTTTATGAACATGGGGATCGGCTGGCTGCGCACCGGCATTTTTAACGTCGCGGACGTGCTGATTATGATCGGTCTGGGCCTGATTCTCCTCTATGGAGAATGGAGATCCAAAAAGAAAATTGAACAAGAAGCCGCGGAGTGAGGGTGAGGAGGGATGGATTAGTGGAGTAATGGATTGATGGATGAGGGGGAATTGGCCAATGGCGGATGATCATCACTCTGTTTGTTCGACCGTCCTCTGCCATCTATCCTATACGCTTAAAGACCATCAATCCAATAATCCATTACTCCAACCCTCCAACAATCCAATCCTCGACTACGCCATCGCTTGCTGCCGCGCCCGCAGGATTTCCTCCGCGTGCCGGAGTTGCTCCACGGTATTGATTCCATGGGTTTCCTCTACATCTTCAGTGAGCACCGCAGCGATTTTCTCCCCCCGTTCCACGTAAATCTTCAACACGTCCGGCAGGTAATATTCGCCCTGGCGATTGTCGTTCTTCACCATGGGCAGAACCTCGAATAGCGGCTGCGCCTTGAAGATGTAAATTCCCACGTTGATCTCTTTGATTTTGCGAATCTCCTCGCTGGCGTCTTTCTCTTCCACAATTTTGCGCACGAAGCCCGCGCCATCGCGAACCACCCGGCCGTACCCGCCGGGATCTTCCATAGCGGCAGTCAGGAGGGTGGCCAGGGGTTTTTCCTTCGCATGAATCTCGATCAATTTCCGCAGGGTATCCGCCCTTAGCAGGGGAACGTCTCCGGATAAGACCAGCACGTCTCCGGTATAGTTTTCGAAAAACGGTTTGCTTTGCAAAACCGCGTGGCCGGTTCCCAATTGGGGGGATTGAACGGCAAATTCGACCCGCCGCCCGTTTACTGTTTCCATGACCAGTTCTTTCTGATGTCCCACGATCAAAACGATTTTTTCCGAGTGAATTTCTTCCGCCACGTCGATGACATACTCTACCATCGGGCGGTTATTCAAAGCGTGCAGCACTTTGGGTAAATCCGATTTCATCCGGGTTCCTTTTCCGGCGGCCAGGATCACCGTTGCAATCTTTGCCATATTCGCCATGCTCCTTTTCTTCAGTTTAATCTATTCCGGTTCGTTATTCAAGTGATACGTGAAACGTAATGCGTAAAACGTAAAAGTGAGGCGTGATGGGTATTGTTTATTACGTATTTCGTATTCCGTTTTTCTTACGCATTACGCAATACGCATTACGTTTTACGCCCTGTACTTCACCTTAAACTAAACGCAAGGCGCCAAATATACGAATTCCCTTGCCGGGAAATGTGATTTATGACTGCCAGCAGGCGACCCCGGCGAAATTGGCGAGCTATGGCATACGGTATGCTTTATTTACATAAATTTCAAGAAACATTAAAATTAACAGTTGAAATCCATGTCTCAATTGGTTAAATTTTCGGTCAAATCCCAATAGAAAAGCGGTGGCAGCGGGATTCTCGAAGGGAGCCGGGGTGGGGTAACTTGCCGGGGAGGCGCGAGGTTTTCGGAAGCAACCAACATGAGGGAACCCGATTCTGTAAAATATTTACACAAAATCCCATCAACTTCGTTGAAATTTGCCGCTAACGGTTAAACATCCGCCCTGCCCGGCAGGGGAAGGCGGCAATTCCGAAGACATAGACCGCAATTCCAAACAAAGGTAACAAAATATGCGCGCTCTTGTGACGATCGTTGTTTTGGCAGCGTTGAGCTGCGGAGTTTTTTCCCAGGCCTCCTTGCAGTTGCAAGGAGAAATCGTGGAAATTCTATCCAGCGAAAAACCGGAATTGACCGGCATACTGGCGAAACCGCGATTTGCTTATGCCCCGTCGCAGGTGTTTTCCCTGGAACGCCAGTCCGTGGGGAACAACTACCTGTTCATCTATGACTTAGGCACTAAACGCCTGACCGAGATCCGCACCGCGCTGCGGGACGCGGGTCCCAATATCACCGTGGAAGACAGCATCCGCCAGGCGGTGGTCTATAACGGCCAACTGGATTGGCGGCCCCGCCCGGATGACCAGGGGCAGCAGTGGTTTGCATTTGTCAGCAACGGTTCCCAGAACAATCGCGACATTTACATCGGCTTTGCCGGGGGGAGCAACTACATCCGCTTAACCACCAACACCGCGGTGGACAGCGAGCCTAAGTGGTCGCCGGACGGGAATTCGATTGCTTTTATTTCCAACCGCAGCGGCAACGGGGATATCTATCTGATCCATGAGGTCGATAAGATCATTGCCGATGTTAACCGGAATATCAAAAATTTCAAAATCACCCAGGTTACCGATACCGCCATGCCGGAGGGCAACCCGGCCTGGAATCCCAACCCGGGAGCCGATTTGCTGGCCTACGCCAAAAAAGAGAGCTTCCCGGGAAGGGAAGTGGAGACTTTCCAAATTCGGGTGATAAATCTGCGGCTGGAAAAGGATAACGTTTTCGAAGTTACCAACGACCCCCTGGCGCACTATACCCGGCCTTCCTGGGACCCCTACACCGGCAGCCGTTTATTGTATGTCGGGCAATCTTTCTTACAGAATTTGAATGCCGAGCTGTATGTCAGCGAATTGGCCTGGGGAAGCGACAAGATGTTGAAGAACAAGGTGCTGGAAGGTTATAAAACCGAAGTCTTCAAAAACGTGCACCTGAAGGGAACGCCGGCGTTGTGGCTGGCCGGGGGAGAAGCGATTCTCTGCCAGGAAGACCGCCCGGAGCAGAATTATCCCCTTTATTCCGTCAATGTCAGCCGCTGGCTGGATAAAAAAGAGCGGGCGGTGAATTACTTCGAAGATTTGCACAACGCCTTTCCTTACGTATCTGATTTCGACATGCGAAAAAACGACTTTCTCTTCATCGCCCAGGAGGGAGAATTCTTCAAGGTATATCTGACCCAGGTTTTTGGAGACGACGTGGTGCCGAACAAGCTTGCGGAGTACTCCCTGGTCAACCCCCGCACCGGCGGCGGAGCGAGCTGGCCTTCCGGTAAATGGTTGATCATCGGCGGGGCGGCGGCGACGGCAGGAGCGGTTGCCTATTTGCTGCTTCAGAACGGGGACGAAGGCCCGGCGATTGAGAGCGTTCCAATCGGGCTTCCGCCCAGCATGCCCGGCGGAAATTAAAAACCGCCGGAAAAATAAGGCGAAAGTGCAAAAACAAGCCGGTCCGTTAACAGTGGGTTCACCATTTCTGCTGAGGAGATACGATGAGTAGTTTGAAACTTAAATTATTGGTTCTGAGCCTGACTTTGGGTTTTAACGTCGCTGCAATTGCCCAGCCGACCATTTCCGTGAATACGAACGTTTTGAACTACGGCAATGTCGCGGTAAACTCGGACTCCGTGCGGGCGATTATCATTTCCAATACCGGCAACGCAGGTTTAACGATAAGCAGCATGGAGATCGTGGGAACCAATCCCACTCATTTTTCGCTCCCCAACCCGCCTACCCTGCCGGTGGTGGTGGGGCCCGGGGCCAGTTTATCCCCTATAGACGTTCTCTTTGCCCCCACCTCGTTCGGGCAGAAATTTGCCGTTTTACGGATCATTAGCGACGATCCCGACCCCGAACGAGATACCCTGGATGTGGTTCTGACCGGCACCGGCCTGGCCCCGGATATCAACGCCGCTCCCAACCCCCTGGAGTTCGGGAACGTAACCACCAACTCCGAGTTGATCCTCACCGTCAGCGTATCGAATATCGGGAATTCCAACTTGGTTATCAGTTCTTTCCAGATTACCGGAAGCAATGCCAATCAATTCTCCCTGATGGCCCCGCCCACTCCCCCGGTTACTATCGCTCCCGGCGGCGCTGTTCCGCTGCAAATGCGCTTTCGCCCCACCTCCGCAGGGTTAAAAACTGCGTTTCTGCGGATCGCCAGCAATGACCCCGACGAGAATCCTTTTGACGTTGTTTTAAACGGAACCGGGGTCAGCCCGACCATCTCCGTAACCCCCGCCAGCCTGAATTTCGGGAGAGTGCTGGTGAATTCCGATTCCACCGCCACGGTGTCCATTTTCAATACCGGCCAGGGAAACCTATTCATCCAGAGTCTGGATATTGCCAACGATCTGGATACTCTTTTCAGCCTGGTAAGCCCGCCGCAATTGCCGGATACCCTTCCCCCGGGCGGGGGACCGCTGACTATCAGCGTCAAATTTTCCCCCAAAGCCCAGGGCAACGTTACCGCCTTCCTGATCATTACCCACAACGATCTTACCCAAAATCCCCTGAGCATCCCGCTCTCCGGCAGGGGGGTTTTTGCGCAGATAGCGGTGTCCGCCAACACTTTGTCCTTCGGGAATGTGCTGGTAACTTCATTTTCGGAATTGTCCCTCCAGGTAAGCAACACCGGCGAAGGGCCGCTGTTTATTACCGCCGCGCCAATTGTGGGAACGAACGGCAACCAGTTCAGCCTCTTCAACCTTCCCCCGCTGCCCATCAAAATCAATCCCGGCGCTCCCCCGGTGACCATCCGGGTGCGTTTCTTGCCGACTTCTATCGGCACCAAGGAGGCTTTCTTAGCCCTCATCAACAATGACCCGGATCCTCCGCAAAATCCCTTCTTTGTTTCCCTGGATGGATTCGGGGTAAAACCGGATATTCTCGCTTCTCCCGCGGAACTGGATTTCGGTGAAGTAGTGGTTGACTCCAGCGCAGAATTGAGCACCATCATCAAGAACGTCGGGAACGTGGATTTGATCGTCAGCGACATTGCCATTGTGGGAAACGACGCCAATCAATTCGTCTTTTCCGGGATTCCCCCGCTTCCGTTTACGGTGCGGCCAGGGATCGACTCCGTGTCCATACCGGTTCAATTTATTCCCACCACCGGGGGGACGAAAAATGCGATATTGAGACTGGTCAATAATACCCCGGATGAAAATCCCTACGATATTCCCCTGGAGGGAATCGGAACCGTGCCGGATATCGCCGCCAGACCCGTTCCCCTGGATCTCGGCAACGTTTTGCTCGGCCAGGAAACCACCGGAATCGTCAGAATTTTCAACGAAGGAAGAGCGCCCCTCACCATCAGCGATACCGCTTTTGCCGGGCAATATGCCTACTTGTTCTCTATCGTATCGATGCCCCCGCTGCCCGCGGTTCTGCCTCCGGATACGGCTATCAAGCTTCCCATTACCATCCGTTTCCGCCCCGATTCCCTGCAATTGAAAACCGCGGAGCTGCACATCAGCAGCAACGACCCCGATGAAGACCCCTACATTATCACCCTCCGGGGAACCGGGGTTCAACCCGCTATTGCCGCCAATCCCGGGGCATTGGATTTTGACAGCGTGCGGGTAAGAACCGATTCGGTCATGGTTTTGGAAATCCGCAATAGCGGCAGCGCCACCCTGGTGGTGCAGGATACCTTCATGGCCGGGGAAGACGCGGGCCATTTCTCGATCGTGAACATTCCGCAGCTGCCTTTTTCCGTCACCCCGAACGGCGAGCCGGTTCCGATCAGCGTGCGCTTCTCCCCCAAAGACTTAGGGCCTAAGTTGGCCGCCTTCCGGATTTTCAGCAACGCTCCCCAAAGCCCCCTGGATGTTCCGCTGTCAGGCATCGGCGTGGAGCCGGACATTGCCGCCTCTCCGGATACCCTGAATTTCGGCAAAGTGGTGCTCAACACCGGCGAAGATCGCAGCCTGATTTTGCTAAATGAGGGGGGCGCCGTCCTCACCGTGAACGGTGTAACCATTGCCGGGGAGAAGCCGGAGCTGTTCAGCTTCGTCAATTTGCCGGGATTGCCGTTTACCATCTTGCCGGACCAGACGGTTTCGGTTACGGTGCGCTTTACTCCCGACAGCCTGGGTGAGAAATCCGCGGAGCTGCGTTTCCTCAGCGACGACCCGGACGAGCCGACCCTGGCGGTGCCGGCGATCGGCATCGGCGCCATCCCGATCATTACCCTGGGCGCCGATACCCTTTCGTTCGGCAATACCGGCGTAAATTTGTTGAAAATCCTGCCGCTGCGCATCACCAACCCGGGCAGCGCGCCGTTAGAAATCAGCGATACCCTCTTCAGCGGCGAAAACGGGGAGGATTTCACCCTGGTCGATTTCCCGCCCCTGCCCCTCATCATCCCGGAAGAGGGGGGAGAGCAGGAAATCCTGGTCGGTTTCAGACCGGGCAGCGCGGGATTCAAAAATGCGCTGCTGCAAATTCTCAGCAACGATCCGGCAAATCCCCTCGTCGGCGTCGCCCTGGATGGGCGGGGGGTCAATCGCCCGCAGATCAACGCTTTCAATTTGTCGGAAGTGCGCCTGAACCAGAATGTCGGCGTGGAAGCGAACGTTTCCGCGGACACGGTAATCCAATCTGTAACGCTGCGCTACGGATTCGGAAACAGCGTGGGCTTTCCGCGGCAGCTTACCCTGGTGGAGCAATCCGCCGGGCTTTATAGCGGAACCATCCCCGCCGCAGACATCACCGTGAACGGCCTGAAAATGGTTTTAGAAGTGCTCGACGGCTTCTCCATTACCACGGATTCCACCCGCTATGCCGCCGTGCTCATTCCCGCGGGGGCGCTGCCGGATACCTTTTCCCAAAACCAGGTCAATCGCTGGATGATGTACTCCCTGCCCTTCGAGCCTACCAGCGTGGCCAACAGCAGCATCGATGCGGTGCTGGCCGACTTAGGCGGGGAAGGAGACTTCTCCTGGCGAATTTACCGCACCGATTCCTCCGGGGTGAACTCCAACTACCACAATCGCGGGCAGTTGAACAACATGGGCGATTACGGGCGCTTCCTGCCCGGAAACGCTTTCTGGCTCTACCTGCGGGACGACAACCAGGGAAGCATCCCCACCCGGATCATTGATTTTCCGGAAATGCGTACCACGCCGGTGGACTCTTACACCGTCACCCTTCAAGAGGGATGGAACCAGCTTGGTTCCCCCTATGCCTTCGACGTCACCTGGAACCAGGTGGTCTCGGATTTCAAAGATTCTTTGCAGGTGTACCGTTACGAGGGGGGCACGGACTTTACCCTGCTGACCACCGGGGGAGGGTTCGAGAAGGTCGGTTGGACTCCGTTAGTGAACGCCAATTTTACCATCTCGCCCTGGACCGGTTACGCGGTGTATAATAAAGCCGGTAGAAGCGTGCGGCTCATCTTCTATCCCCAACTGCCCGCCTCGGGAGCGCCGTTGCTGGCAAAATCCCCCGGCGAAGAGAGCGGCTGGCAGCTCCAGATGGTTGCGGAGAGCGCGCTCAATTACGCTATCAGCGTGGTGGGCATGCACGGCCAGGCCAAACCGGGGCGGGATTACCTGGACTATTCCAACCCCCCGGTGATGGGAGATGAATACGTCTCCATGTATTTCCGCCACCCCGAATGGAACCCCACCCGGGCGGATTTTTGCAGCGACTTCCGGCCCCTGAATTCCCAGGGCGAGGTGTGGTATTTCAATATCAATAGCTCCGGCCGGATCGTGGATTTCCGGCTGCGGAACCTCGAAAACCTGCCCGCGAATTTCCGGGTGGTGCTGTTCGACGCCAAATACCGCAACCGCTATCACCTTAGCGAGGGGCAGCGGGTCTCCCTGCGCGACCTTTCCCCCGGGGAAGATAACCGTTTTGTGCTGTTAGTGGGCACGGACAGCTTCATCGAAGCGGAGAGCGGCAACGTGGTGTTGATGCAGCCTTCCGACCACGCTTTATTGGAAAATTATCCCAACCCCTTCAACCCGGAAACCTATATTCGCTACCGGCTCGCCAGTTCCGCGAAAGTGAGCCTGAAAATCTACAACCTGCTCGGCCAGGAAGTGGCCAGCCTGGTGGATGAATTTCAGCCCGCCGGTTTCTATGAAGTGCGCTGGGACGGGCGCGCCCGCAGCGGCGGGGAGGCGGCCAGCGGGGTTTACTTCTTCACCATTAACGCGGGAGAGTTTACCCGCACGCAGAAGATGATCCTGCTGCGCTGAGCGAGCTACAAAGCCCTTGCAATTGTGCATTTTGAAAAAGGAGGTTAACTCATGAGATTTCTTAGCATTTGGTTAACCCTCAATCTCTTACCTGGTATGGATGTATTTTGCCAATCCGACTGGTTCTGGCAAAATCCGCGCCCGCAGGGACAAACACTGCGCGATGTGCATGTCTTCAATGAGAATTTCGCCCTGGCAGTAGGGGACGCGGGAACCGTTATGCGGACAACCGACGGAGGTGTTCATTGGGATTTTCAGTATCTAACTGCCGGAGTAACAGATGATCTTTATTCTTTAGATTTCATAAACCATCAGGTTGGCTGGGCCGTTGGAAGCAATGGTATCCTTCTTAATACCAGTGATGGCGGAAATAACTGGTATATCCAAAACAGCGGGACGAACAATGACCTGTGGGGAGTCGATTTTGTCAGTGACATGATTGGCTGGGCAGTAGGAAAAGGGGGCACGATTATAAAGACTATCGATGGCGGAAATACCTGGAATGATCAATATCCGGGAATTTCGTATGACTTCTGGTCTGTGCAATTTATCAATGCCGTTACAGGTTGGGTGGTGGCAGGGTACGACAGTATCCTAAAGACTACCGATGGAGGAAACAGTTGGCATGCCCAATACGTCGGTGGAGGTGCAAGAGCAATCCAGTTTATCAATGCCGATACAGGATGGGTTGCAGGGAGTTATGGGTTTATTTCTCAAAGCACTGATGGCGGGAATACCTGGCATCCCCAATCGAGCCCCACAAGCCATCATTTGAGAGCTATCCATTTTGTAAACCAACATCTTGGCTGGGCGATGGGCGGCAGTTCAAGAGACTATGGGGTAATTCTAAAAACGGTCAATGGAGGAAACTCCTGGTGGATTGAAGATCCCGGAAGCTTGATGACGCTGAATGCGCTTCATTTTTCAGCCGGTAATGCCGGTTGGGCAGTGGGGTGGCATGGCGTTATTTTAAAGACCACCGGCGGAACCGGTTGGAATTTTCAAAGCAGCATCGTTACACCCTATACATTAGAGGCGGTTCAGTTTTTAGATGCCAATCTGGGTTGGGCGGTGGGACAGGGTCCTCCTTTGAATGACGGAATCATCCTAAAAACCACTGATGGCGGAAACCATTGGATTCGACAGAATATGTCGCCCCCATGGAGTTCTGTTTATTTTGTGAATGCGGATACCGGTTGGGTAGTCGGAGGGCATCCCATATCGCGTGCAGGCGCTATTTTCAAAACCACGGATGGGGGGAATACCTGGCTTCAACAGAACCAAAGTTGGTGGCCGCTCTTATACTGGGTATATTTCCTGAATGCCGATACTGGCTGGGCAATGAGCGCCTCCAGCTTTTTTAAAACCACTGACGGAGGAAACACCTGGGTGAACCAACCCACCGGAACACCAGAGAATCTTCGCAGGGCGTATTTCGCGGGGGCCAGCACTGGCTGGGCAGTGGGGGACGGCGGCGTTATTCTCAAAACCACTAATGGGGGAAACAGTTGGGATTCCCAGGCCAGCGGTACAAACAACAATTTATTTTCCGTGCAGTTTTTCGACGCCGATACCGGCTGGGCGGTAGGCGGCCTGGGCATTGTTTTAAAAACCACTGACGGGGGGACAAACTGGAACGCGATTTACACCGGCGCGCCGACGTTAACGGAGGTCCATTTTACCGATGCGCACACCGGCTGGGCAGTGAGTTTCCAGGGGGGCGTAATTATCAAAACGACCAATGGCGGGCTAAGCTGGAGTTCGCAAACTGGCGCACCCTTGTATTACCTGGCGGATATTTTCATGGTTAACTCTCACACCGGCTGGATTGTGGGAGAATACGGCACCATTTTGAAGACCTTGACAGGCGGCGTCACCGGCATTGAAGATGAACCGCCTACTGCCAAGAATTTGCCCAGCCAATTTGCTTTGGCACAAAACTATCCCAATCCCTTCAACCCGGAAACCTATATTCGCTACCGGCTTGCCAGTCCCGCGAAAGTGAGCCTGAAAATTTACAACCTGCTCGGCCAGGAAGTGGCCAGCCTGGTGGATGAATTCCAGCCCGCCGGTTTCTACGAAGTGCGCTGGGACGGGCGCGCCCGCAGCGGCGGCGAGGCAGCCAGCGGAATCTATTTCTGCACCATCAATGCGGGAGAGTTTACCCGCACGCAGAAGATGATCCTGCTGCGTTGAGCCTTTGCGGGAGAGGGTATAGTCATTAGTTTTGCGAATTCTACTTTGTTGCAAGCAAGGAGCAGCTACAATTAACATGAATTATGCTTACATCTTCTCTGGACTAAGATGTGCGTATAATTTCTGATTGACCGCGAAGCGGTTAAACACTATAGCCCAGGGTTCGCAGGGAAGCGAACCCTGGGACAAGAAAAATTAGAATCCCGGAAACCCTGAAAGGGTTTAACAACCACGCTATTGTGAAACCCTTTCAGGGTTTTTACGGGTTGTGTGTGTTTTTATACCCAGGGTTCTCCCCGACATAGCATGTCGGGGAGAACCCTGGGCTGTGATGTGTAACGCCGTTGGCGTAAAAATCGCAAAACTAATGTATAGTGGGGTATAGGGTATAAGGTTGTACTATCACCTAAAATTTGACAATTGTCAATGCTGTAGAAAGTCCCACCGGGGGTAAAAATCTCCGGTGGGATTTTTGTTTTTGCAGAATTTTCCCGGCGTTCTCCGGCAAAATCACCGGGAAGGATCATCCTCGATTCCCAACTGCGCCAACATGCGGTAAAAATGGGTGCGATTCACCCCCAACACTTTAGCGGCCTCGGATTTGGAGGCGGTTTGCCGGAGGGTGCGAAGAATGTAACGCCGCCGGAACTCCATCTCCGCCTCTTCCAGGGTTTTGCCGGGCGGGATGGGGGGTACCGGGGTTTCGGCGCTGATGAGTTCCGGGGGAAGGTCGGAGGCTTCGATTTTTGCGCTTTTGGCGAGCACGATGGCGCGGAGGATCACGTTTTCCAGCTCCCGGATGTTTCCCGGCCAGGAGTAGTTCTCTAAAATCTCCTGCGCTTCGTCGCTAATCTGCCGGGGGGTATGTTCCTGGGCGTGTTTTTTCAAAAAATGCTCCGCTAACTCGGCAATATCCTCTTTGCGATCCCGCAGCGGGGGGGTGGTAATCTCCACCACTTTCAGGCGATAGTAGAGATCCTCCCGGAACTTGCCGGCGCGGATCATTCCGGCAATATTTTGATTGGTTGCGGCAATGATGCGCAGGTCAATTTTGCGCGGGGTAACGCTGCCCAAACGTTCGATTTCGCCGTTCTGCAGCACCCGCAGCAATTTCGCTTGCAGGTTCGAATTCAACTCCCCGATTTCATCCAAAAACAGGGTTCCCCCGTCCGCGGTTTCCATTCTGCCGGGTTTGGATTTGGTCGCCCCGGTAAACGCTCCCGCGTCGTAGCCGAACAACTCCGACTCCAGCAAATCCGCCGGGATGGCGCTGCAATTGATCGCCACAAAGGGTTTTCCGGCGCGGCGGCTGTTCTGGTGAATCGCCCGCGCCAGCAGTTCCTTGCCGCTGCCGTTTTCTCCTAAGATAATCACCGAAACGCTGCTGGGAGCCACTTTAGAGGCCAGCAGCAGCGTCTCGAACAAGCGCCGCCCGGAGCCGATGATCTCCGGGCAGGAAAATTCCCGGCGCAAATCCGCAAACTTCATCTGCGCTTCCCGCAGCAGCTTGTTTTCCAACAGGGAGATTTCCCGGGAAATCTCCAGCCCCTGCACGATCTGGCGGGCAAAGGAGAGCAGGAAGAAGAGGTCGCCCTGTCCGAATGGATTGGCGCTGTCGCGGCGATCCAGGTACACCGCGCCCAGTACCCCGCCCGGCGACAGCAGCGGAACGCACAACACCGATTTGATCCCTAAGCGGATGATGCTGGTTTTCTCCCACAGGGAGGCGTCGGCGCGGGTCTGGCTCGACAAAGCATCCAGGTCGGCGACCCCGGTAGGCCGGGCGGCGGAAAGGGTCTGCCGGATCACGCTGGTGCTCAGCTCCCGGGCCTCCGGGTTATCCTCGGGGTTCATGTTGCGGGCGAAAATGGCGTCGATTTGCTGCTGCTGGTTCACTAACACGATGAACCCGGCGTCGGCCTGCAATTCTTTGATCACCACGTCGATGGCCTTGCCTAACAGCGATTTCATCTCCGTTTCGGAAGAAAACAGGATGCCGGAGGCGTAGAGTACCTCCAGGCGGCGTTTTTCTTCTTGCAGCTGCTCGAATTGCTTTTCTAACTTTTCATGCTGGTCCAGCAGGGGGTCGATCTGCCCGGCCAGCGCCTGGTGGGAGTGCATCCAGGTTTTGAACAGGCGGTCTAACTTTTTCAGCGCTTCCCCGGCAACGCCGGCGGAGGTTAAAACCGAGGTTGTTTCCATGAATCCGGAAGAAACCTGGCTGACGGCGTCGCCGAGCTGTTTTTGCAATTTCTGACGGAGTTCGGTAATTGGGGGCATGGTGGAGTTCCTGGGAGACGATCGTGGGTTTTGTATTTCGTTTGTAATAGATTCTTCATGCCGAAATCTGAAAGTTTGTCCCTAATTTTTTTAGCCACCCCCAAAGGGGTTCCTTTGGAAAGAGGGCACAGAGTTTACAGAGTTTCAGTATAGCTCCAATTTCTGACTGGGATAATTTTTCAATTCCTCTGTGATCTCTGTGTTCTTTGCAGGGTGAGTTTATCGAACCATGCGGCAAATTTCAAATATTTTTGGATAGGTTTTATTTGAAACAAACCTTTTGAGAAGACCGGTTTTATTGCGACATCCTGGCAGGGCATAAAGTTAGGCCAGGGCGCTGCGAAATTCAAGCAAAAACCCGCTGGTGGTTTTTACCGCAAAGGCGCTAAGACGCTGAGGGTTGTATACTCGTTAAGGGTTATTTATGGCGTTTCGTTTCGACGGAGTGCAAAACTTCAGTTTTGCAGGTGCAATGCAAAGCTGAAGCTTTGCACTCCGATCCCCCATCATACCTCCCGCAGCGCCTCCAGCACTTCCTCCATCCCGGCAAACCGCTCCCCGGGGGTTTTGGCCAGGCAGCGGGCGACGATGGCGTCCCATTTGGGGTCAATTTCCCCGGGACGGAGGCGGGAGGGCGGCGCGGGAGCGGTGTTGAAAATGGCGTGGATCAGGGCCATCTCGTTCTCGCCGCCGAAGGGCAGTTGGCCGGTGAGCAGCTCATAAATCACCACTCCGAAGGAGAAAATATCCGCGCGGTGGTCCACGGCCATTCCGGTAATCTGCTCCGGGGCCACGTAGCCTAACGTGCCGACCACCGTGCCCAGGGAGGTCATGGCGCTCACCAGCGGCGATTTGGAAAGCCCGAAATCCATGATCCGCACTTCGCCCTGGCCGTCGAGCATCACGTTGCCGGTTTTCACGTCGCGGTGGATGATTCCCCGGGCGTGGATTTCCCGCAGCCCCCCGGCGATCTGCAAGAGCAGGCGCCGCGCTTCCGCAAGCGGCAGGGGGGAGTGCTGCTTCAAATAATCCTTCAAAGTGCCGCCGGGCAGGTATTCCATGGCGATAAACCCGCGCCGGGGAGCATTATCCCCGGGCTGGCGGGTTGGCATCCCCGCGGAACCGGCCTCCCCGATCTCGAATACCTTGACGATGTGCCGGTGCGAAAACGAGGAGAGCAACTGCCCTTCCCCGGCAAAGCGCTTGCGGTTTTCGGGATCGTGGAGCAAGTCTTCGTGCAGGATTTTCAAGGCGACGATCTTTTTGGTATTGACGTCTATGGCTTTGTAAACCTGCCCCATCCCGCCCTTGCCCAAAAATTCCAGCAATTTGTAGTGGGAGATGTAGCGGGATTCCCGCCGCTGCACCATCCGGCGAGCCGCGAGCGAGGCCAGCGCCCCGGCGCCGCCGAAAACCGTTAGGGAAATGAAAGCGGAGTAAGGATGCCCCTCCCGGATGGTGGCGTGAATGCTGAACAGGTAGAGCAGCGCCAGGCTTCCGGCCAGGAGGGGATGGGCGAGGTATTTGCGGGCGCGGGGTTTTTCCGCAATTCGTAGAAAAAGCCAGGCGAGCAGCAGGAGCAAGGGGAGCTTTCCCAGTTCCCATCCGGCGTCGGCGTACTTAACGGAACGGCGCAGGGAAGAGGCGAACTCCCAGAACCAGCGAAGCGGCCCGGAAAATTCGGAGATTTCCAGGTAGCCGGGAGCGACATTTTCGCGCCGCACCGTTTTCCCGCCCGGGAAAACCACTTCCAGGTCGTAGCGGCTCTGCGCCTCGGGGTAGAATTGCAGCGGAAGCGAGGCCAGGAGTTGGTGCGAGGCCGCCCGGGTGGAGCGTCCATCGGCCTCTTTTCGCCACAACGTCGCTTTTGCCCCAATCCCCTGGCTGTTGCTGCGAATCCCGCGCAGTTTGACGGTGAGAAAGCGCTTCGGGTTAAAGTTGTTTTCGTAGAGGCGCAGGCGGGCGGTTTCGAGGTTCATCACCCACAAGTCCGCGTCGCCGTCATAGTCGAAATCCGCCAGGGTAACGATTCCCTTCTGCTTAAAGCCGATCTCGGAATAATTGGAAAACTTTCCCCCATTGTTTTCATAAAACTGGCCGTTGAAAAACAAATCCGCATCGCCGTCGCAATCAATATCCGCCAGCGCGACGTTGAAGGAGAAGGGGTCATCAAATTTTAGAGTATCGGCGGGTGAAAACTGCGCCTTTCCGTCATTCAGAAAAAAAATCGCCTGCCCTTCCCGCCAGACCAGGAGAATATCCAGCGCCCCGTCATTGTTCACGTCGCCGGTAAGCGCCCCGCTAATATAGGGGTAGGCTTCAAAAATAGTCCCATCGATGCCGTTTTTTGCCGCCGTTTCCCGGAAACGAAAATTCCCTTCATTGAGATAAAGCTCGCAGGGATCATTCAGATCATATTTGAAAATGTCCGGCAATCCGTCGTTGTTGAAATCCGCAGCCACAATGCCGGCGACGGCGGCGTTAGAAGTCGTAGGGGCGCCGAAATTCAGGCCGTTCGTAAAATTTCCGACGCCGTCGTTCTCATACAGCCACAGGGGTTTCAGGCTGTCGGCCTGGACAATGGATAGAAACAGCAAATCCAGGTCGCCGTCGGCATCGAAATCGGCAAAGGCAAGGGAGCCTTTGGAATTATCGGAGCGGGGCAGGGGGCAGGAGCGGGAACGGAATTTCCAGGAACCCAAATTGTCGTAACAGAGATTGCCTGTTGGGGGGTTGTGCAGGTAAATGTCCACCAGGGCGTTATTGTCCAGGTCGGCAAAGGTAACCCTGTTGTCCACCCCCCGGGGCGGGGGTTGAAGGCGGTCGCTCTTTTCCGTAAATATACCTCTGCGATTGGAGTACAACCGGGTGGGAAAATCCAGAATCGGGTGCAGATACACGTCCGCGAAGCGGTTATCGTCAAAATCCGCCATTTCCGGGTATCCCCCCACCCAGTGAAGGTTCACAGAAGGCGATATATCCGTGAAGGTGGGAATTCTTTCCCAGGTGCTGCGGTAAAGCCCGTTGGTAGTGAGAAAATAGAGACGGTACGGCTCCTGGTTATGGAGAACCTGCAATCCCCGCAGGGTTGAGGCGGTGTTGTTGGGGATGTGCTGGTACAGGGACCACTGTTCGCCGTTATAGCGCAAAATGTCGCCATTTTGGCTGATAATCCAGCCGTCCGTAGGGGAAATCATCTCCACGTCGCGCAGGTAGGAAGCCACGGGGGAGGGCGCGGAATCCCAGGCAACGCCGTCGTAATGCCAGATGCCCCGGGTTCCCACCGCCCAGCCGTTGTCCGGGGAGAGGAAGCTGAAATTCATTATAAAACTGCGAGAATCCGCGTGGCGGAGGGGCGCGGAGCGCCAATCTTTGCCGTCGAACTGGAAAATGGAGCCGTTGCGGCCGCCTACCCAGACGTCGCCCGGCGAATTTACCTGTAGAGCGCGAAAAATCTGCTCGGTCAGTTTCTGCTGAAGCCGCCAGCGAGCGCCGTCATAGAAATATACCAATCCGTCCTGCCCGGCCACGTACCCTTTGGTGAGATTGCCCTCGCGAAACATTTTCAGCCGGAACATCACCAGGTCGTCGTTGGGATCGTCTAACGCCTGGGGGAAGTCGATTTTTTGCCATTCCCGCCCGTTAAAGCGGTACATGGTCTTTTTCCAGTTTTTGACCTCGTGCCCTAACGCCCACACCTCGCTGTCGGAAAGCGCGTCCACGCTGAGCATTTCCACAATGGTGCGGGTGAAGGCGGAAGCGTCCAACATCTTCCGCGCCTGTTGGCCGTCATAGTGATAGACCCCGCGGTTGGTAGAGAACCAGATCGAAGAATCGCTCACCACCGAGAGGGTGTAGCCGTATTCGCCAGGCTCGAAGGGGATTAACTGGTAGAAAGTGGGGGAGGGCCGGGAAAAAGCCGCTGAAAAGATCAGGCACAAACATAGCGCCGCCAGCGCAGGGGCAGGGGTCGATGATTTTTTAATCGGCATGGGCTAAATTAAAGAAGCTTCGGGGAACTTGGAAATGTTCCAACGCAAAAGGTTACGATTGTTTTTCCGGGCAGGGAGTAATCAGGAGACGAATAAAAGGGGCAGTAGCAAATCGAATTGCCGCCTGCCCCTGAAGGATAGTCAAAAAGCGCCGGGGAGATGAAGTCTGCTCCGGCATTCACCCCGATTTACGGATTCAACCCCTCGTGGCAGTCGGTGCACAACCCTTCTTTCCAGTCCTCCTCTTCCACGTCTTCCCCGGGATGGCGAAACGCCAGCACCTGGCCGAGGGGGGCAATTTCCTGGCTTCCGGGAACGCCCTGGGCGCTGATATAGTGGCAAAGGTTACAATCTTTACTGATTCTGTGCGCCCCGTCTTCGCTGACGTGGCGGTCGTTGTGGCAGCGGAAGCATCCGTTGTAATTCAAATGCCCGATGTGGTCCGGGTAGGCGCTCCACCTTACTTTCATCTCCGGGAAAATGTTTTTGGAGAAGACCTCCTGCAATCCTTTAACCGCTTTCTCAACCATTTCCGGTTTCTCTTCCAGGATTTCCGGGTAGTTATCTTCGTAGTAAGTGCGGATTTCCTGGTCGATGTAGGCCAGGGCCGAGTCCATCGTAGGAAACTGGTTGGAGCAAATATCCATGGCCACGGTTTTGATTTCCGGCAGTTCTTTGGGAATCTCTCCCGCGGTGATGGCGGCGTTCACGAACAGGTTGGGCGCGCGGTAGTTATGGGAGGGGCGGGTGTGGCAATCCACGCAGTCCATCACCCGGATTTCCCGGTTTTTGATTTCGTCTTCGTCCAGCGGAGCTTCTTCATCCTGGTAAACCACCACCTCCCCGGTTCGCATATTGCTGTAGCGTACCCAGGGCAGTTCTTCGCGGGTGGGGTCCGCGGAGATGTACTCGATTTTGACATCGGGATTGATGTGCCAGTGGATGCCTTCTTCCAGGCCCTGGGCGGATTTCGGAGCGCCGATTTTCATGATCAGGGCAATATCCCATTGGGTATTTTGCTCATCCGGCAAATAATAACTTTCCAGGCGGAGTTTGTGGGCGTAGAACTTTTGCGGCCAGTGGCACTGTTCGCAAACTTCCCGCGCCGGGCGCAAATTGCTGATCGGGGTTGGAATGGGCCGGGGGTAAATATTCCGGGCCGTGGCGTACACCTGGTACAAACCGGAGAGCTTGGAACGAACGTACCAGTCCGCTCCCGGCCCGACGTGACAATCCACGCAGGCCACCCGGGCATGGGGAGAGTTCTGATAAGCGATATGCTCCGGGTGCATGACGCTATGGCACATGGTGCCGCAGAAGGTTACCGATTCCGTGAAATGAAAGGCTTCGTAACTGCCCACCGCGGAGATGAACAGCAGGAAGGTCGTTCCGATCACGAAAATGAAAAAAGCATTGCGGTGGCGGGATTCGCCCAAATCCACCCGCGGCCAGGCGGGGCGGTCGGCGATGCCGTGTTTATGCTCCCGGCGCATCTGGATCAGCATCCCGATGGGGATCAACAGCAGTCCCAGGATCATCACCGCCGGCAGCAAAATATACATGACCAGGCCAAGATAGGCGTGCCCTTTCATTCCAAAGAGGGAAACGGTAAAGGTAAAAATAATCATAAACAGGCTGATCAGCGCAATGGTCGCGCCCGTCAAAGTAATCCAGTTGCGGGTGGTGCGAGGAAGCTGAAATTTCATCCTTAATTCCTTTCCTGAATGCGGTTACAGAATTTTTGAACCTCTCCGCTCTCCTTAAATCCCGTTCCGTTGTTTCTGGGAAAAGCTTACGATTTACCGGGAAAATATCAAAACAAAATTTTAAGTATCCGGGCAGCGGTATCGGGGATTACGGATGTGTAAATTCTGTAGCGCCGGCCCTCAACATCCTTCGCCGGCTTTCTTTTTCTTCTTCCGGGGTGGGAGGGTATTGGTTTTGGGAGGTTGAGGGGATTGGCCGGCCGGTTTTTGCTGAATATCTACCCCGCCCTGGTTAAAATACGCAGAAGCGGATTTTTGAAACTGGTATTGCAATACCTCCGAATCCTCAGCCAGGTCGCCCGGCTTGCCGGGGTTCAAAATCGCCTCCGCCCAGTAATTCAGGCCGCCCAGGAGGGTATAAGCGTCGATTCCCGTCTGCTTCAAGAGGGTCCAGGCCTGGGCGGAGTGGGCGCCGCCGTTGGAATAGAGCACCGTGGTTCTGTCCTCGTCGAGCTGCTCCAGAAATTCCGGCTCGAACAGCCGGGAAAGGGGAATGTTGATTGCCCCGGAGATATGATAGCGCTGGTATTCCTCCGCCGGCCGCAGGTCCACGATCAATAAATCGGGATCCTTGTCGATGATGCGCGCGGCGAGATCTTCGGCGGTGATATGATCGCTTTCGCTGGTAATGGCAGCGGCAATTTCCGCGGGAGATGAAACCGAAGCTTTTCGCAGGCCCGCGGGAGAGATGGCCAGCAGCGCCCCTAACGTCAGCAGCATGATCACCGCAGTCTGGCGATTGAAAAAGTTCTGGAATTTCATGGCGGCGTTTCCTTATTTGGGATGTTACTATCCTTTATTTTTTGACAGGATATGCCAATTACCAGTTGGGGATGACATTGAAGAAAGTTTGCCACCAAGACACCAAGACAGGGAGTTTCACAAAGGTTTTAGCGTTTATATCCTTAAATTTCATCTATTTCTCTTGACAATGTCACATTTCAAGAATTATTGGGCCCACGAAACACTCGAAATACTCAAAATGCAAAAAACACCTTTGTACATTTTGTGTTTTTTCGTGATTTTCGTGGGCGAATAAACCCAGGAACTCCCACACTCTACCTAATGTGACATTGTCAAGTTCTTTGTGCTTCCTTAACGTCCTGGTGTCTTCGTGGCCATAATTTTTCAACTGGTAATTCGCATAGGATGTACAGGATTCACAAGCGGTCAGGGCTGAAGCGCTTCATCCGCTTTTGCGAATTTTGAACCGGTTTTAGCCGGGGACTGCGATTGGTTCTCCCCGAATTTCTTTTCTAACAGCTCCGCGCCGTAAAACATGCCCAGGGCCATCAAAATCACCAGGAAAGCGACGACTCCCGGGGAGAAACCCAGCCAATCGCCCAAGGTCGCCGGGCCCATGGCTCCGCTTCCCGCAAAATCCCGGAAAAGGGGATAAGTTTCGGCATACACGAACATGCCCAACAACGCGCCCAGCACGTAGAACATTCCGTCGATTTTCCCGGTAACGCTGGCGACCAGGGAAGTGCCGGGGCAATACCCGCCCACGACAAACCCGATTCCCATGATCACCCCGCCCAGCACCTGCGGTCCCAGGTACGTCGGGTTGATATACACCCGGGAGAGGTCTAATATTTCCGCGAGATTGAGGTACAACAGACCGGCCATGGCCACCACGATGGCGGTGAACATCACCTTCAGCACGGTCATGTCGCGGAAATAAAATTGCATCGCTAATTTGCGGGAGCTCCCGAAACCGGCGCGTTCTAAGGTAAATCCGAATAAAATCCCGATGATGAAAGCGATCACCAGGCTGGTCTCGAACCCGAAGGCGTCGAATTTGTAATAAGGCGCGGACATGGTTTTTCCCTCGCTGGATTTGTCGTTTAGCTTCTGCCAGTGGGCAGTTGTTCAGTAGGCAGTAGGCAAGTATGCAGTAGGCAGGTGTTAAAATTGCTTACTGCATACTATGCCTACTGCCTACTATGCCTACTATGCCTACTGCCTACTATGCCTACTGCCTACTATGCCTACTGCCTACTATGCCTACTGCCTACTATGCCTACTGCCTACTATGCCTACTGCCTACTCTAACCTATACCCACTGTTTGCGCACAAAATACGCCACCCCGTAAGCGGCGGCGAACATGGCCATCATAAATGCCCAACTGCCTAACGCCAGGGTGGCTCCCCCGGTTAAGGCCTGGCCGCTGGTACAGCCCAGGGCCAGGCGGGCGCCAAAACCCATCAGCATTCCGCCGAGAACGGCGAAGGCCAGGCGTCCCCGGGCGGAAATGCGCGGCCCGCGGTCGGTTTTGAAGCGGATGCGCCCGGCTAACAGGCCGGATAGCAGCCCGCCCGCAATCAGTCCCAGCACTTCGAATACTAACCAATCCTTTAAAGGCGATTGTTCCCCATCCAGGTATTCCGAATAATAGGGATTGGCGTTGGCGTGCGCCGGGCTAACTTTTTCCACTGTAAAAGCCACCCCGCGCATCATCGCCCCGGATGCGCCTAACCCCCGCCCCATGATCACGAAAGCGGCTAACAACACCAGGCCGAGCGCAAACCCTGCAACATAAGGCGACCAGTATTTTTCTTCCTTCATGTGCATATCTCCTTCACTGTATTTCCGGCGATTTTTTGAGCGTTCAGGTGTTTTGGTGTTTTAGTGTTTTAGGGGAATCGCACCCCGCACCATAACACTAAAACACTGCTTTAAAACCCCCATCCGCTCACCTGTCCCGCATCTACAATAATGAAGCGCAGCAAAATTCCTCCGAACAACACTAACAGCGCCGGGATTCGCGTGGCGGCGATTTTTCCCCGCAGCTCCAAAATTTCCACCAGACCGGGGAAAATAAGGCCTAACCCGACCACGAACACCCAGAACGGCGCGGTATAGGGGCCGCCCAGGAACAGGTTGGCCGCCCGGATCTGCACCTCCGTGGAAGCCAGGAAGCCCATGAACATATGGATAATCAGGAAAATCTCCACCCCGATGGCTATCACGTCGATGCGGGTGAGCAGGCGCTTTTCGTGCTCGCTGCGGGAGAGCAGCAGGTTGAGCGCCGCGCCGGTGGAAAACCCGGAGACCAGGAAGAGCGGCCCCAAAATGGAGGTATTCCAAAATGGGCGGGCGTTGAAGGCGCTGAGCAGAATGCCGGTGTACATCCCCAACAGCAGGGCGTAAATCAGCATGATCCAGGCAATAACGCGGGCGTATTTTTTGAGAAACGAAACCACCGATGCCAGCCAGGGAAACGGCCAGCGCCAGTTGGGAAACACTTTTTCTACCTGGATCATTGCCCAGGCGAAACTGAGGGGAAAAATGACCGCCAGGGTCCAGGAGCCCCAGGACATGGGCGACTCCAGGCGGATATTGGTATAGAAACGGAACACATGGAATTTGTATTCCAAATCCAAAAACAACGCCACCAGGCCGGCGGCCAGGAACAGGGGGGCGAACAAGGGGGTTATGCGAACCACGGTGGGCATCTCCGCCTCTTTCCCGCGGATAAAATAGAGCGCCGCGAAGAACAGAATGCCGGAAACCAATCCCCCGATAAACAGGTAGAGCGGGATTTCCCATCCCCAGATGGCCAGGTAGGGGTCGATGTGCGCCATCTCTCTTCCGCTGGTAACGGTCAATTCGCGCATAAACTGCCTCGTGGTTGTAATCCCTTCACGTTTCACGCATCAGAAGGGTGAAACGTGATGCGTGATGCGTGAATGGCCGGGTTCAAATGAGATAGTAAATCTTCGGTTTCGTGCCCGCCTCGGGCAGCAATGTGTGGTGCTGCCGGGAGCGTAACAGTTTATTGATCTCGCTGGCGGGGTCGTCCAGATCCCCAAAGTGCATGCAGTGGGTGGGGCAGACCGCCACGCAGGCCGGTTCCAGCCCCTCCCGCACCCGGTGAATGCAAAAGGTGCACTTGTCCACGTAGCCTTTGGGATGCACGTAACGGGCGTCGTAGGGACAGGAAGCGATGCAGGCCTTGCAGCCGGTGCATTGGGAAGGATCGACCAGCACCACGCCGCCCCGCTCATCCACGTAACTGGCCCCGGTGGGGCAGCAGCGCACGCAGGGCGGGTTTTCGCAGTGGTTGCAGCGCTCGGAGCGGATTTCCATGTGCAGGTGCGGAAACTGTCCCTGCACCTCCTGCACGATCCAGTCGCGGCAGAAACCCTCCGGCACGTTATTCTCTACCTTGCAGGCGACCACGCAATCGGCGCATCCTATACAGCGTTTGGTATCGATCACCATGGCATAGCGAGCCATATTCTGTCTCCGGTTTAAGCTTCAGGCAGCTTTCTCAGCAGGAAGCTTCTCAGTAGGCAGTAGGCAGTAGCAGTAAGCAACTGCGACAAGTTACTTCAAGCCCTTGCAAAACTGAAGTTTTGCACTCCTGCCGCTGCCTACTTGCTTACTGCCTACTTGCTTACTGCCTACTGAAAAACTGCCCCTGCTCCTGCCCCTGCCCCCTTCGACAAGCTCAGGGCAAGCCTGCCACCTGCCCCTGTTCCTGTAAAAAGGTCACGAAGTTCACGTTCATGCCGGTTCCGCCCATAATCGGGTCGATTTTGATGCGGGTAATGAGTTGGTTGTCATCCGCGCCGCGCCTGTAGCTGCGCTTCAGGCGCTTGTCGGTGCGGCCGAAGCCGTGCACCATGTACACGCAATCGTGGCGGATGCGCTCGGTGACTTTTGCTTTGATCTTGTTGCTCTTCACCCCGTCCTGGTTCACCAACACCACGTACTCCCCGTTGCGAATCCCGTGAATCTTCGCCACTTTGGTGTTGATCCAGATTTCATTTTCCGCCATGGTTTCCACCAGGATGGGATTGTTGGTGGTGCGGGCGAAGGTATGGGTGGGGGCGCGCCCGAACAGCAGCCGGTAGAAGCCCTCCGGCGGCTCCTCGTGGGCGCTGTAGCGGGGAACCGCGTCGAAACCCATCTCCGCTAAGTCTGCCGAGGCCAACTCGATTTTGCCGCTGGGCGTGTCGAATTCCGGTTCCGCTCCCTCTTCGAAATAGAGCGGCTGGCGCTCGTT
The DNA here is from genome assembly GCA_013360445.1 of Calditrichaceae bacterium. Taxonomy (GTDB): domain Bacteria; phylum Calditrichota; class Calditrichia; order RBG-13-44-9; family J075; genus JABWBP01. The sequence continues at coordinate 36,240 of JABWBP010000015.1, read as the reverse complement.
CAGGGTGATCAGCCCTTTTGCCTTCAATTCCGCCAGGCTCGACCCGATTCCCTTCAGACGGGCGTCCAGGTATTCTTCGATATTCTGCCAGGGAAAGTACGCTTCTAACCCCAGGCGCAGCCCTAACTCCCGGGCGATCCACCACCCCGGCTTGGAGTCGTACAGCGGCTCGAATGCGGGGGCGCGCAAGGCGATAGTGGGAACCCGCTCCGGGGTCAGGCGCAGGTCGTCGTAGCGTTCTAAGTAGGAGCATTCCGGCAGCACCACGTCCGCCCAGCCGGTAATCTCCGCGGGCATCAGGTCAATGGCCACTAACAGATCCAGATTTTGCATTGCTTCGATAGTCTTTTCCGGCTGCGGCAGGGTGAGCAGCAGGTTGGTGCCGTAAACGATCCATCCTTTAAAGGAGCAATCGCGCCCCCCGGTAGTGGGGATGGTGGCGTCGCAGATGCCGCTGGCCAGCGCCAGGGAAGCGCCGGGGTAAAGGTCGGGAAAAGCATCCCGCCAGGTGCGCTTCGGCTCCGGATAGGGAGGATGAGGATATTCGGGTAATTCGGCTTTATTGGGATAATAAAATCCCCCCCGCCGTCCCCAGTTGCCCAAGAGCGCGTTCAGGATGGCCCCGGCGCGCACCCGCTGGGTATCGTCGCCGTACCAGGTGACGTGCCGGCCGGGATGCACCAGGCTGGCGGGCTTGTGGCGGGCCATTTCCCGGGCGGTTTCCCGGATCAGCCCGGGCTGGATGGTGGTGATGGGGTAAGCCCACTCCGGGGTATTATTCTTCACCGCGGCTTGCAGCTGCTCAAAGCCCACGGTGTATTTCTCCACGTATTCTCGATCGTAGAGTTTTTCTTCGATGATCACGTTGATCCAGGCCAGCAGCAGCGCCAGGTCTGTGGCCGGGCGAATGGGCAGCCAGTACTTGGATTTGCTGGCGGCCACGGAGTAGCGGGGATCCACGGTAATGATAACGCTGCCGTTGCCCACCGCCTCGGCGAACTCCTGCACCTGGGAGTTGTGCATATTCTCGCCTAAGTGGGAACCGATCAATACGATGCATTTGGAATTGCGCAGGTCCAGGCGCTCCGGGGAGCCGACTTCTTCCCCAAAAGTGAAAAAATAGGCGTCTTCCCGGGGGCCGCGGCACTGGGCGTAGGAAGGGGCGGCCACGTTGTTGGAGCCATAGGCGCGCAAAAGGTGTTTGAAAAAACCGCCTCCGGAGCCGTGCGAGAACAGCGCCACGCACTCCGGCCCGTGCTCCGCGGCGATTTTTTTCAGCTTTTCCGCGGTGTAATCCAGCGCCTCCTCCCAGGTGGCTTCCCGGAAGGTTTGCTGACCCCGTTGGGAGGCGCGGATCAAGGGGGTGCGCAGGCGGTCCTCGTCCAGGTAAGCGCCCAAACCGCCGGTTCCGCGCGGGCACAGCCGCCCCCGGCAGTTGGGGTCCTCGAGGTTCCCGGTGATTTTCCAGGGTTTTCCGTCGATTTTGTGCACCCATCCGGCGCACTGCCAGAAGCACAGCTCGCAAATCGTGGGAGAAAGCGTCGCCGCCCCGTCGACGGCGCCGGTGAGGCCCGGTATGGCCGCGGCGGCCGGCGCGTTCACGCCCCCGCCGAACAGTCGATATAAACCGCCCCCCAGGGCCAGGCCGCCTAAACCCAGCCCGCCGATTTTGATGAACTCCCTCCGGGAAATCTTCTTTGCCATGGCGTTTCCTTTTGAATCTTCGAACATCGGGAACGAGCGCAATATAAAAGTCGGAAATCAGCAAAAACGCTGATGAGGGTCAGGCGAAAATATGATTTTCATCATGTTTTGGAGGAGGGATAACAACAGTGGGGAATGCAGGGAAATACGGGAGCGGCGCGTGGAGCGTAGCGCGGAAATCGTGGAGCGTAAGGGTAAAAGCAAAAATCGCCGGTCGTATCTTCAAAATTCTCTCTCGAACGTTCCCCGCTGCACGCTCTCCGCTCTCCGCTCCATGCGCTCTGCGCCGTGCTAAATCAGCTCATGCCACTTCGGGCGGCTGTGGTCGGGTTCCGGGTAAATATCATACACTTCCATTAATTTCCGGCGGGTGGCCTGCAAGCGGTCTTCCATCACTAAGGAGATTTTTTTCATCACCTGGAAGCCGAATTCGTGGTCGTCTTCGATCTGCTGGCGCAGGATTTTGCCGTTCAGCACCACCATGTGGGTATCTTCCAAAGCGCGGGCGTCGAAATGCCAGCGGTGGGGCGGGTAGAGCCAGGACCATCCCAATACATCCCCGGAATCCAGCCGGCCCAGGGTAACCGGGCCGCGGTTGGGCACATACACCTCCAAGGAGATGATGCCGCGCAGGATCAGGTAGAATGCGTTAGCGTCTTCCCCGTCGCGGAAAACATACTGGCCGGGATGGAAGGTGATTTCCGAGGAAATTTGTTTCAGTTTGTCAAGATGTTCGGCGAGAAAATTTTTAAAAAACGGGTGTGCTTTCAATAATTCCAGGGTTCTTTCCATGCAGGTCTCCTTCGGTTTTCAAGATTATTTTTCCCGTCCGACGGTCAATACCGGGCAGGTAGCGCTGCGCACCACCCGTTCCGTGGTGCTGCCGATCAGCAAGTGTTCCAGGCCGGTGAGGCCGCGGGTGGACATCAAAATCAGGTCGCAGGCCTGTTCCTCGGCGAAATCCGCGATTTCTTTAAAGGCGCGCCCCTCTTTTATCACGTACTCCGCGCCGGCCGCCTCTCCCCCGGTAAATTCTTTCAAATTCCGGATGGAACGTTCTAACAGGTGGGGATCGATGATAAAGAGAGAGTCGATGGTGGCGGCGTAGTAAGCCGGGTGAACGGTTTGTTCCACCACGTGCAGAAAAGTTACCCGGGCATTGAATTTGCGCCCCAGGGAGAGCGCCGCCTCAGTCGCTTTTTTAGAGTATTCGGAAAAATCGACCGGGGCCAGCACCTTTTGGATCATAAAAGGTTTGTCCCAGGATTTATGGATGGTAAGCACCGGGATGGGAGAATAGCGCACCACTTTTTCCGCCACGCTGCCGTATAGCCATCTCTCCACGCCGGTGCGGCCGTGGGTTCCTAAAATGACCAGGTCGTGCGGGTGATCGTCGATAAATTCCAGGATGGCATCCGCGGCCGATACTCCCCGGATCACCTTCGTAGTAACGGAGACGCCGCGCCGGCCGGCTTTCTGATTTTGGAGTTTCAGCCGCTCGTAACTGTTTTTCTCCTGGAGTTTGATCAACTCTTCGAGCTGTTTGAGGTGCGCCTCTTCCTCCACGTCTTCGTAATGCAAAACAATGGCATGGAGCAGGGTTAGCTTCGCGCCGTACGTCTCCGCCAGGCTGAGGGCGTATTCCAGGGATTTTTCGGAATATTCACTAAAATCGAGTGGGAGCAATATTCTATCGAATTTCATGGATTTGTTTCCTCCTATATAAATCCTGCATCATACGGGTTTAATATAAGCACTAAAATAAAAAAGCGCATGAATTTTGTAAATCGGGCGCGGGCAGGATTTCGGGACTGGCGATGCTGCATGGAAAGCGTTGAAGCGGCAGGATATTTTTCGGAAGGGAAGTACGGTCGGGGAGGCATATCGCGCCGGAGAACTGCCGGGAACCGGCGCAGTGAGGCCGCAACGATGCGGAAAGCGGCTGAGATTGACCTGAGCAGTTAAGGGAAACCGTCCCGCGAGGGAGAGATTTCCCTCAACTGCTCAAGTAAGCAATTCGATCAACAGGAAGCCGATCAATACCCAGAGTATCCCGGAAATAAACATCACGATCAGCCATACCAACCCTTTGTTGATCTTCAATTCTTCGACGACAGGTTCATCCTCTTCCAGGTAGCGTTCCAGGAGAGCGAGGTCGCTTTTTACCTGGAAAGGTTTGCTAATATGGTAATGGTTTTTTCCCCCGGCGTAGAGGGAGGTTTCCAGCAGTTCCACTTCCAGGTGGCTGGCATCGGCGCGGCGGCGGTTAGTACGAATCATTTGAATCACTCCTTTTTTAATACATTTAGACTTATGGCAAACACTGCGCCAACGCGGCGCCTGCCGGAGAAGAACCGCGATTCGCCCCTGCGAGCGCAAGGAGAGGCCTGCTTTACCGGCCGGAAGCAGATTTTTATCGATCTGTTTTTATTGAAATTATAGTATGGAATCGGCGGCGGCGAAGTAGCGTTGCTGAAAAATATGTTTTTTTACGCAGGCGCAGCCGGGGGGATGGTGACAAAACGCGCTTGCCGGGCGTTTGTGTAGAAAATGACCATTTCAGCGACCTGGTGCGGTTTTTCGACGCTTCGCTAACAGCCTGGCAGCCTTTTTTTCTCCCATCAGCAGCGAACCGGCAGGTTCCGCGCCCGGCAGCGAAAATTTTTAAATCTTGCTTCCGAACGGCGGAAATGTATTTTGTGGCATTTTGAACAGAAAATGGAACCGGATAGCAGGGAATTTTTCCCCGCCTTTAAGAACAGGAGACCTGGAATGAAATCTGCACGCACGAAGAAAACGGGACCCGCGAAAACACCCCAGGAGCGCACCCCCAAAACGCCGGGCAAAACCGGGGCGCGCAAAAAAGACGCCGTTCAATTGCAATATATTAAGCTCACCGCCGGGCAGATCCTCGAGGATTACCGCCTCTGCTTCCGCAGCCGCCAGGCCAGCCTCTTAGGCCGCAAAGAAGTGATGGGCGGAAAAGCCAAGTTCGGCATTTTCGGCGACGGGAAAGAGGTTCCCCAGGTGGCCATGGCCAAAGCCTTCCGAAAAGGGGATTTCCGCTCCGGCTACTACCGCGACCAGACCCTGATGTTCGCCTTAGGCGTGCATACCCTCCCGGAATTTTTCGCCCAGCTTTACGCCCACGCAGACGTGGAAGCGGAGCCGGCGACCGGCGGGCGGGCCATGAACTGCCACTTCGCCACCCGCAGCCTCAACCCCGACGGCTCCTGGAAAAACCTGATGGAAATCTGTAACTCCTCCGCGGACATTTCCCCCACCGGCTCGCAAATGCCCCGCCTGGTCGGCCTGGCCTACGCTTCCAAATTGTACCGCGAATTGGAGGGATTAAAGCAGTTCACCCAATTTTCCCGCAACGGCAGCGAGGTCGCCTTCGGCACCATCGGCAACGCCAGCTGCGCCGAGGGAATGTTTTGGGAGGCGCTGAACGCCATCGGGGTGTTGAAGGCCCCCGCGGTGCTGGCCATCTGGGACGACGATTACGGCATCTCCGTGCCCAATGAATACCAGATCACCAAAGGCAATCTCTCCGAGTTGCTGAAGGGGTTTTCCCGGGGGGATGCTTCCGCACAGCGGCATGAAGGAACGCGGGAAGGATTCGACATCTACAACGTCAAAGGCTGGGATTATCCCGCCCTGGTGGATACTTTCCAACGCGCTGCGGAAATTGCCCGCAAGGAGCATGTTCCCGCAATCATTCACGTCACCGAGATTACCCAGCCCCAGGGGCATTCCACTTCCGGCAGCCACGAGCGTTACAAATCCCCGGAACGCTTGCAGTGGGAGCACGAGCACGACTGCATCCGCAAAATGCGCGAGTGGATGATCGCCGAGGGGATTGCCGCCGCCGCGCAACTGGATCAAATGGAAGCGGAAGACCTGCACGTTGTGGAGCGCATCCGCGACCAGGCCTGGGAAGCCTTCCAGGAACCGATCCGCCAGGAACGGGAAGCGGTCGCGGGAATGATTGCGGAGATGGCCGCCGGCTCCGCCCAGGCCGAGAGATTGCAGCAGATCATCCAGCGCTTGCAGCATATTCAGCACCCCATCCGGCGGGATATTATGGTTGCGATTCAACGGTCGCTGCTAACCGTTAGAAACGAAGAAATCCCGGCGCGGCGCAAGCTGATCCGCTGGCGCAAGGAGCAGGCGGAGGTAAATTACGACCGCCACAACTCCCACATGCACAGCCGCAGCGCGGAATCCGCCCTCAACGTCAAAGAGGTGAAACCGGTCTATTCGGAAAATTCCCCCTTAGTATATGGATTCAACATTCTGAACGCCTGCTTCGATGCGATTTTGGCGCGGGATCCCCGGGTGATCGCCTTTGGGGAGGACCTGGGCAAATTGGGCGACGTGAACCAGGGCTTCAAGGGGTTGCAGGAGAAATACGGGGAACTGCGGGTCTCGGACACCGGCATCCGGGAGTGCACCATTGTCGGGCAGGCCATCGGGATGGCCATGCGCGGGCTGCGCCCCATTGCGGAAATCCAGTACCTCGATTACCTGCTCTACGCCCTGCAAATCATCGCCGACGACCTTTCCACCCTCTTGTGGCGCACCAAGGGCGGGCAAAAAGCCCCGGTGATCGTACGCACCCGCGGCCACCGCTTAGAGGGCATCTGGCACGCCGGCTCGCTGATGGCGGGCATTATCAATTTAGTGCGGGGAACCTACCTGTTAGTGCCCCGGGACATGACCCGCGCGGCCGCTTTCTACAACACCCTGCTGCAATCCGATGAACCGGCCATTATCGTAGAGGTGCTCAACGGCTACCGCCTGAAGGAGCGGCTGCCGGATAACATCGGGGAAATCACCCTGCCCTTAGGCAGGCCGGAAATCCTGCGCCCCGGCGGCGACGTGACCGTGGTGACCTACGGTTCCTGCTGCCGGATCGTATTAGAAGCGGCGGAGCTGCTCCGCCAGGTAGGCATCGAGGCGGAGGTGATCGACGTGCAGACCTTGCTGCCCTTCGATATTCCCGGGGTGATCGGCAAATCCCTGCAAAAGACCAACCGCATCGTATTCGTGGATGAGGACGTGCCCGGGGGGGCCGCCGCCTACATGCTGCAAGAAGTGATCGAGAAGCAGGGCGGCTACCGCTGGTTAGATTCCGAACCCCGCACCCTCACCGGGGAAGCCCACCGCCCGCCCTACGGCTCCGACGGGGATTACTTCTCCAACCCCAACGCGGAATCCATCTTCGAGACGGTGTACGATTTGATGCACGAGGTAAACCCGGGGAAATATCCGCTGTTTTATAAATAGACCTCAAAAGTTTTTCCCGGCACGAAGTGCTCCCTGGATAAGAGATGGCTTGCCCCTTCGAGGCTTTGCCACAAAACCTTTGAGGTCTGAATTTCTGGCTCTTGGTTATTGATATTGCACACAGGTATGCTTATTATTTGGGTGAAATTAATCCAGAGGAGAAAATGGCTACCAATTTAGCAATTGATACCAAATTGATTGAGGAAGCGCGCCGCCTGGGAGGGCATACTACCAGGAAAGCCGTGGTCATGGAAGCGCTGCTCGAATATATTCAACGCCGGAAGCAGCTCGAGATTCTGAAACTGTTCGGGCAGATCGAATATGATCGCGATTATGATTATAAAGCGCAGCGGCGGAAGAAATGAACGTGATCGTCGATACCAGCATCTGGTCTCTGGCGCTCCGGCGGAAAGAAGCGGGGAAAATTCCGGAGGTGCTGGAGTTGAAAGAATTGATTCGGGAACTACGCGCTAAAATCATCGGCCCCATCCGCCAGGAGATTCTTTCCGGCGTTCGCGAAGAGAGGCAGTTTCAGGTATTAAGGGAACGCCTGCGAGCCTTTGAAGACCTTGAGATTATTAGCGCCGATTACGAGCGAGCAGCGGAGTTTTTTAATACCTGTCGCAAGAAAGGTGTGCAAGGCTCTAATACGGATTTCCTGATTTGCGCTGTTTCAGAAAGGTATCAATTTCCCATCCTGAGCACGGACAAAGATTTTCAAAATTTTTCTGCACGTCTCCCCATTCGGTTGCACTCGCCCCGCCAATTTGAAGGCGGCGAACATTCTACGGAAGATGCAACAAGGGAAGATAATTGAAATAGACCTCAAAAGTTTTTCCCGGCACGAAGTGCTCCTGGATAAGAGATGGCTTGCCCCTTCGGGGCTTTGCCACAAAATCTTTGAGGTCTAAATGAGGTCTAAACGACTAACGTCCCATGATCACCGTCTTTATCAGCTCCACCATCGAAGATTTGCACCCGGAGCGCCAGGCGGTGAAAAACGCCCTGGCGGAATTGGGCCTGCACCCGCTGCTGGCGGAGGAAACCATGCCCGCCCAGTCCCTCCCCTCCAAAGAGGCCTGCGCCCGCGCCGTCGCTTCCTGCGATATTTACCTCCTGCTCTTAGGCGCTAAATTCGGCTACGAATTCGAGCCGGGACTCTCCGTCACCCGCTTCGAGTTCGAGACCGCCCGGCGCTTGCAAAAACCCATCCTGGTATTTTACCTGGAGGGCGAAAAAGAGAAAAAGCAGCAAAAGTTCGCCCAACAGGTGGGCGATTTTAAAGAAGGATATTTCTGGCGCTCCATCCCGGAAGCGGGGCGGCTGCTGCGCCTGGAAGCGGAAGTGCGCAGCGCCATTTTGAACGACTACGAGATGCGCATGAAGGCGCTGGACCTTCCCGAGGACGAGCGCTTCAGCGACGTGCCCTGGGAATTCTTCATCCCCCGCCGGGAGATCTTCAAAGAGCTGCTCCGTCTCTCAAAAACCCCTTCCGCCCGGCTGCTCACCCTGGTGGGCCCCGGGGGCATCGGGAAAACCGCCCTGGCCAACGAGCTGGCGCGCCGGCAAATGGCCGCCGGGAGCTACCCCGAGGGCATTTACATCATTCCCTGCGAAGCCGTGCAATCCGCGGAAATCCTCCTGAGTGAATTTATCCGCCGCTTCCGCCTGGATGAAAAAGAAATCAAAACCCCCCGGCAATTAGCGCAATACCTGCGGGAGCGCCGCCTGCTGCTGATCCTGGATAATTTCGAGACCACCCTGGCCGGCGACCCCGCCGGGGCAAGCGCCTTCCTGGAAACCCTGCTGCGCTATAGCGCCGCCCCGCGCTTTTTAGTAACCAGCCGGGAAACCTGCCAGGTGCACGGGGAGCGCACCCTGGAAATAACCCCCATGACCGGGCCGGAATCCCGCGCCCTGTTCCTGAAAATTGCCGGGGACTGCAATTGCCGCTTAAGCGAAGCAGACCAAAAACCGCTGGAAACCTTGCTGAAGGAAATGGACGGCATGCCCCTGGCCGTGGCCCTCTGCGCCCCGCAGTTGCAGTGGCTGAGCGCCGCCGCCCTGTTAGCGGAATGGCAAAAAGAGAGCACCCGCCTGCTGTCCAGACCCGGCCGCCCGGCGGAGCGCCTTACCAGCGTGGATTTTTCCCTCAATCTATCCTTTAAGCGCCTGCAGGACCCCGCCGCCCGCCTCCTGTTCTCCCTGTTATCCCTCTTTAAAGGCGGCGCGGAGGAAGCCGCCCTGGAAAGCATCTTCCAAGCGCCGCCCGCCAGAGCATTGGCGGAGCTGCGCCGCCGCTGCCTGGTGTTTGTGCAGGAGGGGCGCGTAAAGCTGTTAGAGCCGGTGCGCCGTTTTGCCGCCCAACAATGGGAAAACCAAACCGTGCAGGCGGAATATAGCGGGCGCTTTGCCAACTACTACGCGGAGCGCGTGGCGCAGTGGGAAGACGACCGCTTCCACAACCGCGGCGGGGCGGTGCTGCCGCTGTTCAAGCGGGAGACGGAAAATATCTTTAGCGCCGCGGCCTGCCTGGCGGAGGCGGAAAACGCCGGGGGATTGCCGCAATTAACGGATCTGGCGGTGAACGCCGCCCGGCTCTTTGCCTGGGCGGGATTGAGCCGCCGGGGAATAGAACTGCTTAATTCCGGCGCCGCCGCGGCGCTGAAAACGGGTAACAGGTCCGGGGAGGCCAACTGCTATAGCAACCTGGGAGAGTTGTATTTTCGGATTTCGGAAAATGAGCGGGCGCGGGAAGAATTTGAACGGGCGCTGCCCTTGTACCGCGAAGTGGGTTCCAAGTTGTATTTTCTGATTTCGGAAAATGAGCGGGCGCGGGAAGAATTTGAACGGGCGCTGCCCTTGTACCGCGAAGTGGGTGACAAGTTAGGGGAGGCTGCCTGCCAATGTAATTTAGGTTTTTGTGAGATTCGATCCGGCCAGGCAGAAACTGCCATCGGCAGGATCGAAGAAGCGGTCCGTTATTTCGAATCACTCCCCCATTTTTTTAACGCCGCTCTTGCCCTGGAAAAGTTGTCAGACGCGCTACCGGGCGCGGCAGCCAAACAGCGCCGCGCCTGGCTGCAAAAAGCGGCCGGCTACTACCGCCGGGTGGGCGGGGAGCAAGACGCCCAGGGCTGCGAGGAAAAGTTGGGCGGATTATAACGGCCCTTTTCCCCGGTTTCATTTCTCCCCTCCCGGGGTGTTGGTCCAAAAAAACAATGACGTCGCTTCCGTGATGATTCTAAAAATGGCGCTTTCCATTGCCATAGCGCTTCTTTTCTGCAGCTCCTGCGGCTCCTACCCCGGCGGCTCGCGAGAGGGAGGTTGGGGGAGAGGGCGGGATGCGCCGCTGCTGTACGATAAATTCGGCTTCCCGGTGGGCGGCATTTACCCATTGGTGACGGAGAGCGGGTTTGTGGTAGAGGGTTTCGATCCGGATTTGGCGCCCCTGGTGGGCTTCTCTTCCTGCTCCAACCGCAACGCCGGGCGGGTGACCCTCTATTTGCACCGCGAGGCGCTGCAATATTTCGAATTGATGCAAAAAGAGGCCCGCAAGGCCGGCGCGCAGATCTCGATTTGCAGCGCCTACCGGGATTATCACGATCAGAAACGGATCAAGCGGCGCTACCCCGGCAAGGCCATCGATCCGGGCTATTCCGAGCATCACCTGGGCACTACGGTGGACCTGGTAAACGTGCACTGGAATAACCGGGAATACCGCTGGCTGACCGGCAACGCCCATCGCTTCGGCTATATTTTGACTTACTACCGCCGCCCGGAGTTAGGGGTGGGGGAACCCAACCACTGGCGCTACGTGGGCCGGGAAGCGGCGCAAACGTTTTATAATCTATTCGGGCGGGAGTACTGATTTGGGGTATGAAGAATTTGTGGTGGGCTGATAAAATCTTTTTGACGTAAGGCGTTAAGCTTTTGGCCGGTATTTTAATGCTTTGTTGTCCGGCGCCAGGTATTGCGCCGCTCCCAAAGGGATCCCATTGGGAGCGGCAAATTTTTCCGGCCTGCGCATCGTCCGTTACCCCATGGCCTTTTTGATCCGCTCCGGCGTCATCGGCAGTTGGAAGAGCCGCGCCCCGGTGGCGTCGAAAATCGCATTGGCGATGGCCCCGCCCATGCAAATGATGGCCGGCTCCCCGCCGCCCTGCGGATCGGGATCTTTCGAGTCCACCAGCACCACCTCGATTTTGGGCATCCAGGAAAAGCGCGGGATTTCATAGCTGTCAAAATTCAGATCAAAAATCTCGCCGCCTTTGAAGTGCATCTCCTCGCTGAGGGCGTAACCTAATCCCATCATCACGCAGCCTTCCACCTGGATTATCGCGCCCCGGGGATTGATCACCAGCCCCATATCCTGCGCCGCGACCACCCGCTTCACCTGCACCTCGCCGCTGCTTTTGTTGACCTCCACCTCCGCGATGACCGCGACATAAGCTCCCGCGTCAATGCCGCAGGCGACGCCGGCGCTCCGGCCGCTTGGCGATTTGGCGGGTTTCCAGCCGAACTTCTCCGCGGCTGCCTTGAGAACGCCCTGCACCCGCTCATTCTTCAGATTTTTCAGCCGGAACTCCAGGGGGTCCATCCCCGCCTTTGCCGCCATGATGTCGATCTGCGACTCCCGCGCAAAGGTATTGGTGTTGTTCGCCGGGGCGCGCCAGGGGCCGGTGGCAAAGGGATGGGAGCCGGGAGCGCCCCGCCAGTTCGACCCGTGCACCGCGGTGCGGTGATGAGGGACGTCATAGAACTGCTGCGCCCCGCGGTCGCCGGCGAAATAAACCCGGTAATCCCAAAAAGCGATGCCGCCGGAGCCGCCTGCCCCGTTGGGGGAAATTCCCGATCTGATTTTTACGATGGCGGCGGGCCGGAAGGTATCGTAGAAAAACTCTTCCGCCCGGGTCCAGGCCACCTGCACCGGTTTTCCCGACAATTTAGCTAAGCGCGCCGCTTCGATAGCCTGCTGGTTGCGCGATTTCCCCCCGAAGCCCCCGCCCACCCAGGGGGTAATGACGCGCACTTTTTCCGCCGCCATTCCCAACTCCCGGGCAATCTCGTCTTTAGCGCCAAAGGGCGACTGGGTGGAGGCCCACACCGTGATCTTATCTTCTTCCATTTTCGCGGTGGCGGTGTGCGGTTCCAGCGGCGCGTGCGCCACGTAACTGTTCAGGTAAGTGCATTCGAAGGTTTCCGCAGCGCTTTTTTGCCCGGCGGCTAAATCGCCGCCCTCCGCCGCAACCTCGCCTTCCGGCGCGACCTTCAGCAAATGGTCGAAAATGGTTTTATCATCGACGTTCGCCGTGGGGAGGTCGAATTCCGCTTTGATTTTCTGCAGGGCATTTTCCGCCGCTTCCGGATCCCGGTGCAGCGCCGCCACCAAATCGCCTTCTTGAATGATGAGCGCGCCCTCTACCCGTTGCGCCGCCGCGGTGTCCACCCGGAGCAGTTTAGCGCCGTGCGCCGGCGGGCGCAGAATGCGCGCGTACAGCAAACCGGGGAACTGGATATCTCCGGCATACTTCGCCTTGCCGGTCACCTTCTCCAGGGCGTCCCGCCGGGTTACCGGCCTGCCGATCACTTTGAAATCCGCCGCTTTTTTGACAATCGCCTCTTCCTTTAACTGCCGGGCGATTTTCTGCCCCTTGGCAAGCTGCGCGTAGGTAACCCGGTTGCCGGGCTTCCCTTCCTCAAACACCGCACCGTCTTTGGCGATCAGGCGGTCTTTGGGAAGGCTGAGATGCTCCGCGGCCAGTTCCAGGAGCACCGCCCTGGCCTCCGCGCCCGCGGCCCGCAGCGCCGGCCCGAAGAAGCGGGTGGTGAGGGAGCCCCAGGTTCCGCGATCCCAGGGGCAGAGGTCGGTGTCGCCCATCACCATAGCGATGGCCTCCAGGGGGACATCCAACTCCTCGGCAAGCTCCTGGGCCAGGGAGGTCACGATGCCCTGTCCCATCTCGATCTTGCCGGTGAAGCAGGAGACCCGCCCGTCCTCCCCGATGCGCAGATAGGCATTGAAATCCGCGGGGTATCCCAGCGTTCGCTGTTCCTGCGCCTCCAGCGAAGAAACCAGCCCGCCGGGCGCGAGCCATAGAACGATGACCCCGCCGCCCAACCGCTTCAGGAACTCCCGGCGGCTGAGAGGGTACCGGGCGGCGATTTCCTCGAATTCCTGGTCGAAATATCTATCCTGTTTCATTTCACCTCTCCTTTCGCGACGCTTTCAATCGCCTGAACGATGCGCGGGTGCGCCCCGCAGCGGCACAGATTGTCCTCCATCCCGCGGATGATTTCTGCTGCGGCGGGGCGGGGATTCTTCAACAGCAGGGCATGGGCGTTGAGAATCATTCCCGGGGTGCAATAACCGCATTGCAGGGCGTCGTGCTCCATAAAGGCCTGCTGCAGGGGATGGAGCTTGCCGTTTTGCGCCAGGCCCTCGATGGTTAGAACCTCTTTTCCGGCCACGTCGCGCATGTTCAACAAACAGGAGCGTTCCGCTTCCCTGTCCACCATCACCGTGCAGGCGCCGCACAATCCTTCGCCGCAGCCGTATTTGGCGCCGGTGAGGCCCAGCTCCACGCGCAGCACCCACAACAGCGTGCGGTTGTCATCAACCTGCAACTGCATGGGCTTGCCATTCAGGGTGAATTGAATGGTGGTTTCCATGGATGCCTCCTTTGGGGGTTTTGGTTGGCTAATAAATTTTTTCAACCTGTAAAATTACCGGTGATAAAAGTTCAACCACAGAGGCACAGAGATGTTTTATTTTTCTAACCTCTGCGTCTCTGTGGCTCTGTGGTTAATTAAAACGATCACGGAATATTTTACAGTAAGAATTTTTTCTGGCCCCTGTTTTGAGGAACTTAATATTTCACACCGGGGCCAAATTCTCTATTGCTTTTTTACAAGGAATCATTAATTTTAACACCTCATGGCAGAATCGTCGGCTTTTCCCGTAGGGATGGATTCCCATTAGAAAATGCAGGCCAATTTAGCCACTGTTCTGTCGCGATACAATTTTTTTATTCCCCACGATGCAGTAAAAGTCCAAAATTATAGAACTAACCCAGAAAATCAGGCAAGGCGATCCGTGCGCAACGAAAATTTCAAATGGCAGGGCATTACCGATTTGGCGATAATCTTGTCGGAGCAGAACAATTTTGCAGAAGTGTTGCGGATTGTCTGCCAGAAGGCGACTGACCTCTTCGAAGCCGAAAGCGCATTTTTGATGCTCGCCAATCCCCAAACCGGGCAGACCCTCAAAACGATTTTTAAGGAAGGCGGGGAATGGATCGAAGAGCATTATCATCCGGTATGCGCCAATGTGGGCGGCTGGGTGCTGCATTACCGGCAACCTTTTTTGAGTGCAGATTTACAGCAAGATGCGCGGTTTGCTGCCAATCTCTTTAGCGGGATCCCGGTCAGGTCGGTTTTGGCGGCGCCCCTGAAAATAGAGGGCGCGGTGGTCGGCTACCTGCTGCTCATCAATCAAAAAGCCGGGGAAACATTTGAGGAGGAGGATCTAATTTTGCTTCAAAGATACAACGCAGTAGTATCGCCCTATATCCGCAACGTTCAAAAATTGCAGGAATATTTTGAAGCCCCGGTTCCGGAAGAGGCGCTGCTGGCCAAATACCGGGCGCTGGGTTTGCTGGGGAAAAGCCGGAAATTTATCGAACTGCTGCAAAGCATCGAAGCGGCGGCGCGCTGCGACGTGCGAATCTATTTGAAGGGAGAAACCGGCACCGGCAAGGAGCTGATTGCCCGGGCGATCCACCAATTCAGCCATCGCAGCCGGCAAAAATTTGTGGCGATTGACTGCGGGGCCATTCCGGAAAACCTGATCGAGAGCGAGCTGTTCGGCCATACCAAAGGCGCGTTTACCGGGGCCAGCCGGGAGCGCAAGGGATTGTTCGAGGAGGCCGACGGCGGCACTCTGTTCATGGATGAAATCGGCAACCTGCCCATGAGCATGCAGTCGAAGCTCATGCGGGTCTTGCAGGAAGGAGAAATCCGTCCCATCGGCGGCAACGTGTCCCGCAAGATCAACGTGCGGACCATTGCCGCTACCAGCAGCGCTCTGAACGAGTTGGTGCAGCAGGGCGAATTCCGGGAAGACTTGTTTTACCGCCTGCACGTGTACCCGATCTTTATCCCCTCATTAGCCGAGCGGCGGGAGGACATCGCTTTGATCGCCAATTTCTACCTCAAAAAATTTGCCGCCGAGCAGCAGAAGAAAGCGGAGACTTTCCACGAATCTATTCTCCGCTATATGAAGAACCGTCCCTGGCCGGGCAATGTGCGGGAGCTGGAAAACTTTGTGGAGCGGATGATCACCATGGCCGCTCCCACCGCTGCGGAAATTAGCGGGAAACTCATCCCTGCCGACCTTGCCTCGGACTTCAAGGAATTCACCTCCACAAGCGCCTCCCCGGAGTGGGAACATTCCCTGACCGAAAAACTGCAAAGTTATGAAGAACAGGTGATCCGCAAGGCGCTGGAAGAATGCAATTGGAATCGTTCCCGCGCCGCCAAACTGCTCAAAATTTCCGAATCCAATATGCGCTTTCGCATGGCAAAGCTGAACATAACCAAACCGGATTAAATCCGGCCCCCTAATGTGTTCATGTGTTCAAGTGTTCAGGTTTCTTAAGCACATGAACACTTGAACACCCGAACACAACCTCCTCCCTCCAGATTTAGCGCCCTTAACTCCTTAAAAAACAAGGAACCCTCGTTTTGTTCGCCAAATTTGGCGAATTTTGGCTTGCTTTTGACCCTCCGCTAATTTTTCCAATTGCTTCCTAACGCACTAATAAACAGCATGTTATTGGATTGCCTGATTTTTTGGCATTTGGTTTGACACTATTGTTGCTGCCGAGCGGCAAATAAACCATTCAATATCTAATCAAATATATTAAGGAGACTGTGATGAGGGATAGTGCTAATATTAGTTCGGGTTTCTTCTTTCCCAATATGGAAAGAGTAATCTGGCCGGCTTTCGTATTTCTATGGTTGTGGTTCATCCCCGCCGTCTTGCTCGCGCAAGTTCAACCGGGCAATTTTATGTACGATGGGGTTAACAGGAATTACCTGGTATTCTTACCCCAGGGTTATGGCGGAGAGCTTGATTTCCCGGTGGTGATCAATTTGCACGCCGATACCCGGAGCGCCCAATTGCACCTGGAATACACGCTCATGAATTTGGTGGCCGACACCGCCGGATTTATCGTGGTATATCCCGATGCGCATTACTTTAATGCGGCAAATCAAAAGAGTTTCAACCGCGATGATATAAATGCCACCCCGCCGCCCGCCACGCCGGATACCCGGGACGTGGGATTTATCAATACCCTGATCGACACCTTAGACAGCCATTACCGCATCGATCTGGACCGGATTTATGCCTGCGGCTGGACCGGCGGCGGCACCATGTCTTTGAAGTTAGCCTGCCAGCTCAACGATCGCATCGCTGCGGTAGCCTCCGTTACCGGTGAATTATCCATCGCTACCGCCAATGGCTGCGCCGCGAACCGGGCAATGCCGGTTGTTATTATTCATGGTACGGCTGATCCCATCGTACAGTATGGCGGGGCGACGGGATGGCATTCCACAGAGCAAACCGCGGACCACTGGGCCGGTTTGAATAACTGCCTTGAGCCGGATACCGTTTTGTTGCCGAATTTGGATCCCAACGACGGAAGTACCGTCGAAAAATTCACCTACCCGGATGGAACCAGTGGCAGCCAGGTAATTCTCTATAAAGTGATTGGCGGAGGGCATAGCTGGCCGGGAGCCGCCTTTAATAACGGCATTGGCAACACCAACCGCGATATCAACGCCGGGGTGGAGATCTGGAATTTTTTTAAGAATTACCGGCTGTCTCAATTCATACCGACCGGCATTCCGGACCGGGGAAAGGGCGCAGCGCCAGGCGAATACCTGCTGTTGGGCAATTATCCCAACCCTTTCAACCCTTCGACGACCATCAAATATTCAGTGCCAACGCCCACCCGGGTGGAACTGAAAATTTATAACGCCCTGGGGCAACTGGTTAGTATCCTGGTAGATGATTATCAAACAACCGGAGAGTACTCTGCGGTGTGGGAAGGGAAGGATGACGGCGGCAACACGATGCCGTCCGGAAACTATTTTTACCGGATTCAAATGGGAGAGTTTAGCGCGGTAAGAAAAATGACGTACTTGAAGTGAGGAACTGTTTGAAACAACTGTTTCCTTAAACAATAAATCATTCAATGCTCAATTCAATTTTTTAAGGAGTCGTATCATGAAACTAATTAGTCTGTTTTTTATAGGCCTCGTTCTGCTGCTTGCCGGATGTTCGAAGGACAATTCAGTAGATCCGGTAACTGAACAGGAAATCAGCGGAAATGTAACCGGAGTAGCTGTAATGATCTTTGACAACCAGGGCAATCCTTATGCATTTCAAGTAAGAGGTGCCGTTGTAAGTGGAAGTTTTAAAGGAACATCCGATGCTGATCTCCCAATAAGAAGCATTGATTCAAATGGTACTATTCACTTTGAAGGGATGCATATTTTTTATGATGAAGGAGGCAATATCATCTTCAGAACTTCTGATAAAGGAACTGCAACAGCAACCGGTGAGGTCGAGAATCATTTGACCATCATTGAAGGTAAATCGGGCCAGTTTATCACCAAAGGGAATGTCAATCTTCAGACCGGTGAGTTGGCGTTGACCTACGAAGGGAAAGTCCGAACGTAATATCTTAAAGATTTACAGATAAAACCAAACCTTTCACCATAAATCAAGGAGTCGTATCATGAAACTAATCAGTCTGTTTTTTATATGCTTCATCCTGCTGCTTGCCGGATGTTCGAAGGATGAGCCCGTATCACCGAATTCTTCAGAGTCAAACGCTGCGGCTTCATTGGCGAAGCAGGTACCCTTCAGGGTACACTTTGAAACGACGTTTGAAATTATATCGACAACGCCGCCGGGTGTGTTGACTTTTGAAATATTCGGAGCCGGCAATGGAACGCATTTGGGCAAAGCTGAATTTTATTCCATTTCAGTAGTCGATCTCAACTACGTTCCCGGGCAGCAGACCGGTTCATTGAGATTTACCGGGGCGAACGGAGACTATTTGGATGGCTCATTCGCGGGCACAATCGTCGAGGAAGATGGCAATGTATCCTTCGAAGGCGAATATACATTCAGCGGAGGGACGGGCAGGTTTACCGGGGCAAGCGGAAGCGGCGCTTACGCCGGTACCGCCAATTTACCGGCCGAAATGGGACAGGTGACATTCTCGGGCACCGTTTCATCGCCGGGGTCTCATTAAAACGAGGTCGCCTGAGGCTGGCTTAAGTTGTTCCGGATAATGTGGGAGCGCTTTTCTCCTGGAGGAGAAGGGCGCTCTCATTATTTTTAAACCGAAGAACAAGAATTCAAGGGCGAAGCATTCCCGGCGACGTCGTCTTGTTGGGTTGCAACGGGTTGCCCGGAATACCCGCCCCTGCAATTTCAAACCGCATTGGGATTTTCATTATCAACTTCCCATTTCAGAGGATTGTCGATAATGTATTGGCGGATATTGAACAATTCCCTGCCGTTGCGGATGATGTGGTCATGGAAATTGCGCTGCCACAATTTTTTACCGGGCGTTTTGCGAATTCGATTGATTTTGCGCGACGTTATTGACGTGAAATTTTGGATAACGGCGGACAATGATCCCGGTGCCGTGCCGGCGGGGCGGTCGGGGTGTTGGTTGGGGCGTCGTAGGGGCGAAGCATTCCCGGCAACGTCGTTTTGTTCCGAAGAAAGGGGTTGCCCGGAATGCTTCGCCCCTACGTTCCCGGCATTCCCGGCAACATCGTCGTGTTCGGTTGCAATAGGTTGCCCGGAATGCTTCGCCCCTACGGTGATCCCGGTTATGGCGTTTTCGGGGTTCGCCGTATTCCCATCACCCACCAACCATAAAACCCCATGAAAATGATTGGGCATTATGACATATTCATCCAATGCCGCATTCTCAAAATGGGTGGGAATTTTTTGCCAATGATGATCAATGATTTTGCCAAAATCGTTCAATAGCATTTTCCCGTTTCGGATTTCACCAAAGAGACATTCCCGGTTTTGTACGCAAATCGTTACAAAATAAGCGCCGGCGCGGGAATAATCATATCCCTTTAACCGGATCGATTTACGGTGATGTTTCTCCGGATCGTATTTCATATCCCATACCGCCGCCGCACCACCTCCTCCAGCCGCGTCAATTCCAGGGGGTAGCGCTTCAGGGTATCGCTCATGTCAAAGGCCTGGTCAGCGGTGTCCATGAAGATTCCCATGGCAATCTGGCGGCTGAGCGCGGGGTTGAGGGGCCGCGTAAGCAATCTCATAACGCGCATGAGGGGCAGCGGCACGTGGCTCTTTTTCGCCCGGCGGCCGCAGACGCGCTCAAAGATTTCCACCACTTGCTCCACGGTCAGGTTCTCCGGCCCGCCAATGGAGATAATTTGGCCGCTTGCAGTAGGATCCTCCAACGCGATTTTAGCAAAGCGCGCCAGGTCTTCCACCGAAACAAAATTGACCGGCGTTTTGCCCCGGCCAAAGATCGTTGCCTTTCCCCCGGTAACAACCGGCTTCCCGATCAACTCTGCCCACATCTCCATAAAAGGCGCCGGTCGCAAAATGGTGTAACTGAGCCCGCTGTTGCGAAGATATTCTTCCACCTGGTATTTGATGCGGAAGAAATCAACCGGGTGATCCGCGCCGGCCCCCAGGGCGGAAGTAAACACAAAATGCTTGACGCCGGCGGCTTTGGCGGCGTCGATCAAATGGCGGTTGCCGGCCCAGTCCACCTTCTCAGGTATATTATTGCCCCGGCCCAGGAAGGCATGGGCGGCGGCCAGCACTTTTTCCGCTCCTGCGCAGGCTTTCGCCAGCGAGGCGGGATCGCGTAAATCTCCGGCGACGATTTCCACGCCGGCATTCCGCAGGTCCTCCGCCTTTTCCGGCGCCCGGGTCATGGCGCGCACCGGAACGCCTTCCGCCAGCAGCAGCGGTATGAGGGCCCTGCCGAGCTTGCTGGTAGCGCCAACAATCAAAATCATGATATTCTTCTCCCTAAATTTTCAATGGCTTTCCGAAACTATTCAGGCATTTTGCCATAGAGATCTTAGCGCGGCGTAGCCCCCAAAGGGGCAGGCTGCAACCAAATGTGCGCGAATTTTATTTTAACCGCAGAGTCCGCGGAGAAACGCAGAGATTAATATCATACAAAAACCTCTGCGGCACTCAGCGTTCTCGGCGGTTAAAAAACGACCTTTAGTGGTCTAAAAACTTGCTAAAAAAACAAGATGTTGCATGCTTGTAGTACAGAGACATGGAAAGGTTTGTTAAATAAGGGCTTTCGCCCTTTTTATTGTACCACTGAACGCTAATGTGTTTCAATAACTCTGTGCGCTCAGTTGGGTACATTATTTTTTTCTGGCTCCCTAACCTTTTTTTGTAGAAAAAAATGTTTCGTTACAGGGATAACGATTCTACATGCTCTAAATTTATCCTCTGTGATCTCTGTGTTCTCTGTGGCTGAATATTTATGATTTGCCTCCTTCACAGCAACTGCATCCGCACCTTTATCTCCAGCACAATTTTTTGATACTCCGCATCCTCCCGGAGCCGGGCAAAGCCTTCATCCGCTTCGAGAGAGGGGAGGTCCGCCCAGCCGCAGGCAACCGCTTTGCGCAAATATTCGAGGGCTTCTTGCAGTTGATTTCCCAGGGCATAATAACCGGCGAAGTCGTAATAGATTTGCGCGTCGTTTCCCTCCCAGATAATGTTAAAGTCGTACCCCTTTCTGGATTGAAACAACGCGAGAGCCGCTTCTAAATTCTGTTTGGCTTCCCGCTGCATCCCCAGTTTATAAAAGCTCCGTGCCCGCCAGAGCTGGATTTTGATGAGAAGATAATCTGTCCCCATCGCTTTGGGATTTTTTGCAACGAGCTCCCGCCCGGTCTTATACAATTTAAGGGCTTCATCATACTGGCCGCGATGATAATGAAGCACTGCCCAATAACAATACGTAAGAACCCGGATGGTATCGCAATAGAAATGGTCGGATTTTTCCAGTAATTTCAAGGAGCGTTGGAAGCACTCCAGCGCCGCCTCCGGCTGCTGATTGCGAGCATACCAGTTTCCCAGGTGAGTGAAAGCGCCCACAAATCTTTCGCCCTCAAATTTCCCGGATTCTTCAATTGCAACCGCCTGTTCCCAGTGTTCTTTGGCTTCGGAATAGCGGCCGTTTTGCATATAAATCCAGGCAATCACCTGGTGCGCCGGTTCGAATTGCGGCTGCAGGGCGATGGTCTTTTTCAGGTGCGCCACCGCGTCAGCCACCAGGGTCAGCTCATATTCCTGCAACGCCTTGAACCAGCAGGCCGCTGCTAAAAAGTAGTGAGCGTGAAAATTTTCGGGATCCAGCGCCGCCGCCTTCTGCCCGGTTTGCACCGCTTCCTCCAATCTTTGTCTGCGGGTATAGGCGTAGGTCAGCCTGAGGTATGGCTCGGCCAGGTCCGGTTCGTATTCGATGGCCTTTTGCAAATAGGAGATGCCCACGTCAAGGTCGCGCACGTCGGCCTGCCCGATAAACCGGAAAATGTGGACGCTTCCCAGGCCGGAATAGGCCAGGGCATATCTGGGATCAATCGCAATCGCCTGCTCAAACAGTTCCCGGGCCTGTTCAAAGCTGGATTTTCCAAAGCGGTAGAACAGTTGCCGGGCCCTGGCGCAATATTCATAAGCCTCGATATCCAGGGTTTCCGGCGTTTCGATCTTTTGGATTTCCGAGGGCGTCAGCGCCAGGTTTAAGGTATCCGTCAGGTTGATGACGATTTGATCCTGAAGCTTGAAAATATCCTCCATCGCCCCATCCGCTTTGGTCGATCCGACCCACTCGCCGCTGGAGACTTCGCTGAAGTGCGCGGTGATCCGGAGAGTCTGGCCAATTTTTTGAAACCCGCCCCAGACTACCCATCGCACGCCCAGGTTTTTACCAAGAATCAGGGTATGTTCTTCGGCAATCTTCTGCCCGGCGAAAGGCGCCATGGCTTTTGCAACCCTTTCCCGGCCCACCACTTTGAGCGCCGAAATTTTCTTGAGGTCAACCGTTACCGTCTCGGCAATTCCCCCGCACAGCCAATCAAGCGCCGCGTCGCCGCTGAGATTGGTGAAATCGATGACCGCCACGGAATTTTTCGCTACCTCCGGTTCCGTTGCAGGTGCCTGCGCCGGAACTGCGCGTATTCCCCGGCGAAAGTTTTCCAGGTCCTCCAGCAGTTCTTTCATGGAGCCGTATCGTTGTTGGACGTCCTTCTCCAGGGCTTTTTTGACGATCTGTTCGATCTCGAAGGGAATTTCCGGGCGTAAACTGGTCAGGGGCTGCGGTTCTTCATTCAAGATCAAATAAATCAGCGCCTGTTCGAACTCGCTTTTGAAGGGCAGCTCCCCGGTGAGCATTTCGTAAAACACTACCCCAAACGACCAGATGTCGGTGCGCTGATCCACCGCTTTCCCCCGCGCCTGCTCCGGCGACATATACGCCGCAGTGCCGAGCGTGGTATGCTCCTTGGTAAGCAACGCCCCGCCGCGCACCTTTGCCAGGCCAAAATCCATGATTTTGACCCGTCCCCTTGAATCAATCATGATGTTGGAGGATTTGATGTCGCGGTGCACAACGTCTTTTTCGTGGGCGGCTTGCAGGCCCTCGGCGATTTGGATGGCGATGGGGATGATTTGGTCGATGGGTATATGGTCGGGTTGGGGCGAAGCATTCCCGGCGACGTCGTTTTGTTCCGAAGAAAGGGGTTGCACGGAATGCTTCGCCCCTACGGCAATAATTTCCCCCAATTCCCGGCCTTCGATGTATTCCATAACGATGAAAATGTCGCCTTTGGCCTCTTCAATCGCATGAATCGTGGCGATGTTGGGGTGGTTCAACGCTGCGGCGGCTTTGGCTTCAATCTCGAACCGCTTCCGTTCTTTGGCATTGGCGGCAATCTGCCGCGGCAGGAATTTGATGGCAACCTTGCGCTCCAGGCGGGTATCTTCCGCCAGGTACACCACGCCCATGCCGCCTTCGCCTAACTTTTCTACAATTTTATAGTGAAGTATAGATTTACCGATCATTTTTCCGGTTCCCAATCAATCGGGTTGTTTTTATCCAATTCCCATTTTGCGCGACGTTATCGACGTGAAATTTTGAATAACGGCGGATAACGATCCCGCCGTCACCCGCCAACCGCAAAACCGCATGAAAATGGTTGGGCATGATTCGGGATTATAGCGCATCGCTGTCACCCCCAGCGAGTTTTTCGATAATTTTATCGTGAAGAATTGCCTTGTCGATCCTGTTGATTTGCCCTGCTTTCAGTAACCCCGACAGATCCGGCAGGCGTTCTGGCCATTGCTTTGAATATGAAAGTTGCGTATGGCAATTTCGAACGAAAGAAATTATCAAAGCTTTAACGGATTTCCAAAAAGAAATTTGAGGTTATCCCAATTATTTGCAAAAAAAGGCAATCTGCCATATATTGAAACCTTAATATTGTTTCATTAGGGGACGCTTTTTCCATGCCATTCACCCAAAATCAGGAGAAACCGATCATGAAAAAATCCCTTTACCTCAGCGCGTTGGCCGCGGTGTTCCTGTTCCTCGGCTGCCAGGAACAGAAATCCGTAGAAAGCCAGCCCACCCCCGCGGAAGCGCAGAAAGTCGCCGCCATCGGGGAAGCCGCAGCGGGCAAGCTGAAGCAGACCCTGGTTGCGGAGTTGACCGCCGCTATGCAAAGCGGGGGAACCGGCGCGGCTATCGAAGTGTGCAGCAACAAGGCGCTGCAACTCACCGAAAGCATCGTTGACAGCTCCGAAAACGTGTTGGCAGTGAAGCGCACCACCTTCAAATACCGCAACCCCCAAAATGCCCCGGATGAGTGGGACGCGCAGGCTTTGCAGGTTTACGAAGCCGCCGCGCAAAAGGGAGAAGCTCTCCCGCCCTCTTATATCCAGAAAATCCAGCGCGAAGGTGAGACCACCTTCCGCTATTACCAGCCGTTGCTCACCGCCGGATTGTGCCTCAACTGCCACGGCGACCCAAATATGTTGACGCAGGAAGTCTCCGCCCAATTAGCCGCCCTCTACCCGGATGACAAAGCCACCGGTTACAAAGAAGGCGATTTCCGGGGGTTGATCCGGGTGAGCGTGGCGCTGGAAGAGTAAAAAACAGGGGCATCCCGATAAAAACGCGTCCATCCGGGGATGCAAATCGGGATTTCGCCTTCCAGGCTCAAGGGGCAGGAGCCGGGGCAGGAGCAGTATGCAGGGGCAGTTGAACCTGCTACAAGGCGCTGCAGGGAGGTGCGGCTCTCGCCAATGGAGAATTTCTCTTGCCTCACTCTCCGCCGCTTTACATATTCAGCGAAAATTTTCAGGTGAAGGGTTCTGATACATTTAACCACAAGG
Organism: Calditrichaceae bacterium; assembly: GCA_013360445.1. Classification (GTDB taxonomy): domain Bacteria; phylum Calditrichota; class Calditrichia; order RBG-13-44-9; family J075; genus JABWBP01. Next base: position 11,738 of record JABWBP010000015.1, on the reverse strand, counting down.
TGCGCCATGAATTTCAAAAGCAAAGTGTTGATCGGGATGCTGGTTTGCGGGTTATGGGCAGTACAATCTTCGTACGCCCAGCAGGAGTGGGTGCGGTTGATGCAAGACCCCAACGCTAATTTTTATGATATTCAACGCAGTTTCAATGAGTACTGGGAAGGCAAAAAAATCGAGCGCGGGAGCGGCTGGAAGCAGTTCAAACGCTGGGAATACTTCATGGAGCCGCGGGTGTATCCTTCCGGAAGGATTCCCGCGCCCGACCAGGCCGCCAGGGCCTACGCGGAATACGCTGCATCTCACCGCCGCCTGACTTCCATCAGCGATTTTTCGAATTGGACGCCCCTGGGACCCACCTCCTGGGTGACGACCAGCTATAATCCCGGCATCGGGCGCATAAACTGTAGCGCCGTGCACCCCAACAACAGCGATATTATCTACGTCGGCGCGCCCTCCGGGGGGTTGTGGGTTTCTTACGACGGGGGCAGCACCTGGAACACCACTACCGATGATTTGCCGGTGTTAGGGGTGACCAGCATCGCCATCGATCCCTTCGATCCCGATATTGTTTACCTGGGCACCGGCGACGGCGACGCCGGGGATACTTACAGCATCGGGGCGCTGAAATCTACCGACGGCGGCCTTACCTGGAATCCCACCGGGCTGAATTGGACGATTTACCAGGCCCGCCGGATCAGCAAAATTCTGATTCACCCCGCCCAAACTAACGTTTTGCTGGCGGCGACCAATAGCGGGGTTTACAAATCCACCGACGCCGGGGCGAGCTGGAGCCTCTCCCTCGCCGGGGATTTCAAGGATATGGAGTTCAAACCCTTTGATCCCGCGGTAGTGTACGTCTGCGGAACCACCTTCCACCGCTCCACGGATACCGGCGGTTCTTTCACCCAAATCGGCGCCGGGGTTCCCTCTTCCGCGGCCGTAAACCGCCTTGCGATTGCGGTGACCCCGGCCAACCCCGATTACGTGTACCTGGTAGGGGGTAGCTCCGCTAACTCCGACTTCTACGGATTGTACCGTTCCACCAACGGCGGCGTTTCTTTCTCGCTGCGTTCCAACAGTCCCAATATTTTAGGTTATGCGCCGAACGGCTCCAGCGTGGGGGGACAAAGCTGGTACGACCTGGCGGTTGCCGCTTCCCCGGTGAATGCGGAAGAGATCTACGTCGGGGGAATCAACATCTGGAAATCCGGCGACGGCGGGGTCAGTTGGGATTTGAACGCTTACTGGTTCTACCCGGAGCAGGCTTACCCCTACGTGCACGCGGATATTCACGCGCTGGATTTTCACGGCAACGTTTTATACGCCGGCTCGGACGGGGGAATTTTTCAAACCGGCGATGGCGGGGAAGTGTGGACGGATATCAGCGCCGGGCTGGCGAATACCCAGTTTTACCGCTTCGGCGGCTATCCCTACAACGAAAACCTGCTCATCGGCGGCACCCAGGATAACGGCACCAATTTGATGAACGGGCCGGTGTGGACCCACGTGTTAGGCGCGGATGGGATGGAGGCGCTCATCGACTACAGCAATCCGAATATTCTCTATGCCTGCATTCAAAACGGGGGTTTGAGTAAATCGCTGAATGGCGGGCTTTCCTTCAATTCGGTCACCAATAATATTACCGGCAACGGGGCCTGGGTCACTCCTTATGTGATGGACCCCCAGAATCCGCAAATCCTCTACGCCGGGTTCGGGGAGGTCTGGAAAACCTTCAACGGCGGCGCTTCCTGGGTGCAAATTTCTGCCCTGGGAGGAGGTACGCTGCAATCCCTGACGGTGGCGCCGTCCGATCCGCAGTATATTTACGCCGCCAGCCAGAATAACATTTTCCGCACCCGCAACGGGGGCCAAACCTGGGCCAACATCACCGCCGGAGTTACCCTGGGCGGGGCAATCACTTACATTGCCGTTTCCCACGAAGACCCGGAAAAGCTCTGGGTTACCCTCTCCGGCTATTCTCCCGGGAACAAAATTTTCGCCTCTACGAACGCGGGAAACAGTTGGGCGAACTATTCCGGCTCCCTGCCCAATCTCCCGGCCAATTGCGTGGTGCAGCGGAAAAACAGCGCGGACGCGCTCTACGTAGGCACGGACATCGGGATTTATTACCGCAACCGTAATATGCCCGATTGGGAGCCTTTCAACGCCGGCCTGCCCAATGTCATCGTGCAGGAATTGGAAATCCATTACGCCTCCGGGAAGCTGCGCGCCGCCACTTACGGCAGGGGCATCTGGGAATCCCCGCTGGCCCCCGTGGCCGCCGCGATCAGCCATACCCCCCTGGGCGATACCGAAAACATCAGCGGTCCCTACGAAGTGCAAGCGGAAATTACTCCCGGCAGCGCTGCGCTGCTGGCCGATTCACTGTTAGTTTATTACAGCACCGATCTGTTCTTTGGCAATTCGGCCCCCCTGCTGCCGCAGGGCGCAAATCAATACCTCGCCGCCATTCCCGGCCAGGGGAGCAACGTTCACATCCATTACTATATTTCCGTGTCCGATGAAAACGGCCTGCGGGTAAGCGCTCCCCCGGCTGCGCCGGCGGAATATTATCGCTTCTATGCCGGCCCCGACACCGTCCCGCCGGCGCTGGCGCACGCGCCCATCCCGTACGCGGATATTGCCGCGCTGCCCCTGGCAATATCCGCCAGCGCCAGCGACAATATCGGCATTGACTCGGTCTGGGTGGAATACGCCGTCAACCAGGTTCCCCAACCGCCCTTCGGGTTGAGCGGCAGCGGGGGAAATTACCAGGGATTTTTCGGGTTCGACAGCAACGCGGTTTCCTTAGGAGACCTGGTCAGCTACCGGGTGATTGCGCAGGATGTCTCTGCCAACATGAATCAAGCCGTTAGCGGGCCTCATGAGTTCGACATTCGCCGGGTGCTGGCGCTTTCCCGCGCTCCGAATATTCCCATTCCCAACAACAATCCCGCCGGGGTCAGCGACGTGCTAACCGTATCCGGCCATGCCGGTTTGCAGATCATCGACGTGGAGGTGGTTTTCAAAGCCGCCCATCCCAATTTCGGCGATCTGGTGGTCAAACTCACCTCTCCCGCGGGAACCGAAATTACCCTGCTGGACCGCCCCGGCCACCCGGCGCTGCCCCTGGGAAGCCCGGGGGTCAATCCCGACATTGTTTTAGATGATGAAGCTGCGGAGAGCATCGAGAACGTAACCTTTGCCGCCGGGGAGCAGGTGGCGGGCGTTTTCCGCCCCGATCCCGGCCTGCTCAGCGCTTTCCGGGGGCAAAATCATACCGGGGATTGGCAGATCAACGTGGCGGACGCCAAAGCGGGGCATCTCGGCACTTTTAGCGAGTGGGGATTGCGCATCTCGCTCAGCAGCGTTACCGGGATCGATGACCTGCCGGGGGCGGGCGCGCCGGCGGTATTCGCCCTGTACCAGAATTATCCCAACCCCTTCAATCCCTCCACGGCAATCGGCTATCAACTGCCGGCATTCAGCGAGGTGGAGCTGACCGTTTATAACCTCTTAGGGCAGAAAGTGCGCACCCTGGTGAGCCAGAAACAGCCTGCGGGGTACTATTCGGTGCGGTGGGACGGGAGAAACGAGCGCGGGGCCCCGGTCTCCAGCGGAATTTATATCTACAAGCTCGAAGCGGGGGATTATCGCCAGTCGCGCCGGATGCTGTTATTGAAGTAGGGGCGAGTCGCGACTCGCCCCCCGGTATATGAGATGAAACGTAAATCGTGAAACGTGATGCGTAAAGCGTAATGATTGATAGCCGCGCTTTAGCGCGCACGTCGCCGGCAGCGTTGAAAAGTAATGTGTAAAACGTAAAAAGTGATGAGTATTCCTTCAAACACTGAAAAAGAAGCGCCTCCGGAAAAAACGGAAGAGAAAATCCAGCTGAAAATTACCGGAATGCACTGCGCCGGGTGCTCCGCCAACGTGGAGCGGGCGCTGAAGAAGGTACCCGGCGTCTCGGACGCAGGCGTGAACCTGGCCACGGAAAAGGCGCTGGTGACCTTTGATCCCAATTTCGTTTCCCTGGAAGTGCTGGAAAAAGCCGTGGAAGAGAGCGGCTATGGGGTGGATCGCGCCCGCGAAAAAGTCACCCTGAAGATTTCCGGGATGCACTGCGCCGCCTGCGTGAATAACGTGGAACGCGCCTTGCAGAAAACCGCCGGCGTGATGGAAGCCTCCGTCAATCTCACCACCGAAAAAGCACAGGTCATCTATTCTCCTGATGAAACAGATGTTTCCGCATTAATCCAGGCGGTGCAAAAAGCCGGGTACAATGCCGCGCTGGAGCGGGAGGAAACTGCGGAACAAGCCGCTGATGAAGAAGAGCAGAAATGGCAGGCTGCCCGCAAGCGGATGATCATCGCCTGGGCGCTGGCCGCCCCGTTGATGCTGTGGATGCTCCCGGAAATGCTCTGGGGGATCATGTGGCCGACGCATACGATTATGAATCTCGGGATGATCCTGCTGACCCTTCCGGCGCTGTTCTGGCCGGGATGGGAAACCCTGTGCTCCGCCTGGCGCAGCGTCAGCCACGGCAGCGCCAACATGGATGTGCTGATTGCATTGGGAACCCTCGCCAGTCTTTCCACCGGTTTCCTCAACTTTTTTATGGATATCGCCAATTTCGCGGCGGTGGGGAGCATGATCATGGCCATTCACCTGACCGGGCGCTACGTGGAATCCCGCGCCCGCGGCCGCGCCTCGCAGGCCATCCGCAAACTGCTGGAATTAGGGGCGAAGACCGCCCGGGTGCTGCGCAACGGCCAGGAGATCGAAATTCCGGTGGAAGAAATAAGGGTAGGGGAGGTGATGCTGGTGCGCCCCGGGGAAAAAATCCCCACCGACGGGGAAGTGGTTTCCGGCGAGAGCGCGGTGGATGAATCCATGGCCACCGGCGAATCCATGCCCCTGCGCAAAAGCGCCGGCGACCCGGTCATCGGCGCGACCGTGAACCAGCACGGGGCGCTGCAAGTACGCGCTGCCAAAGTCGGGCGCGACACCTTTCTGGCGCAGATGATCAAAATGGTGGAAGAATTGCAGGGCACCAAGGTTCCCATCCAGGCGTTTGCCGATAAAGTGACCGCGATTTTCGTGCCCCTCATCGTCGCGCTGTCAATCCTCACCTTTGCCGCCTGGCTGCTGTTTCCGGATATGATGCGCCAGGTTCTGCTCTCGGCGCAGGGAATCATTCCCTGGCTGCTTGCGGCATTGCCGCCCCAAACCGCCGGCAGCGTTACCCTGGCGATTTTCGCCGCCATCGCGGTGTTAGTCATTGCCTGCCCCTGCGCCCTGGGCCTCGCCACCCCCACCGCCCTGATGGTCGGCAGCGGGATGGGCGCGCAAAAAGGAATCCTCTACCGCAAGGGCGAAGCGATCCAGGCGTTGAAAGACGTGCGCCTGATCGCCTTCGACAAAACCGGCACCCTCACCGTCGGCAAGCCGGTGGTCACCGATATGATTCCCGCGAACGGGATAACATCCGCGGAACTGCTGGCAATCGCCGGCGCGCTGGAAGCCCATTCCGAACATCCATTGGCAATCGCCATCCGGCAAAAGGTGAAAGCGGAGAATATCTCCCTTGAAAAAATCGACAATTTCTCCGCCGCGCCCGGTTTGGGGGTGCGGGCGACCCTGAACGGGGAGGCGGTTATCTTAGGCTCTGCTTCTTTCCTGGAAAAAGAAGGGGTTGATCTTGAGGAATTGAACCTTCCCCTGAAACAGTTGGAAGAAGCCGCCAAAACCACCGTGCTGGCGGCAAAAAACAAGCGGGCGTTAGGCGTTATCGGCGTCGCCGACCGGTTGAAACCAGAGACCGCGGAAGCCATCCGCAGATTGCATCAAATGGGTTTGAAAACCGCCATGATTACCGGGGACAACGCCCGCACCGCTAAGGCAATCGCCCGGGAAGCCGGCATCGACCATGTTTCCGCGGGCGTGCTGCCGGAGCAAAAAGTGCAGGAAGTGGAGAGGCTGCGAGAGCAGTTCGGGGCGGTGGCGATGGTAGGCGACGGCATCAACGACGCCCCGGCGCTGGTGCGGGCGGATGTGGGCATCGCCATCGGCAGCGGCACGGATATCGCCATCGAAGCGGCGGACGTAACCTTAGTGCGCGGGGATCTCAACGGATTGGTCAGCGCGATTACCCTCTCTCGGGCGACCTTCCGCAAGATCAAGCAGAACCTCTTCTGGGCCTTTTTCTACAACGTGCTGGCCATTCCCCTGGCCGTGGCGGGATTGCTCCACCCGGTCATCGCGGAGCTGGCCATGGCGATCAGCTCTGTTTCCGTGGTCGGCAACGCCAATTTGCTGCGCAGGGCAAAAATATAGGAGGCCGGCCGCCGTCTCTTTTTCTGTCGGATTTATATTTTTTTCTTGAATTTACTCTCCAAATCTTATATCCTCTATGGCTTTCCGGCTCTCAGCCTGCCGGGGGTTCCCAACCTCCGGCAGGCTGCGTTGCGACCCAACATTGGGTAGTCTCCTTGTTGAGTGTTGCAGTGGTTTAGTCTGTTTATTTCAATCGCGGAGAGCGCGGAGTTACGCCGGGGGAAAATGTGTTTTTGAAGAAATGTTTTATCTTCTCTGCGACCTTTGCGTTCTCTCTGCGGTTAAAAAATCATAGCAACACCTATAGAGGGGGACTACCCAACATCACGAGGAAGGAAAAGAATGAAGAATTTGATTGCCAGCCTGCTGGCTATTTCGTTTCTGGTATTCTCCTGTGGGGATAAGGGAAAAATCGAGCGCCTGGCCCGGCAAAACGCGGACCTCTCCCGCCAGGTGGAAGAAATCAAGCAGGAAAACACCCAGTTGAAAGACGATTTCCAAAAACTGCAAGATAGTTTCAGCCACATGCAGTTCCTGGCCGCGCAAATGCAAAACCTGCGGGCGCGGATCGTTACCAACTACGGGGATATCGAAGTGAAATTTTATCCCGATAAAGCGCCCCTTACCTGTTTCAATTTCATCACCCGGGCGGAGTGCGGATTTTACGACAACACCCAGTTCCACCGGGTCATTCCCGGGTTCATGATCCAGGGCGGCGACCCCAATTCTAAAGACGGCGATCCCTACAACGACGGCCAGGGCGGCCCGCTGGTGAATATTCCCAACGAGTTCAACGACACCGACCACCGCCCCGGCGTCTTGTCCATGGCCCGGGTGTCCGATCCGCGGGCCGGGGCGGGCTGCCAGTTCTTTATCATGCACGGCAGCGCCGCGCACCTGAACAACCAGTACAGCGCCTTCGGCGAAGTGACCGGCGGGATGGACGTGGTGAACGAAATCGCCAACGCGCGCACCTACGGAAACAGCGATCAACGCCTGCAAACCCACCCGGTGCAGCCGGTGGTCATCAAAACAATCGCAGTGTACCGGGCGCAGAACTAACGCGGTTTATCGGCTTTTGCGTCTCATTGTTTATTCCAAGGAGAGAGACATGCGTTTCAGCATTCTTTTTTTGAGCGTTTCCCTGGTTTGGCTGGCCGCCTGCGCCAAAAAAGAGGGCGCCGATGCGGCCAAAGTCGCCCCCCTCGCCTTTGAAACCATCGATTTAGAACAAACCTACGGCGTGTGCGACGAGCCGGATACCGGCTGCGCTTCCATCACCATCGAATACCCGGAGATAACGGCCGCGCCCACTCCCCAGGCGAAAGACAGCATCAATGCCTACATCCGTAAAACCCTGTTAGGTTCCATACCCGGCGATAAACCGGCTGAAACCGTGGAAGCGGCGATAAGCCGGTTTATCGACGATTATAAAAAATTCAAGGTTGATTTTCCGGATTATCCGACCAGTTGGTCGGTGGAAAGAGAAGTGAAGGTATTTTACCAGGACGCCGGCCTGGCCAGTCTGAGTTTTTACGAATTTTCATATACCGGCGGGGCGCATCCCAATTCCGCGGTTCATTATGCGAATTTCGACCTGCAAAACGGAAACCGGATAACCTTGAAGGACCTTTTTACGGAAGGGTTTCAGGAGCGCCTGAATAATGTCGCGGAGAAACGCTTTCGGGAGTTGAAAGCCATTGCGCCGAACCAGGCCTACGCGGACGCCGGTTTCTGGTTCGAGAATGAACAGTTCAAGCTGACCGGCAATTTTGCGGTGGGCGATACCGGCGTCGTGTTCTATTACAATAATTATGAGATTGCGCCATACGCCATGGGCCCCACGGAGTTAGGGATTTCGTACCGGGATTTGCAGGAGATTATCAATCCGGAGGGGCTGTTAGGAAAAAGGAAGGGACAGTAGGCGGTTAAATCTGTCCATGTTTAAGTGTTATAGTGTGTAATATCACATGACATATGAGAATTGCTGATGCTGAGTGGTCTCCTTGCCGTTCTTAACCTCACCCATCCCCACCCCAACCCTCCCCTTCCCTCTCCTGGCAGGAGAGGGAAGGGAAGGGTGGCGCGAAGCGCCGGGAGGGGATGGGTGAGGTTAAAGGGGCGCTAAAACCGAGTAGTCCTCGAAAATTCTCAATTATCACGTGATAGGACATGTTATGGTGTTTGGGTGTTATATTGCTCTGGTAATACTATCTGATTACTCAAACACTCAAACACTAAAACACCATAACACCCAAACACTATCATAGCGATTCCATGCCGACGAAAGCCCAAGCCATTTTAAAGACCGTCTTCGGCTACGATGATTTCCGGCCCTTGCAGGAAGAGATCATCCGGACGGCGCTGCAAAAAGTCGATGCCCTGGTGATTATGCCTACCGGCGGGGGCAAATCGCTCTGCTATCAAATCCCGGCGCTGATCTTCGAAGGACTGACCGTGGTGGTCTCCCCCCTCATCTCGCTGATGAAAGACCAGGTGGAGCAATTGGTGGAGTTGGGGGTCAACGCGGTGCTGCTGAACAGCTCGCTGACCCAGGAAGAGTATTCCCGGAACCGCAACCGGGTTAAAAACCGCGAGGCCAAATTGCTCTACGTGGCCCCGGAAACCCTGCTCAAACCCGATATCCTCTCCCTCCTGACTTCCATCCCGGTGGACTGCCTGACCATCGACGAGGCGCACTGCATCTCCGAATGGGGGCACGATTTCCGCCCCGAATACCGCCAGATCGCCGGGGTGCGGAACCGCTTTCCCGGCGCGGTGTGCATGGCCCTCACCGCCACCGCCACCCCGCAGGTTCGGAAAGATATCTGCCAGAATCTCCATTTTCAGAATCATAAAGAATTTATCGCCAGCTTCAACCGTGAGAACCTGTTCATCCAGGTGGTTCCCAAATCCAATGCTTTAGGGCAAACCCTGGATTTTCTGAAAAAATTTTCCGGCCAGTCCGGGATTATCTACTGTTTTTCCCGCAAACAGGTGGAGTCCCTGGCCGAGAGCCTGCACGCCCAGGGATATTCGGTGCGGCCCTATCACGCCGGCATGTCCGATGAGGAGCGCAAGGAGAACCAGGAACTGTTCATCCGCGACAACGTGCAGATCATCGTCGCCACCATCGCCTTCGGGATGGGCATCAACAAATCCAACGTGCGTTTTGTCATCCACTACGATCTTCCCAAGAGCATCGAATCCTACTACCAGGAAATCGGGCGGGCGGGGCGCGACGGCCTGCGCGCCGATTGCCTGCTCCTGTTCGGCATCGGCGATACCCAGAAAATCCGTTACTTCATCGACCAGAAAGAAGACCCCTTGCAGCAGCAGGTGGCGCGCTTCCATCTGGACAGTTTAGTTGATTTTGCAGAGAGCCGCGAATGCCGCCGCAGGCCGCTGATCCGCTATTTCGGAGAGGCGTACGAGGAGGAGAACTGCGGGATGTGCGATAATTGCACCTCCTCCGGCCAGAAGGAGCTGGAGGATATCACCATCCCGGCGCAGAAATTCTTCTCCTGCATTTACCGCACCGGGCAGCTTTTCGGGAGCGCCCACATTATCGAGGTGCTGCGCGGTTCGGAGTCGCAAAAGGTCATTCGGCACGGGCACAACAATCTGCCCACCCACGGGGTTGGCCGGGAATTCTCCGCCAAACAGTGGGGACACCTGGCGCGGCAGTTCATCCGCGAGGGTTATTTGACCAAAGACCCCGCCTACGGCAGCTTGAAGCTCACTCCCAAAGCATTGGAGGTGCTGGGCAGCAGGGAAAAAGTGTTTGGCGCCCTCCAGGAAGAAGCGTTGGAATACGGCCGCGGCAAAGAGGTATCCGAAGCGTATGATAAAACCCTGTTCGAACTCCTGCGCCGGCAGCGCAAGGAACTGGCGGATCGCGCCAACGTGCCGCCCTACGTCATTTTTTCCGACAAATCCCTGGTGGAGATGGCCTCCTTTTATCCCCAATCGGTGCAGAGCTTCATGCGCATGCACGGGGTGGGGGAGGCCAAGTTTGCCAAATACGGGGCGCTCTTTTTGAATACCATTCGCCGCTACTGCATGGAACACCAGATCAAAGAGCGCCCCAAGCAGCGCCCCCTGCCGGTCTCCCGCCCCAAACCGGAGGCCGCGCCGAAGCCCCGCCACGTAGAGGTGGGGGAGGCTTATAACAGCGGCAAAACGATCCGGGAGCTGATGGCGGCGTACGAAGTGAAATTACCGACTATTCTGGAGCATCTGTATAAATTCTACCAGGAAGGATATAAGCTGCGGGCGGAGGAGTTGCAGGCGCTTTCCGCGCTCCCGGCGGAGGCGCAGCAAAAAGTATTTTTTGTATTCGATAAATTGGGAACCCAGCGGTTGCGCCCGGTTTTCGAGGCCCTGGGCGGGCAGGTGGCCTACGAGGAGCTGCACGTGTTGCGCCTGTATTACCTGAATCGCTGAGGGGGGGCGAATTCGGGCAGCTAAACGCAGCGGATAATTTGCCGTCATTCCCAAACTTTTTAACGCTGAGATTTTTTGCGAGCAGAAAAATTCCCCTTTGCGAATCAATTGCCGGGTGGTTAATTTTATCGATAGCAGGAAAATGAAGAAAACAACGTGGCCGCCAGGGGCATTTTGGGAAAAAAGGAGAATATCGCCATGCCTTATGCAAATTACACCCCCCAGGAAGTATTATCGCGAGGCGAAGCGATTTATGCGCAACAGATTCGAGACCGGGTTGAAACCGTTCACAAGGGAAAGTTTGTAGTTATTGACATCGAAACCGGTGAATACGAAATCGATCTCGACGATTTGATCGCTACGAAACGTTTGCTGGCCCGGCGTCCCGATGCCGTTCTGTACGGATTGCGGATCGGCTTTCCAACTGCCTATCACATTGGCAAACACCTTTTAATGGAAGAGCGATGATCACCGGAAACGTTTCGGAACATCGAGAAGCGGTCATCGAATTGGAGATTCTCACCCGAACAAAGCGAACCCGCAAAGTCTCCGCTGTGATAGATACCGGCTTTAACGGTTATTTGACCTTGCCAGGCAACCTGATCACTCGCCTGAAATTGCAATTGGCTGGTAATCGTCTGGCAACTCTTGGGGATGGGAATGTCGTGCTCCTGGATGTGTACCTTGCGAAGATGCTGTGGCATGGCCGGGAAAGAGAGGTTCTGGTGCTGCAAACAGAGGGAGGCCCGCTGGCAGGTATGTCCTTGCTTTATGGAAATCGACTGACTGTAGATGTGGTAGAGGGGGGCGAGGTGATGATTGATCCGTTGATGAATGAGAGTTAGGTGGCAACAAAAATGAGACTGTAAAATTTTTTGTGTAAATCATTATCTATCCAATTTCAATCGTTCTTCAAATATAATCGCAAATTGGGAAATAATAAATGCCCATCCGGC
>JABWBP010000014.1 GCA_013360445.1 Calditrichaceae bacterium | reverse complement strand
ACCGCAAAGACGCTAAGACGCAAAGAAAACAGTGCTGATTTTTGTGAAGATCAGGAGGAATTTCAGGCGAAAACTCTCTAAAACTTTTGCGTCTTTGCGGTGATTTTTTACTTAGGTTAACGGGAATGCGGCGCTCCGGGATACGGCCGGAATGACAGGATTCGGCGTTGTCATTCCGGTTTTCGCCGGCTGCGAAATACCGGAATCTCCCAATTACCCACAAAGTCTTAAAGTAGGCATTCACCTCTGCTTAGACCAGCATTTTCCCGTTCAGCAGAATCTGCCGGCCGTCGATCTCCAGGGTCGGATTCAGCAGGATGCCGTCAACGTGGAAAGCCACGTTGCAGGTTCCGCCCATGGAAACGTTGTTGCCTAAGGCCAGGTGAACCGTGCCTAACACTTTTTCATCCTCCAGCACCGTTCCCTTGATTTCCGCCATATAATTGGTGCCCACTCCCAATTCTGCCAGGTTGCGGGCTTTTTCCCCCAGGGAAGCGACTGTTCTTTCAAACTCTTCGGCCTGCTTTCCTCCTTCGATCTTTACCGCCAGGCCCTTTTCAACGGTGATTTTGACCGGTTCCCCGGTAATCAGGCCGATGCCGGCCAGGGAGCCGTCCACCACGATGACCCCTTCGGCTTCTCCTTCCCGGGGCATCAAATACGCCTCTCCGGAAGGGAGATTGCCGAACTTCCCCGGCTCCAGCACCAGCCCGGTGGAAGGGATGGCGGCAATTCCCCCGATGGGAATGCGGATATCCGTGCCCGCCGGGGTGGTAACGTGCGCCAGAACGCCGGCGGTGAGAATGGCGGCGACCTGCTCGGTCAGCCGGGCGATGCGATGATAATCCGCCCGCATGGTGCGCACCATGATATCCTCGGTAATTCCCGGCATGGTGCCTACCCGGGCGCCGGCTTTGCAGGCGGCCCGCCGGGCCTCGGTGTGGGTTAAGGAGGTGGTGGTGGGGCAGATCACCACGTCCACCGATTTCATGGCCTCCTGCACCGCCCCGGGGGGTTCTTCTCCGTTCACCTTCCGGGGAAGCATTTCCAGGTAGAGCACCTCCCGGGCCAGGTCCTGGCAAACTTCATAGAGCGCCTGGCCGATGCGGCGGCGGTGGGCGTCAGTAACGACCAGCACGCTCTCGCTCCGGCGCACGCCTAAACAATCCCGCGCGGCGACTAAGGCGGCTTCGTTTAATGGTTCCATTTTCACCTCTGTTCGATGTTGGTTTTGGGCGACGGCTCCGGGTCCTAATTGGTTGAAATATCACCCCTTAGGAACGGGAAGCCGGAAACAGCGCGGAGAAAATAACACTTGAATTTCCATACACGAAACGTTAGCTTCGTTTTTGATAACAAAGGGAGTTTATGAAAATAATGGCAGGATTAAAAGAATAAAAATGGGAAAGTCCCCCGCAGCAGGAATAACCGGCCGATAAAGTAGTTTTTGATCCTGCCGTTAATGAATATTACGGGGACTATCACGTGACATTTGAGAATTTTCGGGAATTGCGTGGTTTCAGCGCCCCTTTAACCTCACCCAACCCCTCCCGGCGCTTCGCGCCACCCTCCCCTTCCCTCTCCTGCAGGAGAGGGAAGGGGAGGGTTAGGGTGGGGATGGGTGAGGTTAGAAGTTGCCAAGGAGCCTCACTTATTGAAAATTCTCAAATGTCCCGTGATAGTACAGCATATTACGATAAGCAACTCCCGGGGCCGCCGCCGGCAGGGAATTATGAATAGCATTGTTTTAGAAGTACGAATTATCGCGAAATGTGAAGCACTATGGACGTGTTAGAAGTTATCGACATTCAGGAAGAAACCTATCGCGCGCTCCGGGTTCAATTTGATCCGGTATTCGAACGGTTGGTGGAGGAGGTTCGCAACTATAATCCCAATTTCGATGAGACGCTGTTGCGAAAATCCTACGAATTCGGGTTGTGGGCGCACCGGCAGCAGCGGCGCAATTCCGGGGAACCCTATTTTGAGCACTGTCTGAACGTGGCCATGATCCTGGCCGAAATGCGCATGGACAGCACCACCATTGCCGCCGGCCTGCTGCACGACGTGGTTGAGGATACCGACTTCACCCTGAAAGACCTGGAAGATGAATTCGGAAAGCAAATCGCCCTCCTGGTGGATGGAGTCACCAAGATCGGGGAAATCAGCGGCCGCAAAAACCTCAGCTATGAATCCCGCCAGGCGGAGACTTTTCGCAAGATGCTGTTGTCCATGGCCAAAGACCTGCGGGTGATCGTTATTAAATTTGCCGACCGCTTGCACAACATGCGCACCTTGCAGCACATGCCCGCCCGCAGCCGCATGCGCATCGCCATCGAAACCCGCGACGTATATGCGCCCCTGGCCAACCGCTTCGGCATGGCCCGGGTCAAAAGCGAATTGGAAGACCTCTCTTTCAAATTTTTCGATTATAAAGCGTTTGTGGATCTCAAGAATCGCCTGAATCAGAAAAAAGAGGAGCGGGAATCTTATATTCACAAAACCATCGCCCCCATCGAAGAAGATTTGCAGGCCCACAACATCAAAGCCACGGTGCAGGGACGCCCCAAGCACCTCTATTCCATCCATCGCAAAATCCACGAGCGGCAAAAACCTTTTGAAGAGATTTACGATCTGTTTGCCATCCGCATCATCGTGGAAAAAGTAGAAGAGTGTTATTACGTGTTAGGGATCGTTCACAACCGCTACACCCCGGTGTACGAGCGTTTTAAAGATTACATCGCCATGCCCAAAATGAACGGCTACCAGTCCCTCCACACCACCGTGGTGGACAAAGAGGGACATATGGTGGAAATTCAGATTCGCACCCGGGAGATGCACCGGATAGCGGAATTGGGGATTGCCGCCCACTGGCGTTACAAAGAAGGGGAGCGCAAAAAAGACGACATGGAAAAACACCTCTCCTGGGTGCGGCAATTGCTGGAACAATACCAGGGCAACGAGGCCATGGACGCGCAGGATTTTCTGGATTCGCTGAAGGTGAACCTCTACCAGCAGGAGGTATTCGTCTTTACGCCCCAGGGCGACGTGATCCGGCTTCCCCAGGGCGCGAATGCGGTGGACTTTGCTTTTGCGGTACATACCAACGTGGGCATGCACTGCATCGGGGCAAAAGTAAACGGAAAAATCGTTCCCCTGAAATACTCCCTGAACAGCGGCGAACAGGTCGAGATCATCACCAGCAACAACCAGCATCCCAACCAGGACTGGTTGACCTTTGTCAAAACCAGCAAAGCCCGGCACCATATCCGCAAATATCTCCGGGAAGTGCGCTTCGAGCACAGCCTGAAGTTGGGCGAAGAGATCCTCACCAAGTATTTTAACCGCTTTAAAGAAAAACTTACCGAAGAGAAACTCCAGGAAGCCGCCAACAAGCTCAATTTTGACGACATCCGCAACCTGAAAGCCGCGGTGGGGCGGGGAGAGGTCTCCATCGAAAAAATTCTCTCCGCCATCTCCGAAACCCATCCCAAAGAACAAAAAGAATCGCTCTTAAAACGGATTTTACAGCGCGATAAGAGCCATTCCGCCATCCGGGTGCAGGGCATGGATAACATCATGGTGCACATCGGCAAGTGCTGCCAGCCGGTTCCCGGAGACAATATCATCGGTTACATTACCCGCGGGAAAGGGGTGACCATTCACCGCACCACCTGCCCGAACATGCAGAGTTTGGTGGACAAGAACGATCGCACCGTGCCGGTAAACTGGACCGTGGAAGTAGAAGAGGAGTTCAAAGTGCAGCTCTCCCTGCTGGGGGAGGACCGCCGCAATTTGATTCGCGACATTGCCCAGGTGATCTCCAATAATAACATCAATATCCTGAATATGGACATCAAATCGAAGGACAAACTGGCGATCGGCAAAATTGTTATCGAAGTGAAAAACCTGCCCCATCTTACCCGGGTTATAAACGCCGTTACCAAGGTGAAGGGCATTATCAGCGTGGAGCGGATAGAACCCGCTTCCCGGCGCAGGAGCAGGGGGAATTAGGCAGGAGCAGGGTAAAATTGCCAATTAGCAATTGCCAATTGACAATTGCCAATTACAGGGGCAGGAGCAGGGGGCAGGGAGTAATACGGTTGACCGCTGCCTACTGCTTACTGCCTACTGCCTACTTTCAGGTTTGCCTGAGGAAATCCAAATCAGCCAAAGCATCGAACGGAGGCATCATGTCAAAATATTTCTATATATCCAAAGAAGGGTTGGATAAACTGAAGCAGGAATTGGAAGAGCTGAAAACCGTCAAACGCCCGGAGCTTTCCAAAAAAATATCCGAAGCCCGCGATTTCGGAGATTTGAAGGAGAACGCCGAGTACCACGCCGCCAAAGAGGCCCTGGGACTGTTAGAAACGAAAATATCCCAGTTGGAAGAAACCGTGCGCCGGGCGCGGGTCATCGATCCTAAATCCATCAGCGGGGAGCACGTGGCGCTATATACCACGGTGCTGTTGAAGGACCTGAACCGCGACCAGGAAGTTCAATACTCCCTGGTTTCGCAGGAAGAGTCCAACTTCCAGGAAGCAAAAATCTCCGTGGTCTCCCCGGTGGGCAAGGCGTTGTTAGGTAAAAAAGTGGGGGAAACCGTAGAGATCAAGGTTCCGGCCGGAACCATGAAGTATGAAATATTAGACATCCAGGCGCTGAATTCATAAAGCGTGAAACCCGCCAAGGATATTTTCCGTGTTGCTAACCAGTTATTCGAGGGAAACATATGGCAGAGGAAATGAAAGAACGCCCCAGGTTCTATCGCTCCCGCAGCGACCGCTACCTGGCAGGAGTGTGCGGCGGCATCGCGGCATATTTCCAGATAGACAGTAATATGGCCCGGCTCCTGTTCGTGATTGCGTCTTTTTTTTGGGGGACCGGTCTCATTATCTATCTCGCTGCGCTGATATTGGTGCCGGAAAATCCCGATGAATCCGGCGAATCCGGCGAAAAAACCATCGACAACACTTTATTTTTAGGGATTATCTTTATTTTCTTCGGGGTATTGTTGCTCTCCTGGCAATTTGACCTGTTTCGTTTCTTTTCGGTTCTCGACCTGCCCTGGACGACTATCTGGGCGATCTTTTTGATTTCCATAGGAAGCCTGATCTTGTTCGCGCAATGGCAGCAGCAAACCAACGCGGAAACCGGAGGGGCGGAGGACGGCAGGGAAAACGGGGAGCAGGGCAAATTCGGCCTGCGCGGGTTGGATATTCACCGCTCCCGGTCCGACCGTAAGATTGGCGGGATATGCGGCGGGCTGGCGAATTTTTTCAACATCGATTCTTCCATCGTGCGCCTGGGCTGGGTTTTGCTGACGGTGCTCTCCAAGGGTCTGGGGGTGTTGATTTATATTGCACTGATGTTCGTATTGCCGGAAGAATCCGGCGAGCAGGCGGTTTGAGGTTTAAGTTTTGGGTTTCGAGTTTTGGGTTTTGAGTTTCGAGTTTTGGGTTTTGGATTTTGAGTTTCGAGTTTTGGATTTGGAGTTGCGAGGTGGCAGCGCCGGTTTAGTGCGCTTTTTGAAAGCATTACCCAATTGTAAATCTTAGGCTGACCATCCTCATGAATTCAAAGCGTTCGGTAGTTACGGGGTTTGTTTTGATCGCGATCGGGCTGGCGTTTTTGCTGCGGCCTTATTACGACCTGAATATCTACCTGCTGCGCAGCTACGGGCTGGTGATTCTCGGCCTGTTCGGTTTGTGGCGGGCTGTTAACCGCTCCCCCCGCCGGGGACTTTACCTGTTCTCATTTTTGATGCTGATCGGGCTGTATTATCTTTTCGCCGAATGGCAATTTTATTGGATTCACCGCGGGCTGACCCTCTCGGCGTTTACCATTGCGGCGGGGCTGGCGTTCTACCCCCTCTACCTCTGGGGAAGCCGCAAATGGAATTACCTGCTCTTCGGAAACTTGATCCTGCTGGTCGGGCTGCTGTTCCTGGGGTATTACCTGGAAATGATCCCCACGGACCTTTTTCTGACCATGTTAGAGGACTACTGGCCGGCGGGGCTGATCGTGATCGGGATTGCCTACCTCATTCACGCCCTTTTACCCCGGGATCGCCAGCCGCTATCGCCCGACTCGTAATGATCCGCAATGGGCTAATCTTACCAAACAATTTATACGGATCTAAACGGGGTCCATGCAGGATATAAAACCCGGCCGGTTTCCGGGAATTCTTTTCGTTTGATTTTCCCGCCGCAGTCATATAAATTTGCCGCTCGTTTGTTTAAGATCATTGAAGTTTCACAGTTTTTCAGGAGATTTTCAATTATGATGGGAAAAATGCGTGAGTACACGAAAGGGATCCTCTACTTTTTGATCGTCGCTTTCGTTGCTCTGATGGTGGTGGAATGGGGAGCAGATTATTCCGGCTGGAGCCAGCGCCGGCAATTTGTGGTGGGGAAAGTAAACGGGGAGGAGATCGATCTGGAATTGTTCAACCAGGCGTTTCGCAACGCCCGTTTCAGCGAAGAACAACGTAGCGGCAAAAATCTCACCGAAGAGCAGCTCAACAGTCTGCGGAACCAGGTTTGGGAGCAGTTGGTGCAGCGGATTCTGCTGAAAAAAGAGATCGAGAAGTTGAACATCCAGGTGACCAGCGAAGACGTGGCCAATTACGTGCGCAACGGGCTGTACCAGCAATACCAGGATAATCCCAACTTCCAGAGCGACGGGAAATTCGATCCTAAAAAAGTGGATGAAGCGTTGGCGGACGAGGCCAACCGCCAGATCTTATTGACCATGGAAGCCCAGGCCCGGGAGGAGCTGCCCTACGTAAAGTTGCAAAGCCTGATCTATACCTCCCTGTTCGTTACCGAGCAGGAAATCCGCGATGAATTCAAACAGCAGAATCTCAAGGCCAAAATCGAGTATTTGACCGTTCCGCTCGCCGCGTTTGCCGACCGGAAACCGGAGACCGGGGAGGAAGAGATTCGCAAGTATTACGAAAAGAATAAAGAGGATTTCAAAAATCTGGAAATGCGCCAGCTAAACTATGTCTATTTCTCGATCGTTCCGACCGCCGCCGACTCTGCAAAAATTTATCACCGGGCGGAGGAGATCAAAGCGCAGGCGCTGGCCGGAAAAGACTTTAACGCCCTGGCCGACGCGGAATCGGAAGATCCCTCCGCGGCGAGCAACCACGGCGACCTGGGATATTTCGAGCGCAAAGACATGGTGGCGGAATTTTCCGAAGCGGCCTTTGCCGCTCAACCGGGCGAGATTGTAGGGCCGGTCAAAACCAATTTCGGCTTGCACGTTATCAAAGTAGCGGATAAGAAAACCGAGGACGGCGTCGAAAAAGTTCGCGCCTCGCATGTTTTGCTCAAATTCGAGGCCAGCGCCAACACCCTCGACGAGGCCCAGCGCCAGTCCGGGCTTTTTGCCGAGACTGCCCGGGAGGAAGGATTCGCCGTTGCCGCAGACCAGCTGAAAGTGGAAATCAAGCAGACTACAGAATTCGCCAATAACAAAATCGGCCAGATTCCCGGCATCGGCAAAATCGAAAGCGCCCTGATGTGGGCATTCGGCTCCGAAAAAGAGGCGATCTCCGATGTGTATTACACTCCCCAGGGATACTATATTTTCCAGGTCGCTAACATCAAACCGGAAGGGTACAAGCCCTTTGAAGAAGTGAAAGAGATATGCCAAAACCGCATCGATCTGGAGAAACGGAAAGCGATGGCCCGGGAGTACGCGGAAAAATTTGCCGGGCGGGTAAAAGCCGGGGAAAATTTCCAGGCAATCGCCCAATCCGACCCGGACCGCATTCTCCAGGCCGATACCACGGATTATTTCGGAATGAATATTTTCGTTCCCCGGATCGGGCGGGCTCCCGCGATTACCGCCAGCGCCTTCAACCTTCCCCTCAATCAACCCTCCGGCGTACTGGAAACCGAACGCGGGTGTTATTTCATCAAAGTCAAGGACCGCAACCAGTTTGATGAAGAAGCTTTCTCCAGCCAGCGGGAAGCGATCCGCAACCGGCTGTTGCAGCAAAAATCCCGCACCGTTTTTACCCAGTGGTACGAAAAATTGAAAGAACAGGCAGAAATCGAGGACAATCGGTATCGTTTCTTCCGGGGTTGATTTCACGGTTCCAGGTTCAAAAAAGCGCCTTTCACACCTGGGCGCTTTTTTGTTTTAGCTACATGCGGTGTTTTAGTGTTTTGCTGGAGGATGTCTGAGCTACCATAACACCATAACACTCAAACACCAAAACACCCAACTACCTTTATATGACAGGAGAAGATTATGGCGAAAGTGCGACCCTTTAGGGGCCTGCGCCCCCAAAAAGAGCTGGCCGATAAAGTGGCCGCTCCCCCTTATGACGTTCTCAGCAGCGATGAAGCGCGAGAAATGGCCAAAGGTAATCCCTACAGCTTCTTGCACGTTAACAAACCGGAAATCGACCTGGACCCGAAAATTGACCCCTACGACAAGCGGGTTTATCAAAAAGGGGCCGACAACCTCCACAAATTCATCAACCAGGGGATTATGATGCAGGATGAAGCTCCCCGGTTTTATATTTATAAGCAGGTGATGGGAAACCATCGGCAGGTAGGGCTGATGGCTTGCGCCTCGGTGGACGAATACGAAAAAGACCTTATCAAAAAGCATGAGCTGACCCGCCAGGACAAAGAGGATGACCGGGTGAACCACATGGATTATCTCAACGCCCAGGTGGGGCCGGTATTCCTGACCTACCGGGCGGTTCCGGAGATCGACCGCATGGTGGAAACGATAATGAAGGCGGGTCCGGAGTATGATTTTATCAGCCCGGATGGGGTTCGCCATATTTTGTGGGTCATCGAGAATGAAAAAACCATCGCCGCTTTTCAAGAAGCCTTCGGCAAGGTGCCGGCGCTGTACGTGGCCGACGGGCATCACCGCTCCGCCGCGGCCACGCGGGTCAAACAAAGACGCCAGGCCGGCAACGCCCACCACACCGGGGAAGAGGAATATAATTATTTCCTGAGCGTCATCTTTCCCCATAACCAGATGCAAATCCTTGACTATAACCGGGTCGTCAAAGACCTGAACGGCCTCAGCCCGGATGCTTTTCTCAAAAAAATCTCCGAGAAGTTCACCCTCACCCGGATGGAGGACAACCAGCCCTATAAACCCCTTAGAGCGCATGAATTCGGGATGTATTTAAAGGGGCACTGGTATCAACTAATTGCAAAACCGGGCAGTTTCGATGAGAAAGACCCGGTCAAACGTTTGGATGTAAGCCTGTTGCAGGAAAACTTGCTCTCCCCCATCTTAGGAATCCTGGACCCGCGAAAAGATAAGCGGATCGATTTTATAGGAGGAATCCGGGGGCTGAAAGAGTTGGAAAAACGGGTCAAGAGCGGAGACTGGGCGGCGGCTTTTGCCTTCTATCCCACTTCCATCGAGGATTTGATGGCCATCGCCGACGCCGGGAAAATTATGCCGCCCAAATCCACCTGGTTCGAACCTAAATTAAAGAGCGGGCTGGTAGTGCATTTGCTGGATTAAGTTTTGAACGCCGGCCGTTCTCAGGCGATGGTTTTCAACGGCTGGCTTTTGCTTTGCAAGGGCGCAGCACAAATTGCACAGGAACGAAATTTGTGAATGAATAGCCCCGCGCTTCAGCGCGGGGGATACAATATCCCCAAATCTTCTTTCGGGGCTTCGGTCCCGCGTTTTGGGAGCACTCAGGGCTAAAGCCCCGGTTTAATTTTCTTGGGTTTTCTTTTCCCCGCGCTGAAGCGCGGGGCTATTCATCTATTGTTTGTGCAATTTGTGCTGCGCCCCTTTGCAATGCCTCCCGGTTGCCCCGCTTCCCGGATTCAAAGAAACCGTTCTTGATCGGGAAGTTTCCGGCAGCCATCCCGCCCCCCCTGCGCCTAAAAAAACTATTCCCTAAAATGTGAGATGCTGCCGATTGCCCGGCGGCAAATTAGGCATAATTGCCTATCGAAATGATGGACCATTGGGAAAATGGATAGATAATAACGGATCATTGGGGTAATGGATTGATGGATTATTGAAGTACGGCGGCAATGGAACATTTGCACAATGGAGGGTTGCAGCATGATATGCTCAACGATCCATTAATCCAATCATCCAACAATCCAATCCTCCACTACAGAGAGTGCCCATGAAAGCTTTTGCGGTATTAAGTCTGAAAGGGGGAGTGGGAAAAACTACCGTGACCTTGAACTTAGGCGCCGCCCTGGGCGCGGCCGGCCGGAAGGTGCTCTTGATCGATCTCGATCCCCAGCACGATCTCACCCAGAGTCTGGGAATCGACGCCTTCCGCATCAAAGGGGTGGAATTTCTGTTAGAAAAGGATCTGAAATTTGAAGAGGTGCTGCACCTCTATAACGAAAATCTGCACGTTCTTCCTGCCGGAAAGAAACTCAAAAAATTAGAACTGTCACTCTCCAACCTGTTCGTCAAAGCCAAAGATTCTTACTTTTGCACTTTGCTGCGAAACGCCCTGGAAGACAAAAAAGACCGGTATGACTATATTTTGATCGACTGCCCCCCGGCGGGGGGGTTTCTCACCGTGAATGCTCTTACCTTTGCGGAAAACGTGCTCATCCCGGTGCAGTGCCACTACCTGGGCTTCGAATCCATCAAAAAAACCTTTTCGTTGATCAGCAAAATCCGGCGATTCAACAATCCCCGGGTCAAGGCCGCGGCGGTCATCCCGGTAATGCACGACGCCCGGAATAAAATCTCCGGCATTATTATCAACCGCCTGAAATCCGCTTTCAACGGAACCCTGAGCAGCAGTATCATTCGCATCAACGTTTCCCTGGCAGAAGCCCCGGCGTTCGGCAAAACCATTTTCGATTACAAACCGGACAGCCGCGGGGCGGAGGATTTCCGGCAATTGGCGGCGGAGATTATGAGCCGGCAGGGGTGAGTATAAACGGCTCAGATATCGGCAGGCACAGGTTTTCGTATTCCTTCCCAATTATAATGCTCCCTTTGCATCTCCTCCCGCGGGGGATTGAAATACCCCCACTTGATCCAGGGGAATTTTTGGCTGATGCGCTCGATCCAGCCCGGAATCCCTAACGGTTTTGCAGCGGAATTCCCCCCGGCGGCGGCGAGTTCGCCCAAACCCAGCTCCTCGATGTACCACTCCGGGTCGATGTTCAGATTGCGAGCCTGGATCATGTTGATCTTCACCTCGCCGATCAAACTCTCTAAGGCGCTCACTTCTTCCGGGTGATCGGTGAATCCCGGGAAGACGAAGTAATTGATCGACGCCCAGCGGTTATAGCGGCGCATAACTCGCAGCGATTCTACCACGTCTTCAAATCCGTAATGGCGGGGGCGGTAATAGGCTTCGTAATACCCTTTTTGCGCGGAATTCAGGCTTACCCGGATGCTGTCCAACCCGGCTTTGCAAAGCTCCTCCACCACCGCCGGGCGGCTGGCGTTGGTGTTGAGGTTGATGATTCCCCGGTCGGTGCGGCGGCGAATTTCTTTGATCGCTTCTTTGATGACCGGCCCGGCTAACAGCGGCTCGCCTTCGCAGCCCTGGCCAAAGCTAACCACCGCGCGGGGAGCATTCTCCAAATGCGGCACGGCAAATTCCACGATCTCTTCCCCGGAGGGCATGAAATTCAGGCGATCCTGGGTGGAGCGCACCCCGGTTTCCGCGGGCTGCTCGGAGATGCAGCCCACGCAGGCGGCGTTGCAGCCGGGGCTGGTGGGGATGGGGCACTCCCAGCGCCCCAGGGCAAAATTGCGCGCCGCAGGGCAGCCGTAGCGGAATACGCAATTGCGGATCAGGTGATCGGTAAGGCGGTTTTGGGGATAGCGGCGCAGTATCCGGCGGGCTTCCTGCTCTACCAAATTGAGATTGAAGGTGCTCAAATCCTGGCGCATATCCGGGTCGATGCGTTTGCCGGCGGCGTAAAACTGCCCGTTTTTCCAGCCGACCGCGGTGTAACTGAACAGGGAGAGACGCGGCGCGCCCGGCGGAGTGGCAAAGGCGCTGCGGTACACCTGCAGGTAGGCGGGGGCCATAAAGGCCGCGGCGGCAAAAACCGGCTCCCCGTGGTACTCCTTCACTTCCACGAATTTTTTCCGCCGGGGGTCGTAGCCGACGGCGGTTCTCTCCGGCAGGAGATACAAATCGCTGCCGTAGGGCAGGGGAATCAACTCCTGCTCCGTTGGCAGCGCGGGGGCGTTCAGGCTCATCCCGGCCATATATAATTCGGGAATTTCGAAGATATTTCCGTCGCGGTCGCTGACGACTAAATAAGGAAATTTCATCATCCGATTTTAGAGGCTGTTTTTTAGGGGATTATGATTTCTTCTCCGTTACAAGGGAATGGATACGCTCATATTCATCTCTATTTAACTGGAGAGTATCCCACATATCCACGTCCACTTGCATCCCAATCCAAAAATCCGGAGTGGTATCAAAAAACTTTGCTAAACGAAACGCGGTATCCGGGGTAATTGCCCGCTTTCCAAGAATAATTTCATTGATCCGTACCCGGGTTACCCCGATGGCATCAGCAATCCGTTGTTGAGTGAGGTTCAATGGTTCCAGAAATTCATGTTTCAAAATCTCACCGGGATGAGGAGGGCGTCTATTTGGGGGTAACATAAAACCATCCTTTCTTAATGGTATTGCACTAATTCAACATCAAATACATCTCCTTCTTCAAACTTAAAGCATAAACGCCACGCTCCACTTATGGAGATTGCCCATTGGCCTTTCCTGTCCCCCCGGAGAGGATGTAAGTGGTTTGAAGGTAATGTGCAACGACATCCATTGCAAATAAAATATTCTCCCTGTTTATCAGTATCTTCATTATCTCCATCAGCAAGGTGCACCAGGATTTCCGCTCATTTACCCACTTATGCAGAAGATCGAGAAAATATTTCTTCTCCTTCCCGAAAAATTTTCTAAATTAACCCACGATGAAGTATTCAGGCGCGTGGATGTTATAGTGCGCCAGTGTTCGTACACACTGTTGATTTGGTTCCTGGTTTTTGGTTCCCGGTTTCCGGAGTTTGAAACATGAAAATTTTACATACCGCGGACTGGCACTTAGGCAAGCGCTTAGAACGCTTTTCCCGCTTGGAAGAGCAGAAAGCGGTGCTGCAGGAAATCTGCGAGATCGCCGAACAAGAGAAAGTGGATGCCGTGCTGGTGGCGGGGGACCTGTTCGACGCCTTCAACCCCCCGGCGGAGGCGGCGGAGCTGTTTTACAAAATCCTCAAACGCCTTTCCGGCGACGGAAATCGTGCGGTAATCGCCATTGCCGGGAACCATGATTCGCCGGAGCGCATCGAAGCGCCGGATCCCCTGGCGCGGGAGTGCGGAATCATTCTGGCCGGTTATCCCGATAGCGTGGTCGCGCCGTTTTCGCTCGAATCCGGGCTGGCGGTAACCCGCTCAGAGCCGGGTTTCCTGGAACTGAAACTGCCCTTCTCCCCCACCCTGCTGCGGATCTTGTTCACCCCTTACGCTAACGAAAACCGCCTGAAAACCTGCCTGGGCTTCGGAGAAAACCCCGAAACAGAACTGCGCAGCCTCTTGCAGCAACGCTGGCAAACCCTGGCGGACCAATATTGCGATACCGCAGGCGTGAACATCCTCCTCGCCCACCTGTTTATGATGCAGCAGGGGGAAACGGTTTTCGAGGAGCCGGAGGACGAGAAGCCGATCCTGCACGTGGGCGGGGCGCAGGCGGTTTATACCGAAAGCGTGCCGCGCCAAATCCAGTACGTGGCCCTGGGCCATTTGCACCGCAAGCAGCAGATCGGCGCGGAACCCTGCCCGATATTTTATTGCAGCAGCCCGCTGGCCTACAGCATGAGCGAGGCAGAGCAGGATAAATACGTGATCCTGGTGGAGGCGGAAGCGGGGCGGGCGGCGACGTGCCGCGCCCGGAAGCTGAAATCCGGCAGGCGGCTGCTGCGCGGCTCCTTCGATTCCGTAGATGAGGCGATCGCCTGGCTGCGGGAAAACCCCGCCGCGCTGGTGGAAATCACCCTGCAAACCGAGACCTTTCTGGCCGCCGAAGAGCGCCGGAAGCTGAACGAAGCGCACGGGGGCATCGTGGCAGTCATTCCGCTGGTGAAAACCGCGGAAACCACGGAGAAAGCTTCCAAACCGGAGATCGATCTCGACAAACGCATCGAGGAACTGTTCGGCGATTATTTCCGCCACAAGCACGGCCAGCCGCCCAATGAGGAAATTTTGCAACTGTTCCGGGAGGTTCTGGCCGAGACAGAGGAATAGACATGATTGGTGATGAAAATTTAGACAGGATGTACAGGATGAAACAGGATAGCATCATTGCAAAATCAATTCCGGAAGGCCGGTATCCAGTGAATCCGGTTAATCCTTGCCTGCCCCGATTTGTCGGGGTCAAAAAATATTTCCGCTATAGTCTAATGATTGCCGGTGAAACAAAAACATCCAATTCCTGAATCCATGATCCCGATAGAACTCACCCTCAAAGGCATCTATTCTTACCAGCAGCAGCAGACCATCGACTTTACCCGCCTGGCGGAGGGGCGGTTGTTCGGCATTTTCGGGCCGGTGGGCTGCGGAAAATCCACTATTTTAGAGGCCATCACCCTGGCGCTTTACAACCAGGCGGAGCGCTTAGGAGGAAGAGGAGAGAAAGGGGAAAATCGCAATTACAACCTGATGAACCTGAAATCCAACGAGCTGCTGGTGCGCTTTGTATTCCGGGCGGGGAAAAATTTCCAGGAAGAATACCTGGCGGAAGTGCAGGGAAAGCGCCATCGCAAGAATTTTGCCAGCGTCGGGCAGTATTCCCGGCGGCTGTTCAAAAAGGCCGCCGGGGAGTGGCAGCCGGTGGAGACGCCCATGGAGGAGATCCTCGGGTTGAGCTACGAAAATTTCCGCCGCACCGTAATCATTCCCCAGGGGCAATTTCAAGAATTCTTGCAGTTGACCCCTACCCTGCGCACGCAAATGATGAAAGAACTGTTTCAGTTAGAACGCTTTGATTTGCAGCAGCAAACCAAGCGCCTCCAGGAGAAAAACGACGCGGCCATCCAGCGGTTCTCCGGCCAGCTTTTGGAAGTGGAGTTCGCCAGCGCGGAGCTGCTGGCCGAAAAAGAATCCGCCCTGAAAAAGCTGCGCCGGGGTCTGAAACAGGAAGAAAAAAATCTGCGCCGGAAAGAGAAAGAAGAAAAAACCCTGCACGCGCTCAAAGAGCAGTTTCAAAAGATCGAACAGTTACAGGCGGAACTAAAAAATATGGCTTCGCAAGAAGAAGAATTCCGCCGCCGGGAAAGCCGGTTGGCGGATTACCTGCAATGCCGCGCGGAGTTCAAGGGGCTGCTGGAACGCGCTGAGGAAACCGCCCGGCGGATCGAAGAGGTGGAGGCGGAATTGCAGGAGAAATCTGCCGCCCGGGCCGGGCTGCAAGCCCGGCTTGCGGGGGAAGAAGAGCGCTTTCAAACCCTCAAAAGCGCTTTCCGGGAGCGGGAAACCCTGAAGCAAAAGGCGGCGGAGCTTTCCCGGGTGATTCAAATCCGGGAGTTAGAAGGGGAAATTTCCGGGTTATTCGCCCGGCTGGAAAGCGAAAAGCAGGGCGGCGCGGAAATTCAACGCCGCATCGAAACGCTGAAAGAGGAAATCGAAGGTTGGAGCCGGCTCCTGGAAAAGCGGCGGAAGGAGCTGCCCGACCGCCAGGCGTTGGCGGAGATGCAGCACTGGTTCAGCATGGAAGCCTACCTGCGGGAAGGATTGGAGACCCGGGAACGGGAAGGGGAGCAGCTTCGCCGGGAGCGCGAGAAGATCGAAAAACGCAAGCAAGCCCTGTTGGATTCCCCGGAATTGCAGGAATCCCTCCCCGCGGGGACGAAATGGCTGACCCCCATGGAGCGCGCCCTGCCCCCGCCCGCGCTGCTACCCATTTTAGACCGGGCGCAGCAGCAGCTCGAACAAGAAATCCGCGAGCAGGAACACGCCATCGAGCATCTGCAACTCCAGGCGGGGATGGAAACCCTCGCCGAACAGCTCGAGGAGGGGCAGCCCTGCCCGGTTTGCGGCGCCCGGGAGCATCCCGCCAAATTCAAGCCCCGCAACTTAGCCGCGCAGTTGCGAAAAATTCAGCAGAAGAAAGAGACCCTGCAAACTCAAGCGAAAACCATCACAGCGCTGCGCCAAAGTTTAGGCGCATTGCAGGGAGAATACAACACCCGGGAGCAGGCCTGGGAGGATTTCCTGAAAACCCGGGAAGCGGAGCGCCGGAAATTGGAGGCGCACCGCGGAAGCTTCCGTTGGGAAAATTTCTCCCCGGATGGCCGCGAGGCGCTGGAAGAAGCCCAGCGGCAAGCGGAGGCGGCGGGGCAGGAGATCGCCGCCCTGGAGGAGCAGCGCAGCCGCGGGGAGGCGCAGTTAGAAGCCCTGCGCCGGGAAAAGGAAACCGCGCAGCAGCAATTATTGGAGGCGGAACGGGACTATTCCGCCAAACAGGCCGCCCGGCAGTTGTTAATCGAACAGTTGCAGCTTTTGAATTACGAGACTTACCGGGAAACCGCCCCGGCGGAGCTGGCCGCAGAAGCGGAGCGGCTGCTGGCCGCCTACGCACAGAGCGAATCCGATTACCAGCAATGCGAAGCGCAGTTAGCCGCCGCGCGCAAAGAGCTGGACACCCTGGCCGGCCGCATCGAAACAATCGAGAAGAATTTGCAAAACTACCGCCGCCAACAGGCTTCGCTGGATGGGGAGCTGCGCGAAAAAATCGCGCAATCGACCTTTCCGGATGTGGCAGCGGTTCAGGAAATCCTGGGGCTGGAGTTGGATGCCGCGGCGGAGAAGTCCCAGATCGAGGAATTCTTCCGCAAGCTGCACGGGGCCGGGGCGCAATTGCAGCAATTGCAGCAATTGCAGCAGGAAACCGCCGGCCGGCAACACGACGAAGCGGCCTACCGGCAGTTGCTGAAGGAGATCGAAGAACTGAAAACCGCGGCAAGCCTCGCCCAGCGGCAAATCGGGGGCCTGGAAGCGGAGATTAGCAAGCTGAAGCAGGCGCTGCACAGCAAAACAGAATTGCAGCAGCGATTGGCGGAATTGCAAAAACGCGCGGAGAACCTGGGCGTGCTAAGCAGCCTGTTCCGCGGCAACGGGTTTGTCAACTACGTCTCTGCGGTGTTCTTGAAGAACCTCTGCAACGCCGCCAACCAGCGTTTTCAACTGCTTACCCGGCGGCAACTGCGCCTGGAAGTAACCGAAGACAACGCCTTCCAGGTGCGGGATTTTTTGAACGGCGGGCAGGCGCGCAGCGTCAAGACCCTTTCCGGGGGACAAACCTTCCAGGCGGCGCTGTGTTTAGCCCTGGCGCTGGCGGACAACGTTCAGCAGCTCTCCCCCGCGGGGCAAAACTTCTTTTTCTTAGATGAAGGCTTCGGCGCCCTGGACCGGGAATCGCTGCGCATCGTGTTCGACACCCTGCAATCCCTGCGCCGGGAGCGACGCATCGTGGGGGTGATTTCCCACGTGGAGGAGATGCAGCAGGAGATCGACGTCTATTTGAAAATCCGCAACGACGAAGAGAAAGGGAGCCTGATCGCGGCCAGTTGGGAATGAATCCGATTTTGAAATTCCTGGAATTCCGGCAGTTCGTAGAGAAATAAAAAATTTATCTCCCCTCATCATTTTTTACTAAAGTTTGCCCCCCCCCTCCGAAAATAGGTTACAAAAATCATGTTGAACCATCTAAATCCGGAGGAAATGCCATGCACCCGGTTCATACTTCGTTTCGTGGTAAAGAGCCAATTCATCAATTTTGCCGCTTTTTTTCGCTTACCGTTTTTATGCTGTTTAGCCTTTTGGCAACTACTAATCCTTCGCCCGCCCAACAATGGAGAAGTGGGGAAGGGAATTTATTTGTGGACCCACCCAATACCCCGGTGGGGATTGGCACGGAGGCGCCGCAAACGAACCTGGATGTGGAGGGGACCATCCGCATGAGCGGCTTTCAGTTGGTTTATGGAGGAAGCGAACCGCAGCCGGGAATGGTGTTGACCCGGGATGAAGAAGGAGGCGGAACCTGGCAGGCAATTCCTTTCCGCTGGCAGCAATCGGGCAACAATATCTATTATAACCAGGGGAATGTGGGCATCGGAGTAACCTCCCCGGGAAGCAAGCTGAGCGTGAACGGGGAGATCGACATCAGCGGCAGCCGTTTGCACGTGGGAACAGATGGGAAGGTGGGAATAAACAACAATGCTCCCCTTGCCCGTTTTGAAGTGAATGCCAATACCGGTGATGGGGAAATAGCCTCTTTTTTCCATCCTGGCTCTCTTGTGGGTGGCGATGAGACCAAAATTACCATTGGCGCTGCGGAAATTCAATCCTGGTACTCCGAGATTTCCACGGAATCCTGGGGCGCCGGAAAGTTGATCCTCAATCCTGCCGGCGGCAATGTAGGCATCGGAACCGCCAGCCCCGGCAACTACAAGCTGGCGGTGAACGGCGCCATCCGCTCCAAGGAAATTGTGGTGGAAACCGGCTGGTCGGATTTTGTGTTTGAAGACGATTACCCCCTGCCCTCCCTCTCCGAAGTGGAACAGCACATCAAAGCGCACAAGCACCTCCCCGGCATCCCCTCCGCCAAAGAGGTGGAGGCCCACGGGGTGAGCTTAGGGCAGATGCAGTCGAAGCTGCTGCAAAAGATCGAGGAGTTGACGTTGTATGTGATTGATCTGAAGAAGGAGAATGAGGCGCTCAAAGAACGTCTCGTTCAATTGGAAAAGAAATAACAGAATTTCACGGGCTCCAAGTGAAAATTGAAGATGAAGGTTTTTTTCAGGAGAAAGAGATGAATACATATTTTGCAATAATCTACCGGGTATTGATTCTATCCTGCCTGGCAACCGCCTGGTTTAGGGTTTATGCACAACCACAACAGGGAAACGAAGTATTCAATGAATACAACATGCAGCCGGAGGTTTGGCACTTTGCCGGATATCCCAGGGGCCAGGTGGATAATAAGGGCGATTTAAATCTCACTGTACCGGTTCTCACCGTTCCGGGACGGGGCGGATTGGATTTTGAAGTGGCATTCAATTACCACGCCCCAATACCGGTACGGCAACAGGCTTCCTGGATCGGTTTGGGATGGAGTTTCGATCCCGGCAGTATTACCCGGGATCCCCAGGCAGGCGTCAAATCCCTGGGCAGTATTGGCGGAAGTGGGGTTGATTTTGCTTACGTAGATACCCTGCAGCCGGACATGTATTATTTAACCATACCCGGCCAGGGTACCCTGCCCATGTCGCGTTCCAACCGCCCGGAGTTCCATAACTTTTTTCTTAAAGGCTCTAATTATTTAGGAAAGCAGTATGTGCCCTTGAATGCCAGCCAGTTTTATCTCCATAGCTGGAAACCCTGGAAAATAGACATTGAAACGGATACTTCTACAGTAATTGCTATTCCACCAGGCTCAGCGAACCATCCGCAACGTTATGACTGTCTCGATGTGAGAGAAATTACACAATTTAAAGTGACGACAGAAAACGGTATGCGCTATGTATTCGGAATGCCTTCCCTGTCCAGGTATAAAACCAGCTATTATGGAACATGTGGTTTTGACCAATACATTAGTGTATGGCGCTTGATTGCCATCCTATCACCGGAATGCCCGGATACCGTTACCGTTCCAGATGAGAATACTCCCGGCAATTGGATCAAATTCTTGTATCGTTTTGACGCCAGTAATGCCATATTTACCGCGGTTAGTTCCGAAGAAGGATTTCTTCAGAGCACTTATCTCTGGAAAATCGTCACTCCGACTCATGTTGCCGAATTTGAAACCGCCAGCCGCTATGATGTGGATATGAAGCCTTTCGAGGAGTATGCTCATCGAAAACTAACCGCCATCCATTTATTCCGGCAGGGTTTCGGCGATACTTTAAAAAGCGTTTATTTGCATCAGAGCCAGGCGCTTTGCTGGAATGATTCCGCGCCATATGGCGCACGAGGAAAAACTACCCTGGATTCTATCAGCTTTCGAGGCCGGAACAGCGTTGCCGAGCCGGGTTACAAGTTCACGTATGTGGATTATAACCCGCCTTACCCTGCGTTGCACGGCCAAAATGACGATGATTTTGGGTACTTTGATACTGGCGGCTGGTCCACCAATTTCGACGCCAATCCCGATGATGCCAAAGCCTGGAGCCTGGAGACGATTTATTATCCCACCGGCGGCAGCGAAACTTATGAGTATGAGAACGACGAAATGTTTGCGAATTTCGCCAACCGGGAACAGATCAAGATCGAGTTTGACCGTTATTTCCAACAGCACACCCCTCCGCAATACAATCATTCCACCGAATACTACTATTTCAAACAAGATGGTAACTATCGTTTTCGCCAGGGCGGCACCCGGGTTACAAAAATTACCCGCAAAGACGCTGCCGGCAATGAAATCGTGAAGAGTTATCATTACGGAAGCGGCTTTCCCACCACTGTGCCGCCGGGATTTTTTGCCCGCTGGGGGGAATGGGCTTATTATACTCCCGGCAATCGCGGCAATGCGGCGGTAATCTACCCTTACGTGCAAAAAATCTCCTCCACCGGCACCATTGAATTACGCTATTATTCTATGCCAGATATTGAAACCAGTGGGGAACCGGTGCCCAACCTGGATTCTTTTGAAACCATCTCGCTTATGTATATTGACCAGTTGGATTTCGGCAAGACAGTCGTCATGGGCAACGAAGACGTGTTGTGGGGGCATAACATTAAAACTACCGTTCTGGCTACCGGGCACTACCTGGATACCGAAAAGAAATATTTTACCGCCCTGGCTCATGATTATCAGAATATGTCCGAGGCTTTTGAGTTGCCCACCTATGGCAATGCTACCGTATATGTTAAATGGTTCAACCCTTATGTCGATTCTCTTTTTATTGCTGAAAACGATCTGCAAAAGATTACCACCTACGACTACCGAACCGGCCCCCGTTTTCCTCGCAAAACCATCGAAATTGGCTCTGACGGAGCCAAACGCATCACCGAAACCACATATGCTTTTGAGATAGGCGATTACGGGGGAGATTCCTCAAACGTGGCCGGAATGCGCGCCAAAAACATGCTCCGCCAGACCGCCCAGACCGTGCAATACAGCGATTCCGCCGCGATCAAAAAATACTATCGCTCCGGGGTTACCAAGTGGAAAGAAGATCCCGGTGAAGAATCCTTTTGGAAACCCTACCGGGAATATCACTGGCGGAAGGACGGCCCGCAGGGCAGCTTCCCTGCCTTTACCGCCTGGGCGCCGGCATCTACTCCCAACAGCGACTGGCAACTGGCGAAAACTTACCAGGATTATGACGACTACGGGCAGTTGACCGCGGTGCAGGACGCCAAGGGCAACACCACGGAAATCTTTTACGGGGATAACGCCAATAATTTCAGCAACTCCGCGAATGGATTGGCCCACGCATACATTACCGGGATTCGCAAAAATAATTTGGAGCTGGCCTACGATTATGACGAACAGACCGGGCAGGTAACCTCGATGACCGACGCCAACGGCCAAACCAGCTCCTTTTATTATGACCATTTCGGGCGTTATGCCGGGACAGCCAACCCGGAAGGGCAGGTAACCGGGGAATTTTCTTACTACCTCTCCGGCGACACCAGCGGGGCGGTGCGCAATTACATCGAATCCCTGGCCTATCCCAATGGCAACCTGCTCAAGAACTCCAGTTTCGAGATCAACGCTCCCGGAAACCTGCTGTCCCATTGGAATACCTCCGGCGCCGCCTTCCAGGTTAAAAGGGAAATGGCCGATGCTATCCTGGGGAACGCCTATATCAAAGTATCCACTTCCGCTTACGGGGAAACTTCATACAACATCTCTTACAGGCCAACCGGGAGTATATCATCTCCGGCTGGATGCGAAAAATCTCCGGCAGCGCCCAGCCGCGCATCACCCTCAAGGGATTAAACGGCAAATTCCAGTACCTCAACAAAAGCGCCGGCAGCAGTTACGGAACCAGCGGGAACGACGTCTATCTGCAAAAAACCGTCTCCGGAAGCGCCTGGGAACGCATCTGGCTGAAGTTCCGCTGCACCCAGGCGGCTTCTATCCAGGTGAAAATCGCCAGCCAGGCGTATGAGGTCTATGCGGATGATTTGATCCTCTCACCCCTGCTCACCCATCAGGAGGATGCAGTGTTCCCCGATGACATCGAACCGCGGGTGCTGATAGACTATTACGACGGGCTGGGGCAAAAAATCCAAATCATCAATTCCGCTGGCCCTTACCGCCTTCTGCAACAGATCATCACCCATTTCGATTATGATGCTGACGGGCGGCTCAAGCGGCAATGGAAACCCTTTCCTTCCCAGAAAAGCGATGCCCTGGGCACCCTGGCGGCGTTCGAACCCCTGGCCACCGACAGCGGCCATGCCCGCAGCGCGTACGCCTATTACGACGGTGATCCCGGTCCGGACGCCGGGGGATTTCCTTATACCGAATATGTTTATGGCGCCAATTCCGACTTCATCCCCTACACATTCTTCCCAGGGGAAGAATTCCACCTGCCTCCCGGGTCAGATCCCTTCATCTATCCCCCGGTTCATCCTTCCAATTTCGATCACTACCTGACCGTGAGATATGAAACCAACCGGGGCAGCGACGGGCTGAATTATCCTAACAACTCCCTGCGAAAAATCATTACTGTAGATGAAAATAAAAATTATACCCTGGCCTTCCTGGATAAATTCGGGCAAACCATCCGCCAGGTCTCCCATGAAAAAGGAACCGGGGAGGTATCGATAAACGTTCAGGCCCTGGCAGACACCATCAAATTCCCTTTTACCAGCAAATCTTTTTATATCACCGCCTCGGTTGATGAGGCGATCGACGTTCACTGGAAAGCAACCATGTCGAACCTCAGCGGCACGGCAGAGTTGAAGGTAGGCAGCAGCCCGGGCGCTTCCAACCTGATTTATCGTTCCAGCACGGAGGATAAAGAAGAGACTATCCCGCTGGAGCTTGTGGCAGGCAGCACATATTATTTCCGGGTAACCGCGGCTACCGCTACAGGAGAATCGACCGGCGGCAGCCCTTTCATCGAAACCGATAAATATGTTTCCTCCGCCGTGTGGTTTACTTTTACTTCCATTGGCATCGAATATTATACCCCCCTGGCAATCACCGAATTCCAATACGACGGCGCCGGCAGCCTGGTGAAGGTGCTGCCCCCCAACTATTTCAATCCCCCGGGAAGCTCCAGTCCTGTTGACTGGGTCACCCGCTACACCTACAATACCCTGGGGCAGATGACCGCCAAAGAAACCCCCGACGCCGGGGAAAGCCGCTACAAATACGATCCCAACGGCAACCTGCGCTTTTCCCAGGACGCCAACCTTTCCGCCGCCGGCAGGGTGATGTTTACCGGTTATGATTTTGCCAACCGCCCCCTGCGCAGCGGGGTGGCTGCGGCCACATTTTCTTCCCTGGCGGGAGATAACAGCTATACCTTTGAAAACGACTCCGCCAACTGGCTGCAGGTGAACTGCTACGACCAGCCGCCCCCGGCGAATGAATTCCCCTGGAACCACAACCCCGCGGTGACCCCCTGCCTGGATTCCCTCACCCACACCGGCGGGCGCATCGCCGCCGACGCCTATAAAGTGGGTGACGGGGAGAGCGTGAATTACCTCCTCCTGCAAAACCAGGCCGTCAGCGTCACCAAAACCTACATTGGCAACGACTCCATCGCCGCCGGGCCTTCCTTTACCGTGGAAAGCGGCGGCGAGGTGACCTTCAAAGCCGGCCGCCGCATCGTGTTGAAGCCGGGCTTCCACGCCCAAAGCGGCAGCAGCTTCCACGCCCAGATCGATGCCAACCTGCTCACCAACCCGGTGAAGATCGACCTCTGGCAGGTAACCCTCTACAGCTACGATCCCTCCGGCAAGGTGGAGAAGAAATACATCTTTACCGACGAGGCGCCGCAGGTAACCCGCACCTTTATTGCCAACGCCCGGGGGCAGGTGGTGGAGACCCACGACAAAGCCGGTTCGGAGCAATTCCACCACTTTTACGAATACACCCGGCGGGGCGAGTTGGCCAAAGCCTTTGTCTCCCAAAACGGCGCCAAACCCGCCTATAGCGACGTTGCCTTTGATTACAACAATGTGGGCCTGCTGGCAACGCAGCATGTCGTGCAAACCGGCGGCAGCAGCTACCAGACCTCGGTTCCCTTTAAATACCACATCCGCGATTGGTTGACGGAGATCGGCAATGTCTCAGACGCCAATAAACCCTTCGGCGCGAAGTACACCTTTCTGCCCGATGGGAATATTCAGGAAGCGGAGTTTTACAATAAACAGGCCGGAATGCACCCGCGCTTCAAGTATGATTACGGCTACGACGGGATGAATCGTCTTCTTAAGGCAGACTACTCCCATTACGCCTCCGGTTGGCAATCCGGCGCTTACTTCGATGTGGATACCCTCACTTACGATGCGAATGGGAACATCCTCGGCCTCAAACGCCGTAAAGAGAACCAGGCGCTGATCGATGACCTCACCTACACTTATTCCAACAGCAATCGTTTACAGAGCGTGGCAGATGCCGTGAATACAACCCCCGAAGACTGGGATGCGGAAGACTGCGCCTTTACCTACGACGCTAACGGGAACTTAAAATCCATGACCGAAAACGGCGCGGCGAAGATTGATTCCATCATCTACGACGTGCGCAATCTGCCGGTGCGGATTTATATGCACAGCGGCCCGCAGATTACCTACCGCTATAACGCTGCCGGGCAACGAATTTTTAAGAAAGTTGGCAACAATGAGGCGGAATGGTATATTATGGATGGCGACCGCAATCTGGCGGTGTTTAATGAGAATGGGTCTTTGACATATTGGAATGTGCTGGCGAACGGCGTTGTCGGGCGGATGGAAGCCAATGGAGATAGGTTCTACTACCTCAAGGATCATTTGGGCAGCACCCGGGCGGTTATGAACACCAACGGCGCGGTGGTGGAGAGTTACGACTATTACCCCTTTGGGCTGAAAATGCCGGGACGTATTTACCCGGCCACTCCCACGGTTACCAAAAATCTGTTTACCGGCAAGGAGTTGGATGGGGAGACGGGGTGGTATTATCATGGTGCGAGATTCCGGAATCCGGCGCTGGGGCCGTGGTTGAGCGTGGACCCGCTGGCGGAGAAGTATCCGTCGCTTTCGCCTTATGCCTACGCTGCGAATAATCCTATTAATTTTTATGACCCAGATGGTAAAAGACTATATGACTCAAAGACTGACAAGCATATTACAACTAAACAGGCTATTTCCTATATAAGTAGAGCGGTAAATAATTTCTACTCTGGAAATCAATCCAATGCTCTGTACGGATTTTATCATAAAACTCATATTTTTGATATTTTTGATAATAGTTATTATGCGGGTTATGGAAAACATGAAATAATTTTTGGATTAAATGCAGTTAATATATATGACAAAAATGGGAACTTTAAACAATTATTTAACAAAATAAATATTAATGTTGCCACTTATGGCGGATATTGGACAAGTGCTGGTTTTGAATCCATAGGTTATACCAAGGATGGTAGGAAAATCCTCTCACTTTATATAGCTGATAAGGATGGCAACCGGGTACTTCAGATTACAGGAACTGAGGAGGAATTAACTGCCTTTTTGGCACAATTCGGACGGACTCTTACAAATGCAGATGTGCGTTATAATGAGAAAGGAAATTTAGTTGATACATATCCCTTCGTTCGTTCAGAAGAAGATAACAAAAATGAACGAGAGGCAGAGAAGAAAAAAAAGGATAACTTTGATGATACTTCTTGGTATGATGGCTGGGGAGCCGAAAATAGAGAATCTCCGAGATAAAAATTTTATGTCAAATAAAGAATCGCAAATTGCTATAATACTAATAGGAGAAAAAATGTATTTTGATCCTCACGATCTGTTAGAGAGCGGCTTCCATACCTTATTTATTTTACTTGCTCAAATAATTCTTTTGGTTATTGGTATTGTTAATATAATGAAACCCCAAAAAAAACTGGGATTTCAATATCGTACATATTTATTATTTTCGATAATTCAATTTACGGCAATAATATCAATCTTTTTTCATCAATTAAAGGGGATAGAACTTTTTAAAGCTACTTATGTATTTGACAAATCAGTTCATCCACTTTCTATACTAGGTGGTATGGAAAAATGGCAAGTTTTTATAACTTATGAGCTATTGATTGGAATTATTTGCTTTTTTTTAGTGATTTTTCTTTTTTATAGAAAGGACAAATCTTAAAAGTATGTTAAAATCTTTGTGTTCACATACCGCCCAAGCATTATATTCTGGATGCTGCGTATCGAGTTTATCGAGATGAAGACCGGATTTTGGGCGTGTTTAAAGGCGCCAGCCTGCTGTATTGGAATATTTACGGAAACGACGGTGTTGCTGGCCGGTTGGAGGTAAGCATTCCCCAGGAGGAAGGGGCGGAAGGCGGCGGCGGCGAGGGTGCCGGGGGCGGGGAAGTAGGCGGTACTCAGAAGCTGTTTTACTTGAAGGATCACCTCGGCTCCACCCGGGCGGTTATGAACACCAACGGCGCGGTGGTGGAGAGTTACGACTATTACCCCTTTGGCCTAAAAATGCCCGGGCGGATGTATGTGAGCGGGGCGGGGATTACCAAGAATTTGTTTACCGGCAAGGAGTTGGATGGGGAGACGGGGTGGTATTATTTTGGAGCAAGGCCATATTTGGCGCATTTAGGCCGCTGGCCGGTAGTGGATCCTTTAGCAGATGAAACCCCCTCAAAAACCCCTTATCATTATGCCAGTAATAACCCGGTTAATCGGATTGATCTGAGCGGAATGCAAGACGAGGAAGATGAAGAGAAGAAAGTTGTCTCAGCGACACAGGGCGCGGCCATTGCCACTGGACAAGCTTCCAATCAAGCCGCGAATGCAAGGGATGAATACCAGAAAACAGTGTCAGAATTAGACAAGACAGACTCTGCTGGTCGAAAAGAAGCGAGAAAAGCGGCGACAAATGGCACAGCATTTACGTGAGCACCTGGCGGATTACGGATATTTATTTCTCAACTTCCATCGATGAATTATTTGACGCTAATGGGAATTTTGATGACGGCCCTGTTCTGGCGGAAAATAAAATTCAGTTCAATTACACCCCGGTTAATTCTAACCTGAGCGGCCACCCCAATTCCGTTTCGGCAAAGCCGGGTTTGTATCAAACCTCCTATTTGGAAAGCATTGAGGGATTTAATCAGAAGCTTGAGTTGGTACTGATTGAAGATGATGAAGCGGACCATATCTTTTATAATTATATTCAAGTAAATTCCGGTATTAATATTGATGTTGAGCGTAAGCGCATCGATAAAATCAAATTGTATGAAAAAGAGATTGGCACTTCGAACAGTTTTCATGTAAGAACTATTGACTTTAACTACAATCACCCGGCGGCGGATAAACGCTACTATCTGGAGGAACTGGCATTTCAGAACGCTGCCGGCGCAGTCATTGAAAAATATCAATTTACCTATGATAATCCGGAGAACTTTCCTGCGTTCCATGACCCGCAGATT
Source organism: Calditrichaceae bacterium (assembly GCA_013360445.1). GTDB lineage: Bacteria > Calditrichota > Calditrichia > RBG-13-44-9 > J075 > JABWBP01. The sequence goes on along the minus strand of JABWBP010000014.1, from coordinate 40,615 downwards.
GTTACGGCATCTTATGAAAATATGAACGGCTACTACTCCATTGCGAATCTAAACATTAATGAGAGAAATAATCGAACCGATCACGTAGAATACGGCCAACTGACAGAGATTATCTATCCTTCCGGCAAAATCGAGACCATTGTTTACGAAAATTACGAGGTACTATTTGCTTCCAATTCACGACCGTACCAGGGGCCGCCCTTTGAAGGTATATCATTGCGTATTGCCACCAGCAGCGGCGGTTTTGAGTATAGTGACGATGCTTATTTCCCAGGATTTTGGCCTGATAACCCTTCCTGGGATGACGATCTGAAATATACCTATTCCCGGGTTTATCAAATCACTACCGCTTCTCCTTACGATCCTGCCAATTTTCGCCTGGAAGAAGCCTATACTTACGGTGATTACGAATTTGCCGGTTTACCGGTGAATATTATTCTCGACGAAATGCGTTTTGAGGACAGCAGCGGAGATGACAGCCGGGTTGATGAATTTTTAGCCAGCAGTAACGATCGCTATATTTTTATGACCCGGAAGAATCCGGCGGAAGTATTCTATCGTTCTATCACTCGAACGATTAACCAACGGGAGGAAATCTATACAAAATATGCTCCCATAAGCGGAGACCCCGGCCCTTTTCCCAACACCCTGCCAAAACATATCTATGTGAATGCCGGCGGCGATAATGTCTTTTATGTTTCCTTCAACAATTTTATGTGGTCGCGCCTGGGCAAGGTGGAAGAAAACAAAATCACCGATCTAACTTCAAATGATTATACCAGGGAAATTCTTACATACCAATTTGCGCTTCCGGCTTCCAATACCCAATTGTTTATTGATGGAGAGAATATTTATGGGAGCGGCCCATATCCTTATGGTTTGCAGTTCTGGAATCCGGTTTTTAACCTCCGGCGAACAGAATCTTATGTCAATACTGCCAAAATTAGTGATGCCTATTATATTTATGATACTTCCCATAAAATGGGAAACGTCCTGCGAACACAGATCGATTGGCGGCATAATTTTGCGATTAATTCCAAAGCTACCCCCGCCACTCCCAATCCCACGGAGCAATATTTTCTGGAAACCGGTCTCCGCTATGCCTTTGAGGAATATTCGCAAATGCCCTCGCGGAATATTATCCCGCTTCGGGTTGAAGAGCGGCGCGATATTTACCTGAGAACGGATATTTCCAACCCCGGGAGCGGCACTGCAACCTTTATTGGAAATAAAATTTTTACCTATAGATTGTTCAACAATAAAATATGGGAACTGGATTACGTTTATCAACACAACACCGGCAATTATGTACCGTTTAACTTTTCGGACCCGGAAAGCAATGAACCGGGCTATTCACTGGTCGAACATCATCAATACCGGCTCTCTTACGGAAATGACTGGGTGGTTTATAAGCCGAATTATTTTATTAAATATTATTACGCACAAGATCCTGAATACCCGTTTTCGGATGATTATCAATCTCCCGGGCATCGGATGACCGGCATTGGGTTATTGAGCAATTTTGAATACATACAGACCGAGGAAGCCGGAGATGCTGCAACCGTCATTGGTGATCACGATTTTTTATATGCTTTCAGTTATGATGACTTTGGGCATTTGACTGAACTACGAAGAGAGTATAACGGATTAACCTGGACCTTCGATTATGATGATAAACTGAGGCTGGAATCGAAGGCGCTAAATGGCCAGATTGTTCATGAATATAGCTATGAACTAGCCACCGATATCGGTAATACCACTAATCTGAATAAAATAATTACTACCAGCTATTATTCTCCAAGCAAATCGGTCCAGGAAGTAAAATATATTGATGGTGTAATGGGTGAATTACAAATTCTGAATGGAGTTGATCAGGATTTTATCGCTGTAGAAAATATCTTTGACAATTTAATGCGGCCTGTCGGCGCCACCAAACCGGTTAATTATACGACCTCTGAGTTGGAATTGCAAGATATAGTCGGTAATCTTAATGTTATAACAGATCCCCTGACGCAAATAAACTCCGGCGACTTAAGTAGCTTTTTCCCAGGTGGAGACGGCCCCTATGCCTATACCTTAATGGTAAAAGACTTACTGGAATTAGATATCAAGAACTATCTTCCAGGCCAATATATGCGTAGTAATGATGTAAAATCTACATTGTCCACCGCTTATATCGATGAGAAATACCGACAAAACCTGACCGTCGATCAGGATGGGATTGAATTGTATGATCTATTTAATTTGAGCAGTCTGAAGTTTTATTCCGGAAACAACGACGATCATCATACATATTTCGTCTATAACCCCAAATCAGAACTCAGGAAAGTATATCACCCGGATAATCGAGTGAGCGAATACCTTTATAATCATCACGGCAATATGGTTGCCAAAGAAACCCCCGACCAGGCGGCAAAGGTGATTGCCGGGAATGAAGATGATATTTTTACCAATCCGGATTTTCGGTTTTTATACGATGACTTTGGTAAATTACGTTTTTCTATTGATCCCAATCAATCGTTTCAAAATATAATGGAATACACCAAATACGATATTTATAACCGTATAATCGAAATGGGTCAAATTTCATCAGTTGGAAATTTTACATCAACAAAAGCCAATAATCCCAATTTCCCTGAAAACGGGGATTGGTTGGTAAAAAATTATTATGATGAAGAATTTAGCCTGGCAGGGTTTACTAATCAGCTAACAAAAACCCGCTTGAGTAAGCGAGTGGAAATAATTGGGGATGAGACATATACCACAATTTATTCATATAACACAGAAGGGTACCTGGCGCGAGTTCGTGAAGAGAGCCCGGCTGGCATTAAAGATGAATATTATCTCGACTATGATCAATTGGGAAACTTGTTAGAGTTTGAAGTACGATTGAATGAGATTATTATCCAGCATTTTTGGTATGAATATGATTTACTGGGCCGTTTGAATAAGGTTTATTTTGATAATAGCGAAACCAGGCCCCTCGATCCTACAGCCATACATACCTATGACGCCGATGGGAATATTAAGACTTTTGATTTATCAAACGGTATGCAACGCGTTGATTATAGTTACAATATTTTAGGCTGGTTGACTGACATTAATGATATAAATTCATTAGGAAATGATGCCTTTGCCCAGAAGTTACATTATTGGAATAATTTACCAACCGGGATTAATGCCAGGTATAATGGTAATATTGCTGCGATTGAAAGTATTACGCCTTTTCACTCATCAAATATCTTGACGATAGGATTTGACTACGATCATTTAAACCGGCTTGAGTCATCAGTCTCGTTTGGCGTTTTTGCAGATGATTTTAACTGTTCTTATCAATATGATATTATGGGAAACTTTCAAAACATAGAACGCTACCGGGAAGGCAATTTGATTGATGACCTGAGTTACCAGTATGATGGCAATAAAATAACCGCGGTAATAGATGCCATTGCCAGCAGCCTGTATGAAGGCGATTTTGATAGCCAGGGAAATGGCAGCTATCAATATGATGCTAATGGCAACATGCTCTCAGATGAAAACCGCGGTCTCGTTTCCTTAGCTTATAATATATTAGATCTTCCCAATCTTATAGAGAAATCCGATGGGACAATAGTAGAGTATGCCTATAATATCAGTGGTCTCAGGATGATAAAAAAAATTAACAGCGACATTAAAAGCCGCTATTTGCGTCTTACGGATGGTCGGATTGCCGCCGAGTTGAACGATTCTGAAAACAAGGCAATTTATTTTGGCTTCAGTGCGCCTGCTGGTGAAGGTTTGAAGATAGAATACAGTGGACACATCGAAACCATATTATCCAACGGAAATCCGGTCTCTACATCGAAAATTTTTACCCCTCAAGAGATGGCAAGTGGTGTTTCCTTTAAGCCCAGTGGGACAAGCCCGGTAAGTATTACCTCCTTTTCCATTGGTAATGCCTCTGTTATTGAATATGTGAATATTTACGGGGCAAAAGAAGATATAATCGGCCAGAGACGCTTTAAAGATGAACAACAACCGGAAGATTTTTACTATCTTAAAGACCACTTGTTTAATATCCGTGCCCAAATCCGTGATGACGGGGCCAATGGGGAGGTAGTGGCAAGTAATGATTATTATCCTTATGGAGCGCTCATGCGCAACGGAATCGGCCCGATATTCGAAGAAGATGATAAATTCAAATTCCAGGGCAAGGAACGGGACAGGGAAAGCGGGATAGATTATGTTGGCGCAAGGTTCTATGATGCGGGAATTGGAGTATTCCGGAGTATTGACCCCCAGGTAAACAATTTTCCCAACTCATCGCCCTATGTTTATGCGTCAAATAATCCAATTATTTTAATAGACCCAAATGGGGAGGCCTGGTTTTACTACCAGGCCCAGGGAGATAGTATTGAACGTTGGCATTGGCATAATTCCGATTATATCATTACAAGAGACCAATTTGGTGAACTGGGTATTTTAGCAGGAATTGTTGATCAATTTATTGAAGAGAATGGCAATTATTATTATCTTGATTCCTGGGGAAGTAAAAGGAAAGCCATTAAAGGCCAATATATCGGATGGTATGTTGAGTTGTATCCTGAATCGGATATATATGGGTATTATTTGACCGACGAGGATATATTATACAGTCTGAAATTGGCATTCACCGCCACAGTAGGAAGAATATTTGCTCTTAAAGGAACCGGGGCGCGTCCTGTAATTCAGAATCATCATTGGATACCTCATAGCAATAAATTAAATTTTATGAATCACCCGCTGGTGAAACAAGCAAATGTGAATATAAAAGATTATGTGAAAAATGTTGGGCAAGTGGCAAACCATCAGGGTAGGCATACTCGCGAATATAGTAATATTGTTAATGATATTTTAAATAAACATGCCATCAGAGTTACAGGACAGGGCCAGGCTGCCGCCCAACGAGCCCTGGATGCAGCAATTAAAGAAATAATCAGTAAAGTGAAAGATGGATCCCTCAAACTCTATAATTCTAAGGAGGTATGGATACCATGAGAAAATATCACGAATTACTATTTGATTCCTCAAGAACAGATATAATGGGAGTTCTTGATTATGATATGAAAAACTTTGATCTAACAAAATTATGGTTGGGTGAGAAAGTAAAAGGTGGTATCCCTAAGGATGTCGTTCTATTCGTAGATAATACAAATATCGAGCATACCGATTATGTTGGCAATCCAATAACATGGATTATTATGTCGGACAAGTTGATCAATTTAATGTATGGTTATATTAAGGATGACGTGGAAATTCTTGATGTAAATCTATTTAATCAGAGCGAGAGTAAATATGTTAAAGGATTTCACGTGATCAACCCGCTGAGGAAAATTAAATGCCTCGATGTGGAAAAGTCTATTCTTAGCTATCCTGTCGATGAAGAATTTAAAGATCTGGGTTTCACTGTTATAAAACCAGTATTGAAGATAAAAGACATTCCGGAACATGTTCACTTATTCAGATTGGAAGAAGCAAAAAATATAATAATTTTCTCTGATTCACTTGCACAATCATTAAGAGGAAAAGGAATCAACGGGGTTGCATTTGTTAAACTTGATACCACTTGATACCCTGTAGCTATTTTAGACTTTTGATGAAACAGGGGAGTGTTACCGCCCGGCATAACGGAAACATTGCCGCGCTCAGCAGCCTGACCCCGGCCCTCTCTGCGGCGGCGATGACCCTGGGTTTCAACTACGATCACCTCAACCGCCTTGAAACCTCCACACACTTTGGGTCGCCGGCAGGCCGGTATAACTCATCTTATCAATATGATATCATGGGAAATTTCCTGAATTTGCAGAGAAACCATGAGGGCAGTTTAGTCGATAACCTGAGCTATCAATATGACGGCAATAAAATAACCAATGTCACCGATGCAATTGCCTCCGGCGCTTTCGAGGGAGATTTTGATACGCAGGGAAGCGGCGCCTATGGTTATGACGCCAATGGCAATATGACCTCTGATGAAAATCGCGCCCTGACTCTGCTGGAATATAATTATGCCAATTTACCGGTTCGCATCCTGAAAAGCGGCGGCGGGGAGATTGAATACGGGTATGACAGCGAAGGCCGGCGGATGTGGAAAAAGCAGGATGGCTACCTGCGCAGCCGTTATGTGCGGAATTCCCTGGGGCAAATTGCCGCGGAACTGAATGATCCCGCCAGCAGTGCGGCTCATTTTATCTTTGAGGCAGCCGCCGGGGAAGGGCTCACCCTCAGCTACAGCGGCAGCCAGGAAACCATTGTTTCCAACGGAAACCCGGCCATGGCTTCCAAAGTATTCACCCCCGGCGATTTATCGGACGGAATATCGATCAAGCCTTCCGGTTCCGGGGCGGTGCGGATCACTTCTTTTTCCATGGAGGCGGCGCCATTGGTAAATTATGTGAACATACCCGGGGCCGGGGGAGAAATGCTCGGGCAAAGGCGCTACCGCGTTGACGGGGAGGATGATTATTATTATATTCGAGACCACCTTGGCAGCGTCCGGGTGCAAATTCGCGATGATGGAGGCGGCAGCGGAGAGGTGGCTGCCGGCAATGATTTTTATCCATACGGCGCAATGATGCGCCACGCCCCGGGGCCGGTTTTGGAAGGGGAAAACAAATTCAAGTTCCAGGGCAAAGAGCGGGATATGGAGACCGGCCTGGATTATGTGGAGGCGCGGTTTTATGATTCGGGGATCGGGGTGTTCCGGAGTATTGACCCCTCAGCAGGAAGGAATCCCGGCTGGTCGCCATATAATTACACCTTCGGCAACCCGGTTAATTATTTCGATCCGGATGGTTTTGACCCTTTTAAAGTGGTCGTAAGAACCTTTATTCCCTCTGCCTCGGTAACCGTTCCGGTCATCGGAAGAACTTTCAAGGGCGATAACCGCAGTTTCCAATATGAAGACCAGGGAGCGCATCGCACCGAGCATATCATCCGGGTTGAAACGGATCCTGCGGTAAGCGAAGCCCCGCTCCTGGGAACGAGTGAGCATACCGGGATGACCGTAGAATTGGATAAAGAAGGCAATATGATCGCCACCGGGCAGGCCACTCCTGAATACGTGGCAACGGTCAGCCGGATGGATGCAAATAGCGGGAACAATGCGATAATTAATGCCACCATTAGCGGGGCAGACAATCCCCTGATCATATCCGCGCCGATTGATTACAATTTTACGATCTCCATTACCCCCGGCAAAGATGGCAAAGTTTCTGTGAGCATCCAGGGTACGAAAAACAAATTCCCGGCTTATGAAATCTATGTGAAGAATGAAAAGACCGGCAAGGTATACCGGGTTTATGGGAAATTGCCTCAAACAGGCATAGATGGATTAATAGATTTAGGTTTTATTTTTGATGAGATTAACGAAGAAGAAATTCTTGATGAGCTTGAAGAAGAGGATAAATAAACATGAGAACCACTCGTAAAATTTTTTGGCTATTTTTTGGAATAGAGATATTACATTTATTGCCACTTATTTTTGGTTTTTTTACTGTAATAGTTTTTCAATTAACTAAAACCGTAACGGCTATAATACCAGATTCCTTATTCTATTTCTGGCTTAAAGCTACTGGTTTGTTAATCTGGTTTTTTGGATTTATGCTGATTTATATTTATCAACGAGAGAAAAGAAATAAACCCATTAATTGGATTTTAGGAAGTTTTTTAGGCCTGATACCCATCGCAATTCTCATTTATAACCACAGGGGTTATGGGCAAATACACAACGCTTATGCCACCTGGATTTACATGCCGGTTATAACTATTGTGATGTTCCTTTTGATATTTATCAAACATCGAAAAACTAAAATAACTGTCGATGAGTAGGTAGCACAGTTCCCCCGCTTTCTATGAATACGACCGCCTGGGGCAGTTGGTCAAGGTTTACACTTCTACCACAGACAACCAGCCCGCCAATGCGGATGTCATTTACGCCTACAACCCGGTCGGTGCAGTAGATACATTAAGATATGGGGAGAGCAGTGGCAACTTTGTTGTGGAACTGCCCTACCAATACAACGTGCGGGAGTGGCTGACGGATATAGGCAACGTGGGCAGCGCTGCCTTGCCGTTTAATGCGCGTTACACTTACTTTGCAAACGGGAATATCCAGGAATCCGAGTATCGCAATACCGCTTCCCCGCTGGAACCGCGCTACCGCTATGCCTATACTTACGACAATGCCAACAGGCTCCTAAGCGCCGACTACCGATACTACTCCGGCAGTTGGCAAAACCCCACCCGGTTTGATGTCTCCGGCTTACAATACGACAAAAACGGCAACATCCTCTACCTCACCCGCCGGAAAGAGAACAATGCCATCATTGACCAACTGACCTACAACTACACCACCGACGCCAACCGCCTGGCCTCGGTAGCAGATGCCATTTCGGTAATGGTTAAGTTTTGACTGATGAAAGAGTAATTGCCACTCCCGGCATGTGCCAATCGTAGATTCCTTCGGAAAGGCATCCCTTCGGGAAAGTGCTCCCTTTCGTGGGTGGCCTGGTGGCATGAAATTGAATTTCAAACAAATGCTATCAGTCAAAATATAACCATTACCAGGGATTGCAGATTGGGGACGTATTTTCTACGCTTTTAATTTGCCATCGAGTTTGCCTGTTGCTAAGTTTGGCGTAAATGGTTGAAAAAATACTCTGAGGAGATGCCAATGTTAGATATTAAGCAATTGAAACCGCAATACATTACCAACGAAACCGGAGAGAAAACAGCGGTAATTCTGCCAATCATTGAAGAGAGATGGTCTCCTGTAAATTCCGTTGCTCCTCCGCTCACTTTAAAAAACCCCGCCGGCGAAGACGGCTAATGATGAAATCGGCATATTCCCGGCCAGCCACTTCCAACATAATATCGTCTGCCAGCCAGTATTTCGCTATCCCGGCCTGTTCGTATTCCTAAAATTTTTCTCCCCGGTCCCTGCCCAGGCTTTCGTGGGAAACAATTTCAACCACACTCTTTCGTCATCCTTTTTTCTCCACGATCTCCACCGCCAGCGGTTTGGATTCCGATCCGGTATAGATAGAGAGGTGCGGGAAGGGGATTTCGATGCCCTCCGCGTCAAAGCGCCGCTTGATCTCTTCCTGGATTTCATTTTTTACCTTTAGCCAGTCCTCCTTTGTTGCCCAAACCGCGAATTTTAGATCAATCGAAGAAGCCCCGAAGGCTTCGAAAATGATCAGCGGTTCCGGCTCCTGAAGACAGAGGGGATGCTGCCGGGCAATTTCCTTGAGAATTTGTTTCACCCGCCCGAGGTCTTCTTTATAGGCCACCGACACCATTAAATCCGCCCGGCGGATGGGAAAGCGGGTAATATTGACCACTTCGCTTTTCAAGATGGTCTCATTGGGAATTCGCACAAACTGGTTGTCAAAAGTGCGCAGTTTGATGGAGAGGATGTCGATAGAAAGCACCTGGCCGGTAGTGCTGCCCGCCCGGATGACGTCGCCGACCACAAAAGGCTGCTCGGCAATCAAAAACAGGCCGCTGATGACGTTGGAAACGCTGGTCTGGGAAGCAAAGCCGATGGCAATCCCCACGATGCCCGCGGCCCCCAACAGGGGGGCCAGCTCGAACCCCAATTCCCGCAGCACCATGATGAAGATGATTACCAGCCCGCCGTACTTGATCATCTTTCCGGTGATCATTCCCTGCTGGGCGCTGAAACGCCGGGTAAGATACCGGCGGCTCGCCTTGCTGATGAGATACACAACCGGTATCCCGATCAGAACCAGAAAGATCACCCGCACAAACGGCAGCAACCGTTCCGGGGATAAGAACTCTTTAAGCTCCCAACCTAAAATGCTAATACTCTCCATGGCTGTGCTCCTTATTCACTGAATTCCCTAAAAGATGCGGTCGGTTAAGTCTTTGAGAGAAGCGAAGGTCTTCGCGGTAAAACTTTTCCGGGGATATTCCATTGGGGAGGTTATTAATTTGGCGTTGCGGGCGTCCGCCGGGGCTTTGAGCTGGGTTTCGATCTCGCTGCCTTCATCCTGCCCGTGGTAATGTACCCGGGTTTCGTTGGACCATAGTTGGTCTTTGGCAAAATAAAGCCCCAGCTGGCTTACCCGCAGGCAGATTTTTTCCACCTGCAATTCGTCCCGGGAGTGATTGATGATCTGCACCGGGCAGATGGCCAGGAAGGGGCGATTAGGATCCGGCTCGATCTTTTTTCGGGCGGCGGAGGAAATCCAATAGCAAAGCTCCCCCCGGGTAAACTCCCCGAACCAGGTTTTGGAGAGGATTACGCTGGGTAATTTTACAATAGCGGTTTTCCCCAGGGAGAATTTGGCCCACACCGGAACCCGGACATAAATCTTTGTGCGCACGCCCGGGGTTACCCGGAAAGGATATTCCGGTTTTACGACTACCGGCAAATCCGGAAAAATGGGGTTAATTAATACCTCCCGGTACGCTTGCTTCAAGGTCCAGCGCTGCCATTCCACTTTTTCCGGCAAATCGGGGCGGAAATCCTGTTGGGCGGCCTGCTCCGCCGCCTCCCCGGTCTCCCGGTATTGGTGCGCAATCCAAAATTCATCCGCCGTGCTCTTGCCCCAAATGTGTAAAGGGCCAAAGATCCAGCACGCCGGTTCTTCGCCGGGCATGGAATAGCTGCCCCAGGTTTTCTGCCCCATTCTATCTCCTTCTGGTGTCGGATGAAGCCGGTTCCGTAGAGGGTGTTTGGAAATTCGCCACTCCCGGAAGGGATCCCTTTGGGAAAGGTCACAGAGTCTCAAAGTCATAAAGTCACAGAGTCTCAAAGTCATAAAGTCACAGAGTCTCAGAGTCACAAAGTCTCAAAGATTCACAAAAAACATTAAAATTCTTGCTGCAATCTTAGTGCCCTGGTGTCGTTGTAGCATGTTTTTCGATTTTTCAAACCCGCTCTTAGTCATTCGTAACAAAACCGCGCATCGCCATAGAAATTTTACTTAACGAAGAGCGGCAGAGCAAGGCGAGAGAAAAAATCACCATCTGCGGCGAAATCTACCGGCTTTAAAAAGGAACCATTAGCACATTTGACCTTTCAATCGTAAATTTATCCTCGCATCGAGCAGAAAAACCCAATGGTGGCTGGCAACTGTTTTAAAAAGGAGAATCGGCACATGCTGCGAGTGAAAATGCTCTTCTGGTTAGGAGTTTGGTGGGGCGCTACAGCAAGCGTTTTCGCGCAATTACAGGAAGCGCCCATCAAAGCCTTCGGATACTTTCAAAATTCTTTCCAGCAGTGGACGCAATCCAGCGATCAACCGCAATTCAACACCTTCGCCCTGCAACAGTTGAATATGTTCCTGCAAAAGGATTTGCTGAAAGATTGGACCGCCTTCGTTAATTTTGAAGTCCTCAACAACTTTTCCTCCAGCAAGCGCTGGGGTTCTTTCAACATCGAAGAAGCCTGGGTTCGGTATCGCTCCAGCCGGCAGTTCAACCTGAAGGTCGGTTTGCAAATTCCCATTTTCAACCACCTGAATGAAATCAAAAACCGCACCCCCTTGCTGCCTTACATCGTCCGGCCGCTGGTTTACGAAACCTCTTTCAATGAATTCATTGCCATCGAAGAATATTTGCCCACCCGGGCGTTTGTGCAAGCGTACGGCTTCATCCCTTCCGCCAAAGCGAAATTCGATTACGCTGTGTACATCGGCAACAGCCCCAATATCAACAGCCAGTTCGACAACCAAAGCAGCAGTAATGAACGGCCCACCGGCCTCGACACCACCACCGCGTTCCTGTTCGGCGGCCGCATCGGGGTGCGCTACGGGGAATTAAAAGCCGGTATATCCGCCACTCACGAAAAGGTGAATTATTTCAAGGGCCTGGCCGAACGTCTGAACGAACCGCCTTCCAAATTCGAAGGACTGCCGCGAATCCGCTTAGGCGCGGACCTGTTGTACCGCTTAGGGGATTTTTCTTTCGAGGGTGAATATATTTCGGTTTTTTATGATGAAGGCGCCGACGTGGTGGAAGTTGACAAACGGTTTTTGTACGGCACCCTGGGCTGGAATACCACGGAACGCCTGTACGTTTACGCAAGTTACTGGTTTACCAGGGAGCACCAGGTAGAGATTGTCGATGAACAATTCGTAAAATATGTCGGGGACGCCGGCGTGGTCACCGGCGGCGTATCCTACAACTTCAGCGACCGGATTGCTTTGAAAGGGCAGGTTGCCCGCGTCGATGTGGATACCACCCTTCCCCCGGAAATTTTCTCGGGCGAAGCTTTCGAGGTTTACGCCCTGGCAATTTCCGTTTTCTTTTGAGCCTGGTTCTCTATTTGTTAAGCAGGAAAGAACAAAAATGCGCCCGGAATGCAGCATGAAGCTACTTCTCTTTACTTTTTTGATATGCCTGTCGCTGGGTGATATGGCCGCAGCGCAGGTGGTGGTGATCGCCCATCCCTTGGTCAAGCAAGAGAATATCAGCCAGGCGGAGCTGCTGGATTTTTATTCTCGCGAGATACGCTTGTGGGATAACGGCGAGCCGGTGGTTGTGTTCGACTTGAAGCCTAAGAGCGAAGTAAAGGAGACATTTTATAAATACCTCGGCAAATCCATCTCGCGCATGAAATCTATCTGGATGAAGAAAATGCTCTCCGGCGAAGGCGATCCCCCGGAAGCCCTGGAAACTGAGGAAGCCGTGGTAAAAAAAGTCGCCGCCACCCCCGGTTCCGTCGGGTTTGTCAGCCAATCCAAAGTAACGGAAAAGGTTAAGGTGCTGATTGTTATTGAGCCTGAAACGGAAAAGGATGAATAAGGAGGGATGCGTGAAACGTAAGGAGTAGCTTTTTGAGTATTGCGTAAAAAAAGGGAATACGTCATACGCATTGCGCAAGAGGTTTCACGCATCACGTTTCGATTCTTTTCGCGGGGAAAAAACGCAAAGCGAATGGTCAGGGAAATACTATGAAATTCAGAGACATGAAACTGAGGAGCAAACAAAAAATCATTCTTGGCCTCATTCTCTTGATTATGGCGGGGGTTAACATTTTTGCCATCCGCAAGATGGCCGCCATCAAATCCGAAGTAGATGAGTTGACCCGCAACTGGCTTCCCCGGGCAGTGGCGGTCAGCGATATTAACCTGCTCACCGCGGATTTGCGAAGAAGCCAGCTCCAATATGCTTTCGCCGATGATGAAGAGAGCAAAGAGGAACTCCGGGAAACCATGATCAAATTAATCGACCAGATCAACGAAAGATTGGATACCTACGATACCCTCAGGACGGAAGCGGGGCAATTGGGCATCTACTCGGAAGAAGAGCAAGAGTTGTTTTCCCATTTCGACCAGCAGTGGGAAGCATACCAGGACCTGAGTTTTACATTTTTCAAGCTCTCCCGGGAAAATAAGGCTGAGGAGGCGGCAGACCTGTTGAACGGAGAGGCTCGCACGGTTTATAGCATCTTCAGCAGCGATTTGAAGAAGGTGGTCGCCGGATACGAAAAAAATGTATTCGAATCGGCAAAGCGGGCGGATATAACCTATCGTTCTACGCGCAGCATCGCGATCAGCCTGCTCATCGGCACCATCATTCTGTCCATCATCATTGCGACGGTATTTGTGCGCCTGATTGTCCGGCCGGTGCGGGAACTGGAAGCCGCCGCCGGAAAAATCGCCGAAGGAGATCTTGACGTTCAATTGGATATTGGCCGCAAGGATGAAATCGGCGCGCTGGCCGGCTCCTTCAACCACATGGCCAGATCGCTCCGGGAGGCCAAAAAAAATATGGAGATGCAGGCTGAAAAACTCCGGGCGCAAGCTGACAAATTGCAAAAAGCCAATACGGAATTGGAGGAAAAATCCCATATTCTCGAAAAACAAAAGACCGAAATCATCCAAAAAAACCTGGATATTTACGCCGCCATGGAAGAATTAAGAGCCACCCAGGAGCAGTTGATCATGAAAGAAAAAATGGCCGCCCTGGGCAGCCTGGTTGCCGGCGTTGCCCACGAAATCAACAGCCCGGTCGGAACGGTAAACAGTTCTATCGACGTCGCCGGGCGCTGTATCCATAAGATCGAGACCGTTTTGGAGCAAAGCCGCTCTATCGAAGAGATCAGGAATAACGAACAGCTTCCCCGGGCCTTGAAAATCCTCAAAGATAGCACTCACGCCACCCTGATCGCCGGCGAGCGCATTGCCACCCTGGTAAAGAGCTTAAAAAATTTTGCCGGGCTGGATGAATCCGCATACCGGGTGGTGGACCTGCACGAAGGCATCGATAGCAGCATTACCCTCCTGGGGAGCGAGTTTATGCAAAACATTCACCTGGTCAAAGAGTACGGGCAGATTCCCAAAATCGGCTGCTATCCCGCGCAGCTGAACCAGGCATTCCTGAATATTCTGAAAAACGCCCGCCAGGCCATTTCCGGCGCAGGCGCCATTCATATCAAATCATTTTTAGAAAATGCCCCCGCCAAAAAGGGCAAACAAATCCATATCCGTTTCTCCGACACCGGTAGAGGAATCCCTGCCGACAAACTAAGCTCAATATTTATGTTCGGTTTTTCCGCCGATGAAAAGCGGGTCAAAATGGGATCGGGATTATCCACCGCCTACAATATCGTGCAAAAACACGGGGGCGAAATCCGGGTGCAAAGCGAGGTGGGCAAGGGGAGCACTTTTTCGGTTATTTTACCGCTTGACTTGTGAATTCCTGCGATTCCTTGCTTTCCTGGCTGGAATGCCGTAAGTTATGCCGGTATTACTGTTTCTGGCAAAAAAAACGGCTCGGAGGTGTGTCATTATGCCGGACCAGGTGGTCAAGCGCTCCGCCAAAATCGGGTTGCCCCCCGGCAGCCCGGTCTATGTGGGCAAAAAAAAGGCGGAGCCGATTAAAATTACCGTGATCGACTACGACGAAAAAAATTATCATACCAAAACCGTAGAAAACATCGAAGAGACCTTCCCCTACCGCGAGAGTCAAACCGTTACCTGGATCAACATCGACGGGCTGCACGAAACGCCGATTGTGGAAAAAATCGGGCAGCATTTCGATATCCATCCCCTGGTGGTAGAGGATATTTTGAGCACTCACCAGCGCCCCAAGGTGGAGGTGTTCGATCATTACATCGTGGTCATCTTCAAAATGATCCAGTACGAGGATTACGACGAAGAAATCGCCCAGGAGCAGGTCAGCTTAGTGATGGGGAAGAATTTCGTCATCACTTTTCAGGAAGAAGCGCAGCGCGACGTTTTCGATACCTTGCGCAGCCATATCGAAACCGGTAAAGGCCGGATTCGCAAAAACGGGGCCGATTACTTAGGATACGCCATCATGGATATCATCGTGGACCACTACTTCCTGGTGTTAGAAAGGTTAGGCGAAGAGATCGAAGACCTGGAAGACGCGGTTTTGGAGAACCACGACCCTTCCTTAGTGAGCAGAATCCATCATCTGAAACGGCAACTCCTGGAGCTTCGCAAAGCGATCTGGCCCCTGCGCGAGGTGATCAGCAATTTGCAGCGCAGCGAATCGCTGTTGATCAAAAAAGCCACCACCCACTTCATCCGCGACCTCTACGACCATACCATCCAGGTCATCGATACCCTGGAAAACTACCGTGAGCGGGTTTCCTCGGTGCTGGATATCTACCTGACCCAGATGAGCAACCGTCTGAATGAAGTCATGAAAGTTCTGACCATCATCTCCACGATTTTTATCCCGCTTTCCTTCCTCGCCGGGGTTTACGGAATGAACTTCGACACCGGCGTTAGCCCCCTGAACATGCCGGAATTAGAAAGCCCCTACGGCTACGTGGTTTTCTGGATCATTACCCTGATGGTTGGCGGGGGGCTTTTGCTGCTTTTCAAAAAGAAGCGCTGGCTTTGACCGACAGACGCGCCAACGCGGTAATGAAGATTGCCGCCGCCGTTTCGGAATCGGGTATTTTGAGAAACGTCACAACATATTAATAGGGCTTGCATAGATTGCCTCGTAAGATTGTTCATTGAACCGATAAAAAGGATTTCTTTTCTCAGTAAAAAAAACGCCCGTAACGGCCTGAAACATTTCCTCTATCTTTTAACATTCGTTTACGCTTCCTGTTGATTTCTAAAAAGGCCTAAAACAACCATAATTTGCATCGGAGCAGTATTTCATGGCTATCTGGCTTTGGATTGGTTTTATCATTTTTATCATTCTTATGTTGGCGCTCGACTTAGGGGTCTTTAATCGCAAGGATCACGTCATCGGCATCCGGGAAGCGATGAAATGGACCGCTTTTTGGATTTTCCTGGCGCTGCTATTCAACGTGGGAGTTTATTATTTATATAACTATAATATCATGGAAATCGGGGGCGAGAGTGTAAGAGATCTCAGCGGCAGAGAGGCGGCCATCCAGTTTTTTACCGGTTATATCATCGAAAAATCCCTCAGCATGGACAATATCTTCGTCATCGCGCTGATATTTTCCTACTTCCGGGTGCCCGGGAAATACCAGCACCGGGTGCTGTTTTGGGGGATTTTAGGCGCGATCATCATGCGCGGGATCATGATTCTCGCCGGGGCCGCCCTGATCGCCCAATTCTCCTGGATGATTTATGTTTTCGGCGGTTTATTGATCGTCACAGCCGCCAAAATGCTGATTTTCAAGGATGTGGAAATCGAACCGGAAAAGAATCTGTTAGTGCGCGTGGTACGGAAATTTTACCGGGTCAGCCCCAAATTCGAGGGACACAACTTTTTCACTCACATCGGCGGAAAACGCGCCGTTACCCCGCTCTTTATCGCCCTGTTAGTAGTAGAAAGCAGCGACGTGCTCTTTGCCATCGACTCCATTCCCGCCATTTTTGCCGTCACCCGCGATCCTTTCCTGGTCTTTACTTCCAATATCTTTGCCATCCTGGGCCTGCGCTCCATGTATTTCGCCCTCGCCGCCATGATAGAAAAGTTCCAACACCTCAAAACCAGTATTATCGTGGTGCTGGTTTACGTCGGCGTGAAAATGATCATGAATCACCATTTCCCGATTCCCGCCAGCGTTTCCCTGGCCATTATCGGGGGCATTCTACTGTTCGGTTTTTTGATTTCGCTGTACCAGAATCACCAGGAGAACGGGAAAGAGCCTCGCCTGACGGTTCAACCACCGAATCCCAATAACCATAGCGATTCCGCGGTTCACAGCGTTCCCGAAGAGAACACCAGCAGAAACGGGCGCTCCAAAGCAGCGGAAAAAGAGCCTGCCGTGAAGGATAAAAGCGTGGCGGATATATCCTGATCTCTCGAATCCCGGCAGCCTGCCGGATTTGCGCAGAGAGCGCCGCAAGTAGCCTCCTCGAGCATCACTTTCCGATGCGAAACTAACAGCGCGGCGCTGCACCCCGTGAAAATTCACCGCGGCGCGGCCTTCCCCATCGCCCAAAACTGCCCTAAAATAAAATCCCCATCAACTTGCGCGATTTTCTTTGTATCTTGCGCCGTGAATATTTTTGCGGAGAGGAACGGATGGCGAATCCTTCGAGGCCTTCTGATTGGCGGTTCAGGATATTGCTGCCGGTATTTCTGGGAATCCTGGCGGCGGGATTTCGCGGTTTTTCCCAGGCGCTCAGCCCGGAAGAAATCCGACAATTAGTGCAAGATTTCAAAAAAGATGAACGGGGCCCCTACCAAGCGATTCGCTGGTTTTGCCCCGACGGAACGATATTGCCTCCCCAGGAGCGCTGCCCGGAGCCGGGCGGCATTCAGCACGCCCTGCCCAAAAACGTGGTGCAAAAGTTAGCCGGCGAGCAGGGCATCTACCTGGGACAGATTTTAGCCGGCGCGCCTTTCGAAGAATTCTGGGATGAGGCTAACCGGAATTCCCGCCTCAAACAGTACCAATTGGAAAAATACCTCCAGGCCGTGGATGACGGCTGGATTTTGCGGCGGGCGCGCTATTACCGCGGGGCCATCCAGGCGGAAGACGAGGAGCGCTGGGGGATCAACTTCCTCACCTACCTGGCCGGGAACGATGAAATCCTGGCCTCGCGCTTCTTTCTGCTCCGCCAGGCCTGCAAAGATATTCCCCACCGCGCCGGCGATAATCGCTGGCAAAAAATACGCGCCCTCTCCACGGTCATCGGCGATTCCCTGGCCGCGTTTACCAATTTGCGGGTGAAATTGCACAACCACCCGGAGCCGGGCGACCTCGACCGGGTCAAAAATTTCCGGGAGCGGAACCAAAATCGCATCCCCGCCCCCATGGATTCGCTCCTTAAGCAATTGATCGCGACGCTGGAGCTGGCCTACCGGCCCTTCGATATGCAGAGCCTTGCCCCCTACCTCAACCGGCTGCCGAAAGACTCCCCGCTGGCCGGGCCATTGCAACGGATGATCAAGAACTACCGCACCCCGCCGCCGGATTCCCTGCCGGAAGCGCAAGCCTTCCTGGCAAATCAATGCGCGGACATTGCCGAACTGATGTGGGCGCTCCGCAAGTCGCTTCCGGGTATTTCATCCCCCAAAACCCGCCTGTCGCTGTTGGATTTGTCCAATGAGATGGAAACCCTGCTGTTCCGCCAGGCCATGTCCTGGAATCCGCAAACCGTGGGCGAATTGCTGCAAAAGAATTACGCCCTGGCCAGGACCGCCGCCGGCGCCGGCTACCTGGAAATATGGGAATGGGAGAGCGTGGAACCGCACTTTGCGCTCGCCCCGGGGCAGGAAGAGCTGCCTTTCAAGACCTTTTGGGAGCAGGGCGAGCTGGCCGGCCGGGTGGTGGAGTGGGGAACCGGCATGATCCGGGCAATCTATGAGCCGGCCGCGGCGCTGTTCGGCTCCTTCGAGCCTCTAACCCACGGGTTCATCGACGACCGGGTGCGGGGGACGGCGCTGCTGCCATTAGGGGAGACCGTAGGAAAGTTAAAGGATCTCGCCGCGCAAATCGCCGGGCTGCAAAGCCAGGTAGCGGGGATTTCCAATCCCGGACAGATTCGCGGGCTTAATCCCGGCTTTGCCAAAGGAGAGTTGGTAGTGGTTGCCGGGGCCGCGGATTCTATCGAATTTTCAGCTCAAAAAATATACCTCTTGCAGCGCACCCCCTTCGATCTGAAACCGGTGGCCGGCATCGGGACGGCGGCGGAGGGCAACCTGGTTTCCCACGTGCAACTGTTGGCGAGGAATTTAGGAATTCCCAACGCGGTATTCTCCCCGCAGCATTTGGAAGAGTTAGCCCCTTATTCCGGCCAATCTTTTTTTTACGCGGTTTCCCCGCGCGGGCGGGTGATCCTGAAGCCGGAATCGGAGATGAGCCGCGAGGAAAAAGTCCTTTTTGCAGTCACCCAGCGCTCGGAAGAAAAAATTGCCGTGCCGGTCGATAAACTGCGCTTAGATTACCGGGAGCTGATCGGCCTGGGAGAACTGCGCGCTTCCGATTCCGGGCGGCTGTGCGGCCCCAAAGCCGCGAACTTGGGAGAGTTGAAATATCTCTTCCCCGGTAAAGTGGCGGAGGGATTTGCCATTCCCTTCGGAATTTTCCGCCAGCACCTGGATCAACCCATGCCCGGCAGCGATTCCACTTATTGGGAATTTTTGCAAACCACCTTCCGCCGGGCGGCGCAGGAGCGGAAGAACGGCGCCGGCGAGGAGAGCGTGGAAAACCGGGTGCTCCTGCGCCTGGCGCAACTGCGGGAGGCGATCCGCCAAATTCCCCTTCTGCCGGAGTTCGATTACTGGCTGCGGCGGGCGTTCGAGAAGCATTTCGGGACCCCGCTGGGGCGCAAGGCGGTGTTCATCCGCAGCGATACCAATATGGAAGATTTGAAGGATTTTACCGGCGCCGGGCTGAACCTGACCGTATTCAACGTGGTGGAAGAGGAGAAAATTCTGCAGGGAATTCGCGACGTCTGGGCCTCGCCTTACAGCGAGCGCAGTTACCGCTGGCGGCAGAAATACCTGCTCAATCCGGAAAACGTGTACCCCTCTATCCTGATCCTGCCCACCGTCAACGTGGACAAATCCGGGGTGATGATCACCTCCGGAATGATGGCCGGCGCAGTCGATGATATCACCGTAGCGTTTAACCGCGGGGCCGGCGGTGCGGTGGAGGGGCAGATCGCCGAGACCTATCTGCTGCGCCGGGATGGAACCAACCTGCTTCTCTCCCCTTCCCGGGAGGTAAAATATACCCTTCTCCCGGAAAGCGGGGGCACGGAAAAGGGGTTTGCCGATTTCCACCGCCCCATTCTGGAGCCGGAAGACCTGGCGCAATTGCGCGCCGCGGCCGCAGAAATCAAACAAAAAATGGCCGAAACCCCGGGAATCGAGTCGGGCGGGCCTTTCGACGTGGAATTGGGGTTCATGGAAGGCAAAATATTTCTCTTCCAAATCCGGCCTTTTGTGGAGAATAAGCGGGCGCGGTCTTCCCTGTACCTGCAAAGCCTCGACCCGGAACTGCCGGAAAACCTGGTTTTTTCTCTGCATTTGCTGTTGTGAAGAGTTTTTGAATTGGCAATTGGCAATTGGCAATTGCCAATTGAAAACGGAGCGTCTGTATGAAGGGATTTTTCAGCCATATAAAAAAATACATCATTCGCGGCATCCTGGCGATTATTCCGCTGGTGCTTTCGTATTTTGTGGTGCGGTTGCTCTACCTCAGCATCGACCGGCGGGTAACCGGGCTGATCGACAATCTGATCGGTTTCTCGATCCCGGGACTGGGCATCGTGATACTGCTGATAATTTTTTACCTGATTGGAATTGTCGGCAGCAATTTTGTCGGGAAAAAATTTTTCAATTTGATCGAACGAATCTCCGACCGCATTCCCCTGGTGAAAACCACCTACCAGGTGGGCAAGCAGCTTTCCTCCACTTTTTTGCTGCCGGAGCGCCAGGCGTTCAAAAAAGTCGTTTTAGTAGATTTTCTGATGCCGGGTATGTGGACGGTCGGTTTTGTAACCGGCGCGGTCATCGACCGGAAAAATAACAACGAGAAGCTTCTGAAAGTTTACGTGCCCACCCCTCCCAATCCCACCAGCGGAACCCTGGTGATCGTGCGGGAATCGCAAACCCGCGACCCCGGCTGGAGCATCGAAGAGGGGATGAAAGCGGTAATATCCGGGGGGATTATCGGGCCGGAGGAGCTGCGTTAAACCCTGCGTTGAGGTCTGAAGACCATCCGCAGGATTACTTTTGCATTCCTCTCGCGGTATTAAATTCATAGCGATTCAAGAAATCAAAGCCCTATATTGTCGTAGCGCCCTGCAGACGTAGGGACTTTTGATGGAAATTCATCCTTCACTAAACCTTAAGGAGAATATAGATGAAATCTATATATTATATATTGTTGATCCAGATGGCCAGCGCCGCTGCCTTTGCGCAATCCGGCTGGTTCTGGCAAAATCCCAAACCGCAGGGCAGCGACCTGACCTCCGTGGCGGTTCTCGACGCCAATACCGCGGTTGCAGTCGGGCACTTCGGTACCATTCTCCGCACCACCGACGGCGGGGCAAACTGGGCAGAAATTTCCAGCGGCACTTCCAACTGGCTTTACAGCGTTTCGTTTGCCAACGCCAGCACCGGCACCGCGGTGGGGTTTTTCGGCACTATCATCCGCACCACCAATGGCGGAGCAAGCTGGAGCATGCAAACCAGCGGCGTTCCATTTGCCCTCCTCTATGGCGTCTCGTTTACTGACCCCAATACCGGTACCGCGGTAGGCTCCAACGGGAGGATCATCCGAACTGTTAACGGCGGGGCAGACTGGGTGGAGCAAACCAGCGGAACCACTGCGGCGCTAAATGCCGTTCACTTCACGGACGCCAACCATGGTACCGTGGTGGGAAATAACGGCGCCATCCTTCGCACCACCAACGGCGGGGCCGACTGGACGCCGCAAACCAGCGGGACCTCCAGCACTCTCAACGCCGTGCACTTCCTGGATACCAATACCGGTACCGCGGTCGGCTGGAACGGTACGATTGTTCACACCACCAACGGCGGCGCCGCCTGGACGCCCCAAACCAGCGGGTCGATTGGATTCCTGCAAGGCGTTTTCTTCACCGATACGAACCATGGAACGATTGTGGGGCTGGATCTTACCGGCAGCAACATTCTGCGTACCACCAACGGCGGCGCTACCTGGACCTGGCAGAGTACCGGCTCGAACTGGACTCCCACCGGCATTGCCTACAGCGACGCCAATAACGGATTCGCAGTGGGGCAATTGGGCTATTTAGTGCGCACTACCAACGGCGGGGTTAGCTGGACCGAGCAATCCTCCGGGCCGTATGATTCCTTTAATGATGTCTTTTTCACCGACGCCAATACCGGCGTGGTGGTGGGCGGCGGGGGAAAATTGCTCCGCACCACCAACGCCGGCGCTACCTGGACGGTGCAGGGAAATGTATCATTTAATGCCGTTTCATTCGGGGACGCCAATATTGGAGTAGCCGTAGGCCAGTCCGGCCTTATGCACCGCACCACTAATGGCGGAGTAACTTGGGCATTCCAGGCCAGCGGAACCACCAATTGGTTGGAAGATGTCTTTTTCAGCGACGCCAATAACGGCACCGCGGTAGGAGTCGGCGGAACCATCCTGCGTACCACCAATGGCGGCGTGAATTGGGCTCCCCAAACCAGCGGAGTCGTTCAAACCCTGAACGGGGTCTGGTTTATCGATGCCAATACCGGAACTGTGGTAGGCGCCGGCGGCACCAACAGCACGATCCTCCGCACCACCAATGGCGGAGCCAACTGGACCCCGCAAACCAGCGGAACTCCCTTTGCGTTGAATGCGGTTTGTTTTGTGGACGCCGATAACGGCTGGACGGCAGGGAATAACGGTACCATTCGCCGCACCACGAATGGTGGAACCACCTGGACCGGCCAAACCAGCGGCACCACCAGCGATCTGTTCGACATTTTCTTTGCCAACGCCAACAACGGAGCCGCGGTCGGAAGATTGGGAACCGTGCTGCATACTACCGATGGCGGGACCACCTGGACGCCCCAGGTCAGCAGAACCTCGCAAGAACTGAATGCTGTCTTTTTTACCGATGCCAACACCGGTACCATGGTAGGGAATTACGGCAGCATTCTGCACACTACCACCGGCGGGGTGGTGGGGATAGCTCCCCAGCCCCTGGCAGAGATTCCGCGGGGATTTTTACTGGAGCAGAATTATCCCAACCCCTTCAATCCCGCTACAGCGATCAGCTTTCAGCTTTCCCCAACGGGGCAGGCAGCATTCAGCAATGTAGAGTTGAGCATTTTCAACCTCCTGGGGCAGAAGGTGAAAACCCTGGTGAACGAGCGCCTGGCTGCCGGGCGTTACACGGTGCAGTGGGACGGCCGGAATTCCGCCGGGGAAGCGGTTGCCAGCGGGGTTTATATCTACCGGATGATTGCCGGAAATCAGATCTACAGCCGGAAGATGATTTTGATGAAGTAATGGCGGAGTGCCGAGGGAGCCTTGCTGCTGTTACGAGAGTTGAGCGCAAGCCGATCTTCGAGTTCTTTGCCGCGCTCACTCGACTGCACAATTTGCTCCTGTTGTTGCTCGATCGTTTCTCTTTGTCTGTCTGTTAGATCACCGATAGGGGCTGAGCAGTTACCTCGGAAGTTTCTCTCCGGCGGATCAGGAACGGTCGCCGGAGAGAGCGTCTTCCACGCTTTCGGCAACTTCCAAAATTTCATCCAGGCGGGTAATTTTCAGCAATTGCAGCACTTTGGAACTGGGATTGGCGATGGTCATTTTCCCCCCGGCGCGGCTGACCGAAGCCCAGCAGCCGGCGATCACTCCCAGGCCAAAGCAACTATTCATCAATCTGATTGCGCTCATTTCCAGCACAATATGGCGGATTTGACGCTCCATCAATTCTTTTACTTTTTCGTTTAAGGTCAGGGCATCCGGGTCCACCATAATCCCGGAAATCTTCAGGATGGCCGCTTTTCCCTCGATGGTTTCCGTAAACTCGAACATAGCCGTAGCCTCTGCGATTAATTCGTGACAATGTAGCACTATCCTGATTTACTTTCAACGGATTCTTCCGAAACGGAGGTACGGAGCCTTTGTTGCATAAAAAAACCACCCGGGCCTTGGCGCCCGGGCGGTTGGGTTAGCACAGGAGGGGGTCATGTTATCTTTCGGCTAAAAGCTCCTTTTCCAATTCTTCCGCCAGCATCCTGAAAAACCGGTCCCCGTCTTTATAATCCTGTTTCTCGATTTTTGCCAGCAGCGCCGGGTCGTTCAGGAATTGGCCGGCCAGGTAGGCTTTGTAACGGATGGCGCCGGTTTCCCCGTCGCTCGCTAATTTTTCCAGCATCGCGGCCAACTTTTCGGTATCCTGCTCGGTGTAGAAAATTTTGAATTTCACTACGTGAAAGAGCGCGGATTCAACCACGCTTGCATTACCGGACTTGAGCGCCATTTCATAATTCCGGGGCGCATTTTCCACCACTGCCGCACTCTGCGCCAAACCGGCCAGGCTCAGCACTGCGATCCACATCATCACCATTGTTTTCATGACCTTCTCCTTTTTACTTTATGGGTTCATGTTCCATTTTTTCTATCCACTTCTCGTTTACGGAGCCGGAAACGGGGAAGATGTCATGGGGCGGTAAAGGGTTGTCAAAAGATGTCACGGCTACGGCCCCGGGGCCTGAGTTTGGTAATCTTGATTCTATTGTTGTAACTATTCAGACAAACCCCTTTATTAGAAAAAAATGTTCCATATACAAGAATAATGATTCTGAGAGTCTTAAATTCTTTCTCTGTGACCTCTGTGGCTGAATAGTAACCTATTGTTTTTAAAAAGATGGCGTTATAAACTTCCGGGCGCCATAGAGCGGGGATAAAACCGAATGCCGCGCCGGAACGCCGCATTCCGGTGAATTGAACATGCCTCAGTTTTAACGAAAGGTGCAAAAATGGAGAATCTTTCTGATCCCGGGAAAAACAACCTCTTCCCGCCCCCTCCTGACGAACCGCAAATCCGGGTGGGCATCAGCAGTTGCCTGTTAGGCATGGAAGTGCGCTACGACGGGGGGCATAAACACGATTCTTTCCTCACCCAAACCTTAGGGCGCTACTTCCAATGGATTTCGGTGTGCCCGGAAGTGGAGATCGGGATGAGCGTTCCCCGGGAGAACATCCGCCTGGTGGGAACCGCGGCGAATCCCCGGCTGATCGGCGCCAAAAGCGCGACGGATTACACCGCGAGAATGAAAACCTACGCCCGGGAGCGGGTAGAAAAACTCGCCCAATCGGAGCTGCACGCGTACATTTTGAAGAAGGATTCCCCCTCCTGCGGAATGGAGCGGGTGCGGGTGTACGGTCCCAGCGAAATTCCCACCCGCGACGGGGTAGGCATGTATGCCCGGGCGCTGCTGGAGAAATTTCCCCTGATGCCCATCGAGGAGGAAGGTCGGCTGAACGATCCGCGCCTGCGGGAGAATTTTATCGAGCGGGTGTTTGCCTATTACCGGTTAACGGAATTCCTGAAAAGCGCCCCCCGGCCCGGCGACCTGGTGAAATTCCATACCCGCCACAAGCTGACCCTGATGTCGCACAGCCCGAAGCACTACCGGGAACTCGGGCAACTGGTAGCCGGGGCGGGAAAATCGCGCTTCGACGCCGTTCTGGCGGAATACGCCGCACAATTCATGGCCGGCTTGAAAATCAACGCCACCCCGCGGAAGCACGCTAACGTGCTCTACCACGTAATGGGATATTTCAAAAAAACCCTGGACTCCGCAGACCGGCAGGAGATGGCGGCGCTCATCGAACAGTACCGGCAACAATTCATTCCCCTGGTCGTTCCCATCACCCTGGTGAAGCACCATCTTCGCCGCTGCCCGGTGCCGTGGATGGAGGAGCAGGTTTACCTGAATCCCTATCCCGGCGAGCTGATGCTGCGAAATTTTGTATAACCGGTTGGGGAGAGCCTACCACAGCAGCAACGCCGCCGCCGCTGCCATTGCCGCCGCCAGGTACGCAGAGCCGGCCAACCCGGCCAGGGGAATCAAAACCAGGCTGGCCAGGATCGATCCGGCACAGCCGCCGGCCAGGTCCGCGGAATAGAGCGGGGAAATAACTGCCTGGCGATTCTCTACCCGGTAGAGGCTGGCCAGCGAGAAAATACCCGCGACCAGGAATCCGGCAATTCCTAACAAAATCGCGGCGGAAAGCAGCCCTCTCAGCATTTCCGCGCCAAATCCGGCTGCGAACAACAGATTCGCCAGCACAAAACCGCCTGACAGCCCCATCCCGGTTCTTCGCAGCCGGGGAATATTTCCGGAATGATTCCGCAGGTACGCCTCGGTCGCAAACGCTCCTAACGCCAGCCCGCCCATAAACGCCATTAGCAAAATTCCGATGTTTTGGTACAGCACTCCATGATGGACCTGGTATTGCAGGATCACCAGGGTTTCCGTAACCATTCCCAGGAAACCGGCAATTCCTGCCAGCGCCATCCGCCGCAGCGCTAACTTTCGCCGCGCCAGGAGCAGCAGGATTATCGCCGCCGCACTAAAAAGCAGCATATATTTCCCGGCGCGCCCGGAAGGGGAGAGATCCAATTGCGCCAGCGCGGGGAAAAATTTGGAAAGCCAGATGGCAATGGTATATTGATAACAAACCGGGCGGGCGTCGCTGTTGACCGGCGCGGGGCTTTTCGCCAGCACTTCGGCCACCCGGGAAAAGCGGTCATTGGTGTAGAGATAGCGAACATAGGGCGGGGTAACCATACGGGCGGGCAGGTTTTTTTCCGCCAGCCGGCCGCCCAGGATTTCCGGGTTGCGCTCCAGCGGGGCAGGAGAGGCGATGAACAGGTTGGTCACTCCCGGCAATACCACTGTTTCCGGAAAAACGGACGCCAGCGCTCGGAAGATGCTGCCGTTGCGGCGAGCCAACTGCGGCGACCAGAGGTTTTCCGCGGAGCGCAGCCGGAACGCCAGGATGCCCCCGGGATTGAGCCGGGCGGCGCACTGTTCGAAGAACTCCCGGGTATAGAAACGATTGGCCTGACCGGAAGCCGGCTCCGGCATACTCACCAGGATCACGTCGTAAGCAGGGCGCTCTTCTGGCGGAGCCATGGATGCCCATGGCGAAGCCCTGGATACCCTCAGGAATTTGCGCGGATCGGCGAAAATGATGCGCAGGTTCCCGGCTTGCAGGGATTCGCGGATGTCTTCCGGCAAATAATTCCGCGCCAGGTCGATCCAAACCCGGTTCAGCTCCACGTAATCGATTTGCTGCAAGGGATGATAGAGCAGCTCCGTGATGATCCCCTCGCCGCCGCCGCCTAACACCAACACGGTTTGGGGATCGGGGCGCTGCAGCATTGCCAGGTGTACGAATTCCTCCGCAGCGGTCCCTTCGCTCTCGAAAGTCAGGGCGTCGTTCTCGAATACTGCTACCTGGCCGCCCCGGGCGGTAATAGTCACCCGGCTGTAGGGGGTATCTCGCGATACTACCAGGAAGGGGTGGTTCCAGGCGCTCAGGCGGCGGTCAATCGCAGAAGATTTCCATCCCGCCAGCAGAATGATCGCTGCTACAGCCAGCCCCCCGGCAAGTATGAAGCGGGATGCTTTTTTATCCCGGTAAAGGAAAAAAGCCCCCAGCGATACGAAACTGCACAGCAGCGCAATCGAAAAATTTTGCACTCCCAATTTCAGCAACAGGGTGGCGGCCAGACCGCCGGCCAGGCCGCCGGCGCTTTCGATGGCATAGGCGCGGGCCAGGGTTTTTCCCCCGGCCACGTAGCGCCGGGCGGCCCACTGGAATAATAATCCCGGCAGGAAACTTACCGGAAAAAGCGCCAGCGCCAACAGGACCATTTGCTGAAAAAAAGACAGGTACGCCCCGGGAACCCCGCCGAATAACACCCGGGAACCGCGAATGAAAGCCGCATCCAGCGGGAGCAGAATTGCAAACGTGATCCATAAAAGAGAAATATGCGAAAGCGCGGGAAGGAAATCCCCCCGCCCCAGGGCGGCGCCGATAGCGCTGCCCAGCATCCAGACCGCCAGCGCCAGGATATAAATCAATTCAACCCCGAAGAAGGCCACGTTCAATTCCCGGAGGATAACCACCTGGCCGAGGATGGAAATAAATCCGATGATGAGGAGATAGAAAACCACGGGAAGCAACTATCGCATTGAAGATTGAAAATTGATGATTGAGGGGGCGCAGCGCAGATTGCGCATTTCACTTCCGCAAAAAGCGATTTTTAACCCCCACGAGTAAAAGGAGCTACCGGCTAATTCCGAAATCCGATTCCTGAAAAATAATCGCCTGGAAAGTGAATAGCTGGGTATCTTTTCCCCAACTGCCGGGTTTAACTCCCGCCTTGAGGCAGAGATGATCCAGCAATTCTTCCCGGGTCCAGTGCCGTTCGGAGGCTACCTGGGGGAGAAAAACCGCCTGGCGGCCGTTCTGTTTGAGCAATACCCCGTCGCGGCCCACCGCAATCTGCTCGGCGCTGTCAATCACCTTGCAGGGCGTCAGCACGGAAATTTCGATTTCGATTTCCGGAAGCTCATCGCGGGTAAGCGGCTCGAAGCGAGGATCTTCGAAAGCGGCCTGCAATGCCATGGCTCCCACTACCTCACAGAGCGGTTTATCCTCGCTCATGTGCCCGATGCAGCCGCGCAGTTCGCCGTTTTTTCTCAAGGTAACGAATACGCCGCATTTTTGGTACAACCGGGGGGAAAATCCCCGCGGCAGGGGAAGCGTCTCCCCTTCCAGAAAATCGGCGATGGTTTTCCGGGCAAATGTTAGCAGCGCTTTTTTATCCGCATCGGCCAATTCACCGGATACTTTCCCGGTTGGCATTTCAATAGACTCCGCGTTTTTTTCGCAATGCTCCTCCCGGCTCAGCGCAACCGCGCCATAGCCCACCACTCTCCTTTTGCTGCCGATGGAGGTCTGCCCGGAGTTGGCATAACTGATGATGGTTCCGCAATTAGCGCCTAATTCTTCTGCCGCAGCGATGGCTGCCAGTATGGGCGCTTCCCCGCAGGCGCAGGTGGCCAGGTTCGCCACGTCGCGCTGCATCTGCGCCCGGATTATTTCGTGCAAATAGACGGGATCGAGTTTCACGATGGCCTCGAGAGTTTGGTGATCCACTTTGACCGCGTCATCATGCGCGGGATAATGGGAAAGGTCGGAGCTGGCAACGATCAGCGCCCGGCGCCCCTTCAGCGCCTTCGCCAATGCCCGCCCGAAATTCAGGCACAAATCCGGGTCCGGCTCCCCGATCACCGCGGGAAGTATTTTTACCCCCGGGAAGGCGTATTGCACAAAGGGCACTTCCACTTCCACGGAATGTTCCCCGCGGTGCAGCGCCGGTTCGAAGCAGCACTCTTTACCGGATTCGATCAGGCTATCCGCCAGCGCCTCATCGATCTCTGCCAATCCCAAGGGGGTTCGAAATCCTTTGCGGGGATAGATGGAAACCCCGCGAAACCCCGGCGTGGTGTGATTGGCGCCTAATATGACAATGAGATCGTAAGAAAATTCCCGCGCCTGGTTGAAGGCATCGGCGGCAATCTGCCCGGAATAAATATACCCGGCATGGGGCGCGATGAGCGCCAGCGGCCGGCTCACCGCGGCCGGTCTGGCGTCGCGGAAAAAATGATCCAGCGCGGATCGCAATTTGGCGGCGGCGTCCGGGTAAAATTGCCCGGCCACGGCCGGCTTGCGCTCACCTATTTTTGCGTATTTGTCTCCGGCAATGACATAAAAACTCCCCATAAATAACATCAACAAGAGAGCCAGAAAAAGTAAACATGTTTTCATTTGGGTTTCGCAGCATTTTAGAGTAACTCATACCGTTGCTTCCCGAATCTATGATAAAAAACCTGTTGCGACTATCATTATAAACCGGTGCTGCCGCCATTGGCAATTGGTAATTTTACCCTGCCCCTGCCCCTGTTCCTGCTCCTGTAATTGCCAATTGCCAATTGGCAATTGCCAATTATACCCCGCTCCTTCCCTACGCCCACACCCCCGCAATCGGATGGTTGCAGAAGCTGCAGCGTCCCTTTTTTAGCTGCATTTCCAGCACAAAAAAGCCGCTCCGCCGGATGATCACGCTGCCGCATCCGGGACAGTAGGTGTTGTTTCCCGGGTGCCCGGGAACATTGCCCACATAGGGGTAATGAATCCCTTTTTGCAAGGCGATTGCCCGCGCCCGCTCCAGGGTGGCCACCGGGGTTGGGGGAAGATTGGGCAACTGGTAATCGGGATGGAAACGGGTAAAGTGGATCGGCACATCCGGCCCCAATTCTCCCATCACCCATTCCGCCAGGCCGGTCAGCATCTCTTCGGAATCATTCAGGGTCGGCACCACCAGGTTGACGATTTCCAGGTGCGCCGCGCTTTTCGCCGCCTGCTTGATGCTGCGCAGCACCGGCTTCAACGCCGCGCCGGCAACATCACGGTAAAAATCATCGCTGAATCCTTTCAGGTCTATTTTGATGGCATCCAGCGCCTCGCACATTTCCGTTAGCGGCTCGGCGTTCATAAAACCGCAACTGACCAGGACGCTGCGAATGTTTTGCGGCCGGGCCGCCCGGGCAATATCCAGCAAATATTCCGCAAACACGGTCGGCTCGTTATAGGTAAAGGCGATGATGGGAGCGTTTCGCGACGCCGCGGCGTTTGCGACCGCCTGCGGGGCAACGTAATCCACCGGGTAATCTTCCGGGCGAGCCTGGGAAATTTCCCAATTCTGGCAGAATTTGCAGGCCAAAGGACACCCGGCCGTGGCCAGGGAGTAAGCGTTTGCGCCGGGGAGAAAATGGTAAAAGGGCTTTTTTTCAATCGGGTCAACGTGGATGGTGATCGGGCGGCCATAGACCAGGCTGCGCAATTCGCCTTTCACGTTCATCCGCGCCCGGCATTTGCCGCGTTCTCCTTGCTTGATCATGCAGCCCTGGGCGCAGAGCAGGCATTTCACGATTGCCTGTTCGTGCGCGTGGGTTTTTTCTGCTGCAATCTCGTCGGGCGTATGGCAGCCCAGGCAATCCGGGTTGGGCATGGCGGTGGATATCCAGAAGCGCGCCCGGGGGGCTTCCTTCGCCAGATCGTTCAATAACGCGGCGGCGTTCAAACCAGGGTTCAGGAGATCGAGCAGCCAGGAAGGATGGGATAAAGCAATCCCCCCGCCGCCCAGGATCACGCCGTAACGGGCGGCTTGTTTGAGGAATTCCCGCCGGGAAAGAGGTTGGCCGGTCATGGCCTTCTCCTCATATTTGATTGCTTTATTTGCCTTGCTCGGAAGGAATTTAATACATAATTCGGAAAAGGGGAAATAGTAAATTGAATGGCAGGCATACCCGGCCGGTTCGACAAAACAGGGGCATTTTATTCCCTGTTTACGCCCATGCCTATTTGTGGGATCATAACCGGGTAGAGACGCAACATGTTGCGTCTCTACGAAAACCCGGCATTTGATTTTCTGACGTTCTCTTATCCCCCCGCCAGCCGCCACACCTGCGCCACGAAGAAGCAAACCAGCATTCCCATCACCACCGGCAGCAGAGCGGACACGGTAGTCCATTTTACGCTGCCGGTCTCTTTGTAGATGGTGTAGATGGTGGTGGAACAGGGATTGTGAATCAGGCTGAAGAGCATCAGGTTGATGGCGGTCAGCAGGGTCCAACCCCCGGCGCTGAATACCGCCAGGTAAGCGGAATCGTCGCCTAATTCGAACATCACCCCGGCGCCGGCGCCCACCCCGGCCAGGCCCGCAACCAGCACCGTCAGCATCAAAATGGTGGGAATGACGATCTCGTTGGCCGGAATGGCGATGATGTAAGCGAGCAAAATCACCCCGTTCAGTCCGATCAGCCAGCCGAACGGATCCAGCCAGTTCACGATATGTTCGGCAAGGCTCGCCCCGGAGAGGTGAATATTCGCTAACAGCCAGATCACCGCGCCGGCAGGGATGGCAAACACCACCGCGCGCCAGAGCACAAAAATGGTGCGATCGACCAGCGAAGTGTAGAGGGTCTTGAGAATGCGCGGGGGGCGGTAGGGCGGCAGTTCTAAGCTGAAGGTGGAAGCTTCGCCGCGCAGAATCGTGCGCGAAAGCGCCCAGGAAACCGCAAAGGTCAGGAACACTCCCAACAGGGTGACGCCCACCACCGCTGCGGCAGAAACGAAACCGGCCAGCCCCGCGGGGGCCAGCGCGCCGATGAACAGGGAGGCGACTAAAATCTGGGTCGGCCAGCGCCCGTTGCACAGGGCAAAATTGTTGGTAATGATGGCGATCAGCCGCTCCCGGGGGCTGTCGATCACCCGGGTGGCGATGATGCCGGCGGCGTTGCAGCCGTAGCCCATGCTCATGGAGAGCGCCTGCTTGCCGTGCGCCCCGGCCTTGCGGAACATATTATCCAGGTTAAAAGCCACCCGGGGCAGGTAACCGAAATCCTCTAACAGGGTGAACAGGGGGAAGAAAATCGCCATGGGGGGCAGCATCACGCTCACCACCCAGGCCATGGCCAGGTACATTCCGTCGATCAATAGGCCGTTCAACCACCCGGGCGTCCCGATGCTGGTTGCGAAAGATTTCAGCGCCGGGTGAAGGGTATCCACTAACAGGGAAGCGAGCATCCCCGAGGGCACGTTCGCCCCGGCAATGGTAATCCAGAATACCACCGCCAGGATCAGCAGCATGATCGGGAAGCCGGTCCAGCGGTTGGTCAGCAGCCGGTCGAGGGCGCGGTCCCAATTGAAACGGGGCTTTTTCCCCGCCTCGGCAACCACCCGCCCGGAAATGCGGGCGGCGTCGCGGTAGATCGCTTCCATCAAGGATTCGTGCATATCCTCTCCCACTTCCCAGCGCAGGGTGCTGGCGGTGGAAAGAATCGTTTCTATGGTTTTGGGATTCTTATCTGACATTTCTAATCTCCATTGTACTGGTTTTATGGTGTTCGGGTGTTCATGTGTTCGTGTGCTCTTGCAATCTTGTAACCCCAATACCTGAGCACTCGAGCACCTGAACACATGAACACCATAACATCTTCAAACCCCCGCCGCTTCCTGCGCAACCGTTAGAGGCCGGCCCAGATCGCCCAGTTCTCCGCTGCGCAGGGCTTCGGTGATCCGTTTATCGCCTTCCAACAGGCGCAAGGCCACCCAGCGGGCGTTGGGCAAACCGGGAAACTGGCTTTCGATTTGTTTGACCAGAACCTCCAGGGCGCGTTTGAGGGCGGGGGATTCGTTCCCGATCCGGTGCGGCTTGCAAATTACTTTCCCGGCGGCCACTTCGTCGATGGCTTGCAGCAGCTCCGGGATCCCTTCTCCCTGGCGGGCGGCCGTGGCCACCACCGGAACGCCTAATTCTTTTGCCAGGAGCCGTTCATCTACCTGCAGGCCGTGCCGTTTGGCTTCGTCGATGAGGTTCAGACACACCACCGCCCGGTTGGTAATTTCCAGCACTTGCAGCACCAGGTTGAGGTTGCGCTCTAAGCGGGTGGCGTCTGCCACGATGACGGTAACATCCGGCTGCCCGAAGAGAATGAAGTCGCGGGCGACCTCTTCGTCGGTGCTGGCCGAGAGGAGCGAATAAGTGCCCGGCAAATCGACGATTTTGTAGCGTTTTTCCGCGTACATGAACGCCCCTTCCGCCCGGGTCACGGTTTTGCCCGGCCAGTTGCCGGTATGCTGCCGCAGCCCGGTGAGGGCGTTGAACACCGTGCTCTTTCCGGTATTGGGGTTGCCGGCCAGGGCGATCACAAAGTCCACGTTATCTAACTTGATGCCCAGCCGGATCAAATTTCCGGCGTGATGCACCGGGCAGGTTTCGCAGGCGCTTGCTTGCTTTGTATTGGCCATAGGTTTTCCTCGTTTCTTAAAAGGTAATTCGTAAAACGTAATGCGTAACAAAAACGGATTACGCAATACGGAATACGAAATGCGTAATGGGTATTCCGTAAAATTACGTTTTACGCATCACGTTTCTCGATATAAATCAAATCCGACTGGCTCTTGCGCAGCGCAATAGTGGCGCCGCGAATTTTGTAGGCCGTGGGGTCCCCGGCGGCGCTGCGCATCTCCGCCCGGATGACGGTTCCGGGAACGATCCCCAGATCCATCAGGCGGCGGCGCTGCAAACCGCGCAGCGCCCGGGAAAGCGCGGTTACTTTCCCTTCCTCTCCCGGGGAGAGTTCCGATAAGGTGCGATAAACCCTTTCCTTTTCCGCGACCTCGCCGGGCTGCGCCAGGGGAACCACGGTAACGTTGGCCGCCACTACCGGGGCAAGGAAGATTTCATCTCCTTCCGCAACGATGCGGATGCGCTCCGGGCTGCTATCCAACATGCGCACCTGCATCCCCGGGTGCAGCCGTTGCGCTACCAGTTGGGCGAAAATCGCTGCCGGCTCATCTTCGAGGTGCACGATCTCGGCGACCTCTCCGCGCGGTAAATCGGTCAAAGATATTCCCCGGGGCGAGGGAAGCTCCCCGGAAGCGGTGGGAATGGGGTCGCCGTGCGGGTCGAAACGGGGATGGCCCATCTGCTCTGCCAGGGCGTTGGCCTCTCCCTGGCTCAAGCGATGCTCCTGCTTCTCCGCTTCGCTGTGCCACTCCTGCGCCGGCAGCCCGGTCTTATCCGCCAAGTAACGCTCCCACAGCCGGTGAACCCGCACCATCCGCAGGGCGTAGGAACGGCCTTCGTCGGTTAATTCCAATCCCTGCCCGGAGGATTTCACCAGCCCCAATTCCTCCAGCCGGCCGGCCAGTTTGGCGGCGCGATCTCCTTCAATCGACAACGCCCCGGACATGCTTTGCAGGGTGCAGGACCATTTTTTGTACTCATAATCATAGAGATGCTTCAACGCGTCCTCGATGAGCACCCGCTCGGTTAACTGCATGGCGCGCTGCCACTGCCACACGTAACCCTTCACGGGGCGGAAGAGCACCCACAGCACCGCCAGGCCGGCGGCGGCGATAGATAACGCGATGATCGGATCGACCATGGTGAATGTCCCTTCAATATTTTAGCTGCCTAATTAACCTAACGCGTGAAACGTGATGCGAAAAGAGTGATGCGTGATTCGTAACTCGTAATGCGTAATGGTTGAGAGGTTTGCGTATTGCGTTGTCTTACGCATTACCCTTCGACCCTTCGACAATCTCAGGGTAAACTCTTTTACGCATTACGGAATACGCATTACGTTTCAAGCATCCCTGTCCGATCCCCAATCCCTGCCCCTCAAAAATAGGTCGCCAGCCCGAATTGAAACCCGGCTGAGCGAATCGCCGGGTTGCCGGGGAAATCCCGAATCCAGTGATGGCGGTAATTCGCCCGCAGCACCGTGCCGGCGGAGGGGCGAAAGCTGAGCGCCAGCGCCAGGGCGTTGACTTCATCGTAGATTTTTTCCCCGGTAGAAGCAAAATTGCCCACGTTGTAGTCGATGCGCTCCGCCCGGATTGCGGCGTTGACGACCGCGTTTTCAAACCCGATCATTTTTCTCCGCAGCAGCGGGTACACCACTTCTATGTAGCCTCCCCACTGCTTTTTGCCGTAAATCTCCGCGAGGTCGCCCGGAACCTCCAGGGAATTAAAGGCCAGTTCCCCATTGAATGCCGCTTTGAAGAACGCGGCGTTGAAATCTACCGCCGCGATTTGCAGGGTGCGTTTTTCATCCACCTGCTCGCCTTCGATTTTATAGGAATTATAGTAACCGCGGTAGAACGACACTCCCACTTCCCCGATGTTGCGGCGCCGCAGCGCCGCCCGGGCGGTAAAAGCAGGGCTTCCGTTGTTATCCTCTCCGAAGCGCTCCGCGCTCTTGCCGCTTTGCAGGAAGGTGCGCCCGGCGTCGTTCAAAATGATCTCCTCGCCCAGGCCGTTTACCAGGTAGGCGTCATAGGTCAGGAGGAGGCCGCCCGGGAAGACTTTCCCGTTGAATCCGAAGCCGACGTCCGAGAGCGTGGAGGGGATGATCTGGGTGGCCACTAACGGGCGCTCCACAAATTCCCATTTGGGACTGTCGTGATTGAGATTGAACGCCCCGAGGGGTACCAACAGCACCCCGCCGCGCAAAACAAAAGCCGGGTTTAGCTCGAAATCCACCTGGGCGGTTTCCAGGGCGATCTCCTCCGCGCCGTGCTCGAATTCTAACTCCGCCAGGAACCGCACCCGCGGAATAATGGTGGAGTACAGGAAGATGTTAAAGCGGCGCATTTCCATTGTGAATCCTTCCGAAACCCCGTCTTCCCGGAAATAATTGGTATTGGCTTCTAAGTAGCCGCCCACGGCGGTGGCGCTTTGCCCGATCTCGATAAAAGGCCGCTCGTAAACCGCGCTTTGAACCGCGCTGGTATCGTTTTGGGCGCACAGGGGAAGCGCAGTTAGGAGGATGGCGATCGGCGCGCCGTATATTTTTTGTTTTAGTTTTCGGATTGCGTTCATCGTTCGCCCTGTTGAATCGGAGTGTCAAACTTTAGTTTGACATTGCATATTCAGGTTTCAATCTTTGGATCGCTATCTGCGTTTTTCTCCGCTGCTGCTACAAAACTGAAATTTTGCACTCATAACAGACCTTCAATGTCAGGTGCAAAACTGAAGTTTTGCACTCCTGGAGTTAAGGCGCTTCGATATAAACGTTCTCAGCGTCCGCGCGCACTTTGAAGGCATAAAGGTTTTTCTCCGCCGGGGGGCTGACCACCTCGCCGGTGACGGAGAACTCGCTGCCGTGGCAGGGGCAGATCAGCAGCCCCGGGCCGGCGGAAACCTCGCACTGTTTATGGGTGCATTGCAGCAGCACCGCGGCATAATTTCCCTCAGCTAACCGGGCGATGTAAATCGGGGCGGGAAATTCCCGGCTTTTGATCAGCACGAACGGTTGCGCTCCGAAAGCGGCTTTTTTGACCACAAAGGCGTTTTCTGTGGTAGCAAAAGGAACGTATTGTACGCTGCTGCAACCGCTAACCAGCAGGGCGCCGCTTCCACATACGATTCCCGCGCTAATTGCCGCACAGCTTCTGATAAATTCCCGCCGGTTCTGGCGCATGTTCGCTCCTCTTTTTGCCGCCCCGAAGGATTTCTCCCGGGGAAAAGCAATGCCTTACAATGACTTCAAAAATTTGATCAACTGCTCTTTCTCTTCCGGGGAAAGATTGCGGAAAGCGCTGCGGCTGCCGGCCGCTTCCCCGCCGTGGTATTCGATGGCTTCTTCCAGGGTTGTGGCGCGCCCGTCGTGCAGGTAAAACGCCCGGCCGCCCTGGGAATCTTCCGCCAGCCCGATTCCCCACAGCGGCGTGGTGCGCCATTCGGAGGTGAGTGCGCTCCCTTCGGTGTAGGCGTCGTCTAATTCCGGCCCCATGTCGTGCAGCAGCAGATCGGTGTAGGGATGAAATTCCTTTTCGCGCAGCGCGGCAATGTCAGAGTAGCCGGTGCGCAGGGTGGGGACGTGGCAGCCGGCGCAGCCGATCCGGGCAAAGGTCGTTTCCCCGGCGCGCACTTCCGGGTCGCTCTCATTGCGCCGCGGCGGGGTTTTCAGAGTGCGGATGTAGAAAACCACGTTGCCCACGGTCGCGGCGGAGACTTCCGGATCGGCTACCTCGTCGCCGGTAAACTGCCCGGCCTGCACGTTGAAGTTCTCCCGGGGGTCAAAATCGCTGGTAACGCCCATGTCCTCTTTGTAAGCGGTTACCACCTGCCGGAGCAGGTCGATTGCCGCGGCTTTTTTGCCGAAGCGCCCGATGTAAAGCCCGTTTTGGGGAAGGTGGTGCGGCTGCGGGGTGAAGTATTCCGGCGGCTGGACATAGTTCGGAACGCCGGAGATGCCGTCGCCGTCGGCGTCATCGGGATCGGCCAGGGCCAGGATGGCGGCATCGGGAACCGCTTCTAAAAAACCCATGCCGGTTACTGCCGGGGGGAGCAGGCGGGTGACCCCGGTCGCTTCCGGGGGAACCGTTTCCGGCGGGTAACCGCTGATGGCTCGCTGCTGCAACTGCGGCCCGCCGCGGTCGAGCATGGGGTTCCAGGTATTTCCGTCATACCTGCCAAAGCGGGTGAGGGTTTTCAGGGGATGGCCTTTGCCGTCGCCGATGTGGCAGCTCTCGCAGGCGTTGCTGACGAAAATCGGTCCCAATCCTTCCTCGCGGCTGAAAATCCTCCCGAATTCCCCATCGCCGGCAAAGTGGGCGCGCACCTGCTCCGCGGTCAACCCTTCCAGCGGCCCGGCCAGCACCGTTTCCGGCTCCGGCGCAGGCGGCAGCAATTCCGAGCAACTGAGCGCAAAAATACCCGCCCCGGCGATTTGTATGATCATTGAAAATGCTCTTTTCATTCTCAAATCCTGCGAACAAAGATTTGCCTGGCCACTTTATCCCCCAGGATAACTTCCGAATTTTGGATTTCGATCTTCAGGGGACCTTCAAAGGGCGCTACTTCTATCAGCACGATCTCCGCGTTGGGATACAATCCCAGGCTTCCCAGGTAGCGGAGCAGCTCCGGGTCCTGGTCGTTTACCTCCACGATAACCGCGGCCTGCGAGGGCAGTAAGTCCGCTAACAGCAGGGTGGGCCGCTCCGCCACTTCCCCGTTGCGGTTGGGAATCGGCGCGCCGTGAGGGTCGTGGGTGGGGTAGCCTAACAGGGCGTCGATGCGCTCTTCCAATTCTTCGGAGAGCACGTGTTCCCATTTCTCCGCCTCCTGGTGGACTTTATCCCAGGGAACCCCTAACGCTTCCGCTAAAAACAGCTCTACCAGGCGGTGGTGGCGGATCACTTCCAGGGCGATCTTTTTCCCGGGCTGGGTCAACTGCACGCCCTGGTAAGGTTCGTAGGTTAGCAGGTTCATGTCGGACAATTTTTTGACCATCCCGGTCACGGAAGCCGGTTGAACGTTCAGGCGTTTGGCCAGCACCGTGGTCGCCACCTTGCCCTGCTCCTGCTGGATTTCGTAAATGCTCTTCAGGTAATCTTCGATCGCTTCGTTATACATTGCATTTTCCAAAAAAATAATTTTAGCCTTACCTAAATTTTTGTTTTGAACTTATAAAGAAATTGATGGCCTGTCAAGAACTTTTTTGGGGGAAGCAGCTTGTTTAGGACTTTCGCCCTTTTTATTGTACCACTGAACGCTAATGTGTTTCAATAACTCTGTGCGCTCAGTTGGGTACATTATTTTTTTCTGGCTCCCTTATTTCTCACTGAAGTGCGGTAATCTTTGATTGCCGCGCTTCAGCGTGCGGGATAGTTCGCAGGGGCTTTGCGCATTGCGCGGGCAAAAAAAATGCCGGCCTCTTTCGAGACCGGCATATAGTGTTTTCACCACTCGGGGGATGAAACCTTCTGGGTTAAGCCGCTGGTGAGAGCCGCCACCTCCCTGTGGCGCTTTGCGGCGAACGATCCCGACATAGACTCAGCTTTCCCTGGCTAAATGTCGGGATGAAACCATCCGGGTTTCACTTCATTAGCAGCATTTTGCGGGAAGCGACGAAATCGTTGGCTTCCAGGCGATAGATGTAGATACCGCTGGCCACTTGCGCTCCGCTGTTGTTAGTGCCGTCCCAGGCCGCTTCCTTGATCCCCGCCGCCTGATGGGCGCTCACCAGGGTCTTTACTTCCTGGCCGAGCATGTTGTAGATCGTCAGGGTCACATTGGCGTTCTCTTTCAACGCGTATTTGATGACCGTGCTCGGGTTGAAGGGGTTGGGATAGTTTTGCTGCAAGCTGAATTCCGCGGGAATTTGCGGCTGATCATCGCCAATGCCAACGATATATTCTTCTATGCCGTAATCATCGAAATACATCTGGTCATTGGCCGTGGCCCCGAAGAGGTCGCTGGCGTCTAAGCGCAGCGGGCTGCCTCCGCCGCTTGCGCCTAAAGTCCATTGCCAGGTGTGGATCGAAGCGCCATTGAAGCGGAATTCCGCCAGGTCATTATTGAGATCGACGATCACTTCGACCAGTTGCCAGGTGTCGGGCGCCCAACTGAAGGTCACCGCCGTTGAAGAGCCGCCTAACAGGCGTCCGCTCCCGCCGAGGTCAAAGTAACATTCCATGGCCCAGTTAAAGGGATTGGGCGTAAAGCCGGCCAGGGTGTTGAAGTACCCCGCCTTTCCGGTGGGGATATAGACGTAGAAGGAAATTTTCCACTTTCCGCTGGTCAGGGAGCCGAAGGTCTTCACCAGGTCATTGTTCTGCACGATCACGACCGAATTGGACCCGCTGAAAGCTTGCGCATCCGACACGAAGGGGTCTTCACCGGTTCCGGGCGTACCGCTCCAGGTGGTCCAGTTGGTGGATTGAACCGTCAATTGCACCCCGGGGGCGTAGGATTCGAAGTCATCGAAGAATTCGGAAGGCGCTATCGGCGTAGCGGAGACCGTATCGCTGGGCCCGCTTTCCCCTTCGTTGTACACCGCGGTCACGTAATACCAGTAGGTAGTTCCGTTGACCACATCGTTGTCGGTATAAGTCAGGGTCGGGGAGAGCACGTTGGCAATCATATCGAAGCTGGTACCGTTATCGGAGCGATACACATTATAGCTGAGCAGGTCTTCGATGCTCGAAGAGGAGCCGGGCCGGATGCTCTCGTGCCCGCCAACCTGGGGCAGTTGGCTGCCGTCCAAGCTGACCGCGCCGGTGAACGGGTTGATCCCCTGCAAGTGGCGCTGGTAGGCCAACTGCTTGATT